>NZ_POUD01000001.1 GCF_003236395.1 Nonomuraea aridisoli | reverse complement strand
GGACGCCGCTCTCGCAGCGGGGCCCGGGACCATCCCCGCGTGCGCGGGGAGCACACCGCGTAATGCGCCGAGTTCAGGCCTGACCCGGACCATCCCCGCGTGCGCGGGGAGCACTTATAGTCGCGTTTCGCCGGCCGAGTGGGAGCCGGTCGCCGTTGGACAAGGGGGACGGGCCGAGGCCGGAGAGCAGATCGGTGGAGCGGCTGCCGAGAACGGGGGAGACCTCGATGCCGCCGGAGAAGGCGACATAACTGCGCAGTCCGTGGGTGGCCGTTCCCACGTCGAGAACCGCGCCCGCGGGCACATGGACGGGGGCGCCCCAGGCGGCCGGGCGGCCGTCGATCCGTACCGGCGCGGGGGCTCCCGTCACCGCGACGGTGGCCGCCGCGTGCAGCCGTACGGCGGTGCCGGTGAGCGTCGTCTCCAGAGTGGCGGCCGACTCCAGGTTGCCGACGAGCCGGTTGGCGAGCCGGTGCGCCGGTTCGTCGAGCGCGCCGGAGCGCGGTACGCCGAGGTGGGCGAGGCCGTGTCGTCCGAGGTCCTGAACGGTGGTCAGCGCCCCCGCCCGGACGACCTCGATCACCGGTCGACGGGCACGAGGCGTATCCGCGTGCCTGGGGTTCTCGGTCATTGGGCCAGGGGTACGAAACGTACCCGCGTGCCCGGGGTGAACAGGGCGGCGGGCTCGCGGGCCGGATCCCACAGCACCAGGTCGGTGCGGCCGATGAGCCGCCAGCCGCCCGGCGACGAGCGCGGGTAGACGCCCGTGTACGGTCCGGCCAGTGCGACCGACCCCGCGGGCACCGCCGAGCGCGGCGTGGCCAGACGTGGCATGTCGTAGCGTCCGGGCAGCCCGGTCAGGTAACCGAACCCGGGGGCGAACCCGCAGAAGGCCACCCGGAACTCCACGGAGGAGTGGATCTGGACCACCTCGGCCGCCGACATCCGCCAATGTGCGGCGACGTCCGCGAGGTCGGCTCCGTCGTATCGGGTGGGCACCTCGACCAGGGCTCCGTCGCCGGGGGCCTGGTCGGGGACGTGCCAGCCGGTGATCTCTCGTGCGAGCGCGCCCGGGTCGTCGAGGCCGTCGAGGAGGACGGTGCGGGCGGCCGGGACGACCTCACGGACGGGAGGCATCGCGCCGGTGGCACGCCGCCGGATCACCTCGGCATGCAGGGCCTGCACCTCGCGGTCGGAGCCGACCTCCACCAGCAGGGCGCGCGGGCCCATCCTCATCACCCTCACGCGAACGGCTCCACCGTGATGCCGGCCTCGGACAGCGCCGTACGGATCCGGCGAGCCAGGCGGGCCGCGGACGGCGTGTCACCGTGGACGCAGAGCGACCGGGCGTCGACCGGTACGAGCTCACCGGTGATCGCGACCACCAGACGCTCACGCGCCATCCGTACCGAACGTGCGACGACCTCCTCCTCGTCGTGGCGGACGGCCCCAGGCTCCCGGCGCGACACCAGAGTGCCGGCGGCCGTGTAGGCGCGGTCGGCGAACGCCTCCTTGACCGTCGGCGACCCGGCGGCCTCGGCGGCGCGGTGCAGCGCGGAACCGGTCAGGCCCAGGACCGGCAGCGACACGTCGGCCCGGCGGATGCCCTCGATGACGGCCGCGGCCTGTTCCTCGTCGGTGACCACGCGGTTGTACAGGGCTCCGTGCGGCTTGACGTAGGTCACCCGGGAGCCGGCCGCGCGGGCGAACACCTCGAGTGCGCCGATCTGGTACGTCACCTCGTCGGCGAGTTCGTCGGGCGCCATGTCGATCGCCCGGCGCCCGAAT
The DNA here is from genome assembly GCF_003236395.1 of Nonomuraea aridisoli. Classification (GTDB taxonomy): domain Bacteria; phylum Actinomycetota; class Actinomycetes; order Streptosporangiales; family Streptosporangiaceae; genus Nonomuraea; species Nonomuraea aridisoli. The sequence goes on along the minus strand of NZ_POUD01000001.1, from coordinate 128,591 downwards.
CCGGCCAGGTCGCGGTAGGAGACCTGCGCGCCGATGCGTACCCCGCGTTCGGCCGCGAGGGAGCAGACCCTCCTCATGATCGAAGGATCGCCGGCGTGGAAGCCGCAGGCGACGTTGGCGCTCGTCACGACGTCGAGCAGGGCCTCGTCGTCGGTCAGGGTCCACCGGCCGAAGCCCTCCCCGAGATCGGCGTTGAGGTCGATGACGGCCGGCCCGGCGTCGGTCGGGTGGTGGCGGTCCGATCGCTCGTTCATGTGCTCGTTCCCAGTGTTGTGAAGAGACCGGAAGTCTCGCGAGGTACGGGCAGGACGCCACATCTGGTACCGGATGGAACGCCGCGTCCGATTTTTTACACGACTGGCACATTGCCCCCTTGTGAGGTTGTTGAACAATACTTTAACCTCTCGGGGAACCTCCCACCACCCATATCGGACAGGCACACCAGTGCCAAAAGGGGCGTCCGTATGATCGTTCTCCTTGGCGTGGCCGTAGTCATCCTCGGCTTCGCCCTGAAACAGAACCCGCTGCTGGTCGTGGCGGTCGCCGGGATCGTCACGGGTCTGCTCGGCGGGCTGTCGCCGCTGGAGGTGATCGCGGCGTTCGGTGACGGCTTCGCCTCCAGCCGGTCGGTGACCATCTTCGTGATCACGCTCCCGGTGATCGGCCTCCTGGAGCGCTACGGACTCCAGCAGCAGGCCCGCAACCTCATCGGCAAGCTCACCGGCCTCACCACGGGGCGCTTCCTCACGCTGTACCTCTTCATCCGGCAGGTCACCGCCGCGCTCGGGTTGACCAACATCGGCGGCCCCGCGCAGTCGGTCCGCCCCTTGGTCGCGCCGATGGCCGAGGGCGCGGCCGAACGCCGCTACGGGACGCTGCCCGAACGGGCCCGCGAGAAGGTCAGGTCGTACTCCGCCAGCGCCGACACGGTCGGCGTGTTCTTCGGTGAGGACATCTTCATCGCGATCGGCTCGATTCTGCTCATCACCGGCTTCGTGAACACGACCTACGGCACTCACCTGGAGCCGCTGAGCCTCGCCCTCTGGGCCATTCCCACCGCCATCTGCGCCTTCGTCATCCACGGGTACCGGATGGTCTCCCTGGACCGCTGGCTGGCGCGTGAGCTGGACGCGGCGATCGCCAAGAGGGAGACGGCCCAGTGATCAAGTCCGAATGGTTCTACTGGCTGATCGGCGCGATCTTCCTGATCATGGCCGTGCAGATGCTGCGGGACCGCACCAATCCCAAGCGGTACGGCACGGCCGCCTTCTGGGGCCTGCTGGGCGTCGGCTTCATCTACGGGACCTGGGTCGTCCAGGACAAGGCCCCGCCCGAGCCGCTCGGCGTCGCGGTGCTCGTGATGGCGGTCCTCGGTGGCTTCAAGCTGACCGGCAAGGGCGTACGGAACACGACGACGCCCGCGGAACGGGACGCATCGGCCCGGCGGCTGGGCAACCGGCTCTTCATCCCGGCCCTGACCATCCCCGTGGTGGCGGTGCTGTGCGCGACCGTCCTCAAGGGGCAGTCCCTCGGCGGCGAGCCGATCCTCGAAGAGGGAAGCGAGACCATTCTCGGGCTCGGCTTCGGCGCCATCGTGGCCCTCGTCATCGGCATGATCATTCTTCGCGAACGCCGCGTCGTCACCCCGATCAACGAGGGACGTTCGCTGCTGGAGGCGATGGGCTGGGCCATGCTGCTGCCGCAGATGCTGGCCACCCTGGGCAGCCTGTTCTCCACGGCCGGCGTCGGCGAGCAGGTCGGCCGGATCACCGAGAGCGTGTTGCCGAGCGGTCAGACGTACGTCGCGGTCGCGGTCTACTGCATCGGGATGGCGGTGTTCACGTTCGTCATGGGCAACGCCTTCGCCGCGTTCCCCGTCATGACGGCGGCGATCGGCTGGCCGGTGCTGATCCAGGGTGCGGGCGGCGACCCGCACGTGGTGCTCGCCGTCGGCATGCTCGCCGGCTTCTGCGGAACCCTCACCACCCCCATGGCGGCCAACTTCAACATCGTCCCGGCCACCCTGCTGGAGCTCAAGGACCAGTACGGGCCGATCAAGGCCCAGATCCCGACGGCGATCCCGCTGCTCGCCTGCAACATCGTGATCATGGCGGTCTTCGCCTTCTGAGCACCACCCCGAAACGCTCGTATGAGAGGAGACCCATGACCAACGTGCTGCTCACCGGGTTCGAGCCGTTCGACGGCTCCGGTGTCAATCCGTCGTGGGAGGCGGTGCGACTGGCCGCGGCCACGCCGCCGGAAGGGGTGTCGCTGACGACGGCGATGCTGCCGGTCGTCTTCCACGACGCCATCGCACGGCTGCGCGAGGCCGTCGAGGAGTCCGGCGCCGAGGTCGTCGTCTGTGTCGGGCAGGCGGGCGGCAGGCCGGGCGTCACGGTCGAACGCGTCGCCATCAACCTCGACGACGCTCGCATCCCCGACCACAAGGGCGCCCAGCCCGTCGACGAGCCCGTCGTCGTCGGCGGACCGGCGGCGTACTTCTCCACCCTCCCGGTGAAGGCGTGCGTGGCCGCCGTCCGCGACGCCGGCCTGCCGGCGTCCGTCTCGCACACGGCGGGCACGTTCCTCTGCAACCACGTCTTCTACGGCCTGATGCATCTCATCGCGTCCGGGCGGCCGGGGGTGCGCGGCGGCTTCGTGCACGTGCCGTACCTGCCCGAACAGGTCCCGGGTGGCGACCAGCCGTCGATGTCCGTCAAGTCGATCGCCGAGGCGCTGACGGCGATCGTGTCCGCGGCGGTCACCACGACCGCAGATCTGAAGGAGACCGGTGGCTCCCTCCACTGATCCACTGCCGACCGTTGCCGACCTCGCCCCCCGCATCGCCGCCCTCGCTCTGGAGAACGTGACGCGGGAGTTCCCGAACGCTCCGCAGCACCTCGTCAGGGGTCCGGACGACACCGTGCTGCCGCGCGTCCTCCATCCGGCCTTCTACGGCTCCTACGACTGGCACTCCGCGGTGCACATGCACTGGCTGCTGGTACGGCTGCTGCGGCGGAACCCGGCGGAGATCGACGCGGCCGCCGTTCGGGAGGTGCTGGACCGGCATCTGACGCCCGAGCACCTGACGACCGAGGCCGGCTACCTGCGGGCCAACCCGACGTTCGAACGGCCCTACGGCTGGGCCTGGCTGCTCGCGCTGGCGGCCGAATGCGCATCGGCCGGCGGTGACGGGGCACGATGGGCGGACGCGCTGCGCCCGGCGGTGACGGCCGTCGCCGAGCTCGTCGAGGGGTGGCTGGCCAAGGCCACCTATCCCGTGCGCCATGGCGTTCATTCCAACAGCGCGTTCGCGCTGGGGTTGATCCTGGACTCGGCCGAGTCGGCAGGGTGCGCGGAGCTCGTGGGTGTCGTCACGGGGACCGCCCGGCGCTGGTTCGGCACAGACCGCGACTATCCGGCGGCCTGGGAGCCGTCCGGGCACGACTTCGTCTCGCCGGCCCTCACCGAGGCGGATCTGATGCGGCGGGTACTGACCGGCGAGGAGTTCGCGGCGTGGTTGTCGGCGTTCCTGCCGGGGCTGGCACACGGTGAGCCGCGGGCTCTGCTGGAGCCGCCGATCGTGTCCGATCGTCACGATCCCCACATCGGGCACCTGATCGGGCTCGCGCTCAGCCGGGCGGCGGCGCTGTGGGCCATCGCCGCCGCGCTCCCGTCCGACGACGGGCGCCGTCCACGGCTCACCGCCGCGGCCTCAGCGCAACTGAGGGCCGCTCTGCCCCAGGTGGTCGCCGGCGACTTCACCAGCGACCACTGGCTCGCCACGTTCGCCGTACTCGCCTTGGACGCCGCCGACTCGGCATGATCACAGAGCCTTGGGGTGGGTTGAGGGCAGACAGGGTGTACGCAGGTGCCCCTGGCACCGCACCGCCGGCGTCAGGAACGCGTTGACGCGGCGGCCGTCCACCAGCACCGTGCACGCCCCGCAGGCGCCCTGATCGCAGCCCTTCTTGGTGCCCGGCAGGGCGAGCCGCTCGCGCAGCAGATCCAGCAACGACGTGCGGTTGTCGATCGTCACCTGGTGGTGCCGCCCGTTCGCCGTCACCGACAGCGCGCTGCTGTGACCGCCGGTCGACGCGCAGGCCCGCTCGGGGCCGGTCGCGGACGGCAGGACACCGGCCACCACGCCGCCGGCGGCGGTCGCCGACAGGAAATCCCGCCGGGACGCCCCAGACGGCGCTCGCCCGTCGGGGTGGTCTTCGTCGGCGAGTTCGTCGGACATGGCCTCTCCTTCGGGGTCCTGCCGGTCGGCGGCGGGTCAAGGTTGGAGGAGGACCTTGATGGCGCGGCGTTCGTCCATGGCCCGGTATCCCTCGGCCGCCTCCTCCAGGGGCAGGGTCAGGTCGAAGACCTTGCCGGGGTCGATCGTGCGGTCGCAGATCAGGCCGATGAGCTGCGGCAGGTACTGGCGTACCGGCGCGGGGCCACCGTGCACGTGCACGACGGCGTTGAACAGTTCGTCGCCGGGCAACGCGACGTCGTGGGCGACCCCGACGAAGCCGACGTGCCCTCCGGGGCGGGTGGCATGGATGGCCTGCATCATCGACTCCTGGGTGCCGACCGCCTCGACGACGCTGTGCGCGCCGAGCCCGTTCGTCAGCTCCTTGATCTTGGCCACGCCTTCGTCGCCGCGCTCGGTGACGATGTCGGTGGCGCCGAACTGGCGGGCCAGCTCCTGCCGGGGCGCGTGGCGGCTCATCGCGATGATCCGCTCGGCGCCGAGCTGCTTGGCGGCCATGACCCCGCACAGGCCGACCGCGCCGTCACCGACGACGGCCACGGTCTTGCCCGGCCCCGCCGCGGCGGCGACGGCGGCGAACCAGCCGGTGCCGAGCACGTCGGAGGCGGCCAGCAGGCTCGGGACCAGGTCCGCGTCCGGCATGCCGGGGGTGGCGACGAGCGTGCCGTCGGCCAGCGGCACCCGCGCCAGCTGGGCCTGGGTGCCGATCGTGCCCATCAGCACGCGCTGGACGCACGCGCACTGGTAGCCCGCCCGGCAGATCTCGCAGGTGTTGTCGGAGGCCCAGAACGAGCCGACCACGAACTGGCCCGGCCTGATCGTGGTGACCTGGTCGCCGACCTCCTCGACGATGCCGACGTACTCGTGCCCCATGGGGGCCGGCCCGTCGAGCTTCTCCACACCCCGGTAGGGCCACAGGTCGGAGCCGCAGATGCAGGCGGCCGTCACGCGGATGATCGCGTCGGTGGGCTCGATGATCGCCGGATCCGGGCGGTCCTCGACGCGGACGTCGCCCGGGGCGTACAGAACTGCTCCACGCATGGTGAACCTCCTTCAGATGTCAGCGGCGGGTGCCGGAGGCGGCGCGGGCCGTCAGCCGCCTCGCCGAACAGCACGTCATCGGTCAGGCGCACCAGCAGCGGAGCGGCCTGCGCACCGGGCCGCTTGTCGTTCGCCATCGGCATCTCCTCCTTCCGTCACCCTGCTTTCCGAGAACGGGGCAAGCGGTCCCCCTCCGAGAGGAAGTTGGCCATATCCGGGCGTTGCCTTGCCCCGCGGGGGCCGGCCACCGCCGATACCCGTCCGCCGGCGACGCATGCCGTCACTGCGTCCGGCGACGTCCAGCAAACCCGCTCCGGCGAACGAGCGGGAGGTCGCGTTTATCGGGGGGACAACCTCCACCCCCCTTCCCTCCCGGTGGCTTCATACAGTGAAAAGGTGCACGACAACCGAGACGAGATCCGCGATTTCCTCGCCAGCCGGCGCGCCAGGATCAGCCCCGAACAGGCCGGGCTGGCCCCGGGCGGGCGTCGTCGGGTGCCCGGCCTGCGCCGCGAGGAGGTCGCCGTCCTGGCCGGCGTGAGCACCGACTGGTACACCCGTCTCGAGAAGGGGCACATCACCGGCGTCTCCGAGGACGTCCTGAACGCCGTCGCCGGAGCCCTCCAGCTCGACGAAGCCGAACGCGCCCACCTGTTCGACCTGGCCCGCGCCGCCGGCAGCGGCCCCCGCACCCGCCGCCTCGTCCGGAAGGTCCGTCCCGGACTGCAACGCATGCTGGACGCCATGACGGACGCCCCGGCCATCATCCGCAACGGCCGCATGGACATCCTGGCCGCCAACCACCTGGGCCGCGCCATGTACTGGCCGGTCCTCCAGAGCCGGCACCCGGCACCCGGACCGAACCCGCAGCCGGGCGCGGCCCCTGGCCGACCGCCCAACATCGCGCGCTTCCAGTTCCTCGACCCGGCCGGGCCCGACTTCTTCCCCGAGTGGGACGTCGCCGCCGACATCACCGTCGCCCTGCTGCGCACCGAAGCCGGCCGCGACCCCTACAACAAGGACCTCACCCAGCTGATCGGCGAACTGTCCACCCGCAGCGCGGACTTCCGCACCCGCTGGGCGCAGCACAACGTCCGCCTGCACAGCACCGGCACCAAGTCCTTCCACCACCCCGCCATCGGCGCCCTCGTGCTCGACTACGAGTCCATGGACCTGAACGCCGATCCCGGCCTGAACCTGACCGTCTACACCGCCGCCCCCGACACCCCGGCCCACGACGCCCTGCGCCTGCTCGCCAGCTGGGCCGCCACCCTCGACCGCACGCAGGACGATCAACCCCACCAGGTCCCGGAGGAACGGCCTCGTTGACCGCGGGGACCACACCGCCGGCCGCCAGGTGCAGACTGGCCTCATGCCGCCGGCCGAGCTCAGCGAGATGGAGTACCTCCGTCACATCGAACTGCTCGCCCGCGAGGTGGTACACGCCGCGGACGAAGAAGGATGGCTGACGCACGGGCGTGACCCGGCACCTGCCACGGCCCTTCGACGGATGGGCGGACTGGAACACCTGGGCCGACGATCAGCAACCCGTCTCCGTCGTCCTGGCGGACACGGCCGGAACCGAGGGCATGCTGAACAACTGGGCCCACGGCGTCGAGGCATATCCAGCCGCGCCACTGCCGGCGCAGATCGTCCTGACTCGGCAGGGCTGGCTCAGGCCCATGACGCTCTCTCCCTTCAGCGCCAGAAAGCTCGGCATCACCCGGCCTCCCCTACTGGGCATCCGACGCGTGGCCGACGTAGTCTCGCGTCATGGAGCGCCGATCCCCGCTGATCACGCACGTCTCATGGGGCCGGATGGTGGTCGAGGGCCTTGGTGAGGGCAAGGACTTCAAGCTCTACCCCGGAGGCGGGCGTCCCTGGGACTGGGACGAGAGCGGCACCAGGCACCAGCCCGGCATCCAGCCCGCGGACGTGCGGGAACTGCTCGACCACGGCAGCCAAGTGATCATCTTGTCCCGTGGTATGCGGCTGGTCCTGGAGACCTGCCCCGAAACGCTGGATCTGCTGAGGGAAGAGGGCGTCGAGGTCTACGTGGAGGAGACGACCGCCGCCGTCCGGCGCTACAACGCGCTCGCCGCGACGACCCCGGTCGGAGGCCTGTTCCACTCCACCTGTTGACCGGGCCCGTCTCAGGCGCCCTTCGTGGCCTTGCGCACCTCGTAGGTGTCGAAGACCAGCAGGTCGGAGACGATCTTGCCGTTCCGCACCACGATGTTGTCGACGGCTCTGATGACGCCGAACGGCCCGGTCTCCATGTCGTACATGATCATTGCCCGCTCGTCGTCGCCGACCACCGACACGTTGCTCACGCCGGTGACGGCCTGCGCGAACTCGCCGACGGCCGTCACCACGGCATCGGCTCCGGCGAGCCGCACCTGCGGGCTCTCGAAGACGATGTCGTCGGCGACGTAGCCGGCGAGCGCGGCCGTGTCCCGCCGGGCGAAGGCGTCGATGAAGGCGACGGCGATGTCAGAGGGCCTGGAAGTCATAGGCATGTCCTTTCTGGTTGAACCTGGTGACCGGCGGCCGGGCGCAAATTCATCGGTCCGACGAGAGCTGGTTTGTGTGTCGTTGTGCACGCTCGGGCTGATGTGTGTGTTTGTACGCAGAGCGCCAGGTCGCGGGTCCCTAGATTGAGGGTCGTCCGAAGGCGATCAACCCCGATCGCCCCGGGCGGTGAAACCCGAAACACCCTCTCCTCACATCCAGGGATTGATCCACATGTTGAAGCTCCGCAACGTTCTCGCCGGCACGGTTCTGGCCGGCGCTGTGCTGGCCGGTGTGGCCGCCGCCCCCGCCCAGGCCGCCACCGCGAGCACCGCCACCGTGAGCACCGCCGCCACCGCGAGTGCGGCGTCGCAGGCGTCGTTCACCAAGCACTGGTTCGAGGGTTACTCCGGTTACGGGCGGGCTGAGTCGCGTGGTGAGCGTTCGTACTACAAGGGCTACTACTACTTCGCGAACGGCCGGTACTACTTCGACATCGACGTGTGGGACCGTGACCGCGACCGTGAGAGCACCTACGTGGACTTCTACTACCACGACGATCGCGGCTGGCACCAGGCTCGCCGGTTCGTGACGGGCGGGCACGGCAAGTTCCGCTTCAGCTACAGCGCCCGCGGCGGGTTCGACGGCTACAAGTTCCGCATCGGCGAGGGCCGCTCGGGTCACTTCGACTGGAGCCGTTACTCCAACCGCTCCTGGTGACGGCGCGGCTGGGCGGACGCCGGCCGGCGTCACGCGGACGGTGACTCAGCCGGTCATCCGTTCATGCCCCGGTGTACGGGGCGGGCCGGTCCGGCGCGTACGCGCCCAGAAGACGGCGGTGATCGCGGCGAGCAGGACGCAGGGGAGGAGCATCACGATGGACCCGGCCCCCGCCGAGCGGTCGGCGTCCGCGAGGGGATCGGCGTGCGTGACGAGCATCAGGAGGTACACGAGCGTGTTGTTGGCCGCGTGGATGACCGTCGACGTCTCCAGACCGCCCGTCCGCCACGTGATCAGGCCGAAGGTGACGCCGAGGGTGAGGTAGTAGACGTTCAGCCACGGGTCCGTGGACATGTGGATGGCCGCGAACAGGATGCTCGACACGGCCAGGCCGAGGACCAGCGCCGTCCGGGGCCCGCGGCCCCAGCTCGCGGCCACCCGGAAGGCCAGGCCACGGTAGCCGTACTCCTCGCCCGCCGACTGCAGGGGCGTCAGCAGCAGCGTGATGACGAACACGGCGACCAGGTCGGAGAAACGCCACGATCCTTCCGTGTACGGCGACAGAAGGAAGAAGACGGTCATGTAGACCGCCCAGATCGGCACGACCGTCAGCACCGCACGACCGAGCACGTCGGGCCGGAACGCCGACGACACGGAATGCAGCGACGCCCCCTTCACCCCGTACAGCCAGCGCTGGACGACCATGCTCCAGGGGATCAGCAGGGCGATCGAGACGAGGTTCGCGGCATGGTAGATCGGCGTGAACTCCGTACCGCCCGCGATCGGATTGACCCGGCCCAGCGCCTGGTCGACGGCGGAGCCGAGGACGCTGACGACACCGCCGATGCCGAACAGCCCGACGAGCAGCAGCACGAGCGCCAGGATGCCGCGTCCGACACGGCGTTTCTCACCGGCCAGCACGCGGTGGTAGGGAACGCCCGGCGGGATCGGCCGCGGACCGCGGTGGGGCGTGTCGCGGGAGACGATCGGCGCGGGCGGAAGAGGTCCCGGGTCGAACGCCGGGGAGTCGGAGTGCATGTCTCCACGATCGTCCGGGATCCGGCGCGACAGCAGTGCCCTCGTTCACGAGTTCGTCCGCCGATCCGTCCGGCCTGACCATGACATTTGTCATATCCAGCCGTGCTCGGCGGCGATGCGCGCGGCCTCGTGCCGGTTCGCGGCGCCGAGCTTCGCGATGGCGGCGGTGAGGTGGTTCCGCACGGTGCCGCGGGAGAGCGAGATACGTTGCGCGATCTCGTCGAGGGGCGCGCCGTCGCGCGCGAGGGCGAGAACGTCGGTCTCGCGCGGAGTGAGCGGAGAGTCGCCCGCGCTGATCGCCTCGGCCGCGAGCTCGGGGTCGACGTACCGGCCGCCGTCTGCGACCTTCCGTACGACGTGGGCGAGGGTGCGGGAGGAGACGGTCTTCGGCACGAAGCCGCGCACCCCCGCGGCGAGCGCCGATTTCAGATAGCCGGGACGGCCGTGCGACGTCACGATGACGCTGCGGCAGGCCGGCAGCTCGGTGGCGAGCCGCCGGGCCACCTCGATGCCGTCGGGCGCGGGCATCTGCAGGTCGAGCAGGGCCACGTCGGGACGGAACCGCAGGGCCGTCGCGATCGCCTCATCGCCGGACGCCGCCTGCCCGACGACCTCGAAGTCGTCCTGGAGGTCGAGCAGCCCGGCGATGGCGTCACGGATGAGATGCTCGTCGTCGGCGACGAGGATGCGGATCATGCGCGTTCTCCGTGGGGGAGCGTGGCCTCCAGCACGAACCGGTCTCCGTCGCGGCGGGTCGCGAGGCGTCCTCCGAGTGCTCGCATTCTCTCGGACATCGCACGCAGTCCCGTGCCGCCGCCGGGACGCCCGACGGGGTCGGCCCCGTCGTTGGCGATCGTGAGGAGCACCCGCCCGTCCTCGTTCGTCGTCGTGAGCGTGACCTGCGTGGCCGCCGAGTGGCGCAGCACGTTCGTGACGCCCTCGCGGACGACCCACGCGAGCGCCTCGGCGGACTCCTCGGGCACGGGGTCACCGGTCACGGTGCAGCGGATGCCGGCGGAGTCGAGCAGCGAACGCGCGCCGGACAGCTCGCCCTCCCACGTCGCGCGGAGCTCGCCGCGCACGACGCGACGGACCTCGCCGCCCGCCTCCTGGGCGAGCCGCCGCACGGCGGTGATCTCGTCGGCCGCCCGTTCGCCGTTGCCGCGGCGGACGAGCTCGAAGGCGAGTTCGCTCTTGACCGCGATCGTCGCCAGGGTGCGGCCGAACACGTCGTGGAGGTCGCGGGAGATGCGCAGGCGTTCGTTCGCGAGCGTGAGGGCGGCGCGATCCTCGTGCGCTCGCTGCAACTCGCGCAGGACCCGCAGCGTCCACGCGCTCGACCAGCAGGCCCACAGGAAGACGCTGATCACGGCCGCCCCGACGACGAGCAGGAGGGTGTCCGCGACGGCCACGAGCGGGACGGCCACGATCAGGATCGCCGCGTTGAGGTGAAACGTCCGCCGCGCGTCGAGGGCGGGCACGAAGCACGCGGCGACCGAGCCGATCGCCGTCGCGGCCGTCACGCTCATCGCGGGGATCGGCATCATGAGGGCCGTGACGACGAGCCCGACGAGGGCGACGCCCCAGGCGATCACCCCGCCGGCCGCGAGCCGCCGGGCGCGGCCGCCGAGGACGTCGAAGCTCCACCGGCTGACCAGGATGTTGCCGATGACCAGGGCGAGCGCGAGCACCACGGCCACGCAGAAGACGACGAGGTGCGTCCTGATGAGCCGGTCGGCGCTCATCGCTCCGGCGAGGAGGGTGACGATCGGCGTCGAGACGGTGCCGTAGGTGGACCAGCGCACGAAGGTCTCGAACCGACGTGCGACGACCGCCGACCCATCCCCCATGAACGTCAGTCTGCCATCGATGACCTGGGCATCCAGCCGGGGACGGTTCAGCCGGCCCCGCCCTCGGGGATCGCTGGGCCGCGTGAGAAGCGCCAGATCAGGTACGCCTGCAGCAGGCCCGCGGCGGTGAGCACCACGATGAGCAGTACGGGGTCCGCCGGCTGGGACGGGACCGCATCCCATCCCCACCAGACGAGCGGTCCCAGGGGGAAGGTGACGATCATCAGAGCGACGCCGGACAGGAGGATCGGGTCCGGCACGGTCAGCAGGATCACTGACGACACGGCCCCGAGAAGCACCACCAGCCCGGCGTACACGCCGGCGAGAGCCGCCGCGCCTCGGCCGTTCCTGTAACGCCTCATGCGGTCACTTCCTTGGTGGTGATGGCAGATCCTTCGGGCTCTTTGGGTCTTGTGTAAGGGTCGTTGTCAATTTACGCTGCGCCGCAAGTCAGGAAACCTTCCTAACCGATGACGATGGCCGTGCGTCCCCCGAAGAATCGGAGCCGTTCGTGAGGCGAAACGCAGGTGCGAGGATCTTCGCGGTCGTGGCCGCGCTGGTGGTGCCGCTGGTGGTGCCGCTGGTGATGCCGTCCGGCGCGAGCGCGGCCGGAGCGCGTACGGCGGCGGCCGACCCGCTGGTGTCACAGGGCAGGACCGTGACGGCCTCCTCGGTCGAGGCCGCCGGCCTGGAGCCGGGCAAGGCGGTGGACGGCAGCACGTCCACGCGGTGGGCCAGCGCCGAGGGGGTGGACCCGCAGTGGATCCGGGTGGACCTCGGCTCCCCGCACACCGTCTCGCGGGTGCGGCTGACCTGGGAGGCCGCCTACGCCAGGGCGTACCGGGTGCAGATCTCGCCCGACGGGTCCACCTGGAGCGACGTGCACTCCACCGCCGCGGGCGACGGGGCGACCGACGACCTCACGGTCAGCGGCACCGGCCGGTACGTGCGGGTGTACGGCACGCAGCGCGGCACCCCGTACGGCTACTCGTTGTGGGAGATGGAGGTCTACGGGGCTCCGGTGAGCGGCGGGGGCACTCCGGTCCAGGCCAACGGGCAGTTACGGGTGTGCGGCATCAAGCTCTGCAACGAGCACGGCAAGCAGATCCAGTTGCGCGGCATGAGCAGCCACGGCATCCAGTGGTACGGCCAGTGCCTCAACAACGCCTCGCTCGACGCGCTGGCGAACGACTGGAAGGCCGACGTCCTGCGCATCTCGATGTACATCCAGGAGGGCGGCTACGAGACCGATCCCCGGTTGTTCACCGACCGCGTGCACTCCCTGATCGAGATGGCCACCGCCCGCGGGATGTACGCGATCGTGGACTGGCACATGCTCACCCACGGTGACCCGATGTACAACCTCGGCCGGGCCAGGACGTTCTTCACCGAGATCGCCCAGCGGCACAACGGCAAGAGGAACGTCCTGTACGAGATCGCCAACGAGCCGAACGGCGACGCCGTCACCTGGTCAGTCATCCGCGACTACGCCCACCAGCTCATCCCGGTGATCCGGCAGCACGACCCCGACGCCCCGATCCTGGTCGGCACCCGCGCGTGGTCGTCACTCGGCGTCTCCGGCGGCGGCGACGAGACCGAGATCGTCGACAACCCGGTCGACGCGGCCAACATCATGTACACGTTCCACTTCTACGCGGCCTCGCACGGCTCCGCGTACCTGAACACGTTGTCCCGGGCCGCCGACCGGCTGCCGATCTTCGTGACCGAGTTCGGCACCCAGAGCGCGTCCGGTGACGGGGCCAACGATTTCGCCAGGTCGCAGCAGTACCTCGACCTGCTGGCGCAGAAGAAGATCAGCTGGGTGAACTGGAACTTCTCCGACGACTTCCGCACGGGCGCCGTCTTCACCCCCGGGACCTGCCCGAACGGCTCGTTCACGGGGACGGACAGGCTCAAGGAGGCCGGCGTCTGGGTCCGCGACCGGATCCGCACCGCCGACGACTTCTGACGGCGGGTGTGGTGCCCGAGGGACCTCGCCCGACGGTCGTGTCGCGGCGGGAGGTACGCTCCACGGTGGACTAATCGGGAGGGTCCGTACCGAAAAGGTGCGAAAGGATGCGGCGGGGGCTGCGTTGCATCGAGGTTCTGGCGGCGACGGGAGGCGGTAGTTGGTGCGCCGGATAACGCTCTTCGACGCAGTGATCATGGCAGGGGGCCTGCTGCTCGTGCTGCTCGGTGTCTGGCAGGCGGGCCCCGCGCTGGCGGCGGCACGCGGCGCCGGCACGCAGGGCACGTTCACCGCCGTACGCGCGGACTGCTTCGAGCACCACCCCGGCAAGCACCTGTGCACCTGGCTGGGCGACTTCCGCTCCGACGACGGCAAGGTGGTCCGCAAGGGGCTCACCCTCTACGACTCCGAGCAGGACTCGCTCACGGCCGGGCGCACGGTGTACGCCTTCGACACCGGGCGGCCGGATCATGTCTACGGCGCGGGCGGCTCCCGGGAGTGGGTCACCGTCGTCATCCTCTTCGTGCTGGGCGCGGTGCTGATGGCACGGCCGCTGCTGTTCCGGCGCCGCTCCCGCGAGACCGCTCGGCAGCCGGTCGCGAGCGGCGACGCCCGCGGACCGGGCCATGCCCGGTCCGCGTGAGGGCGTTACTTCCGCTCCTGCGGGTGGGTGGCCAGGGCCTCGACGGACACGTCCATCCATTTCCACATCGGCAGCGAGGTCAGCGCGTCGTGCAACGCGGCGGGGTCGTCGGCCTCGTAGAGACCGATGGTGGCGTTGCGGCCGGGGACCCGCCACAGCCGTTTGAGGATGCCCGCTTCGCGGAGCTGCATGGCGCGCTCGCGTTCGGCCGCGCGCAGGCGCTCACGGGTGTCGTCCGGCGTGTCGGGCGGCATGAGGTTCTCCGTGCGTACCAGGAACTCCATCGGGCTTCCCCTCTCAAGACGCGTTGATCGCGAGCAGCAGCTCGGCGAGTTCCTTGGGCGCGGTGACCATGGCCTCGTGGCCGGTCGCGAGGTGGTGCACCGGCCAGCCGAGCGCCGCCGCCCGCTCGGCATGAGGCTGGAACACCCGCATCCAGTCGGTGCACTCGACGAACGCGGCGGGCACCTGGTCGCGGCCGCCGCCGAGCCGCAGCGGCTCGGTGTACGTGAGCCACGGGTGCGGCGTCAGGCGCGGCCGCAGCCACTCCAGGTCCGCCTCCTCCGTCACGCCGAGCACGGACAACGAGCGCACGGGGATGAGCCAGCCGAAACCGGGGCCGGCGACCGATTCCCGGTAGTGCCCGGCCACCGTCTCCGGGAGCAGGTCGATCGCGGCGTCCCCGTCACCGCCCACGAAAGCGTCCAGGTGGACGCGCCTGGCCAGCCGTTCCGGGACGCGGTCGGCGACGCCGGTCACCACCTGCCCGGCGTAGCTGTGCCCCACCAGCACGACATCGCGCAGGTCGTGCGCCTCGATCAGCGCCACCACGTCCTGGACATGGGTGGACAGCCCGACCGACGGGTTGAGGAGGTGGGCGCGGTCGCTGACGCCGGTCAGGGTCGGCGCGTGGACCTCGTGGCCGGCTCGGAGCAGCGACGGGATCACCCGCCGCCATGCCCAGCCGCCGTGCCAGGCGCCGTGTACCAGGACGAACGTGCTCATGCCTCTCCCAGGTCCTCGAACAGTGCGAGCGCCGCGGCCGTGTTGGACGCGGGCACGTGGTAGGTGTCGTGGACGCGCGCGATCCTGTCGCTCATCGCGCCGCGCATGACGAGCCACATGATCAGCTCGATGCCCTCGGTGCCGGCCTCGCGGATGTAGTCGTCACGCGAGAGCGCGGCCAGCTTCTCCGGCTCGGACTCGATCGCCTGGAGGAACATGCGGTCGAACTCGGGGTTGATGAGCCCGGCCCGCGCGCCGGCGAGCTGGTGCGACATGCCGCCCGTACCGAAGACCGCGACCTTCAGCTCCCGCGGGTACGACCGGATCGCCCGTCCGATCGCCTTGCCCAGCGCGTAGCAGCGGGCGGCCGTCGGCTGCGGGTACTGGATGACGTTGACCAGGACCGGCACCACCGCGCACGGCCAGGCGTCGCCGGGGTCGGGGCAGTACACCGAAAGCGGCACGGTCAGGCCGTGGTCGACGTCGAGCCGGTGGAAGGTGGCGAGGTCGAACCCCTCGTCCACGAGTTCGCCCACGAGGTGGGCGCTCAGCTCGGGCGCCCCTGCCACCGGCGGCACCGGCCGGGGGCCCCAACCCTCGTCGGCCACGTCGTAGGACTCGGCGGTGCCGATCCCGAACGTGGGCACCAGGTCCAGGTCGACCGCGTTCGCGTGGTCGTTGTACACGATCACCGCGACGTCGGGCGGGTGCGCGGCCATCCAGGCGCGCGCCGGGGAGTACCCGTCGAACAGCGGCTTCCAATAGGGATCGTCGGTCTTGTGGTGGTCCATGGCGGCGCCGATGGACGGCACGTGAGAGGTCGCCAGACCCCAGATGATCTCAGCCAAATCTCCGTCCTCCCGACCGCATGGCCGCGGTGAACTCCTCGGACGACATCCCGGTGAACACGCCGCCGAGATCCTGCATCGACCGGCCGTCCAGCACCGCCAGCTTGAACGTGTAGAAGATGGATCCGCCCAGGTCGAGCATCGCGGTCCAGTCGCGCTCCAGGATCGCCTTCTTCTGCTCCGGCGACAGGCCGTGGGCGTCGCAGTACGCGGCCTCGTCCGCGCTGAACCGGCGCCGGTTCTCCGGGTCCTTCAACGATCCGCAGAGCCGGTTGATCGCGTAGCCTCGCCTGCTCGCCTCCAGGTCGAGCAGGTAGTCGTCCCGGGCCTTGGTCATGGTGATCCCCTCACTGGAAAGACGGTCCCGCTCGTTCAGGGTCGATGGAGCTCAGCAGGCGCCGCCGCCAGAGCTCGGTCTGCCTCAGCTCGCCGAACGTGAAGATGTGCAGGCCGCGGAGGTTGCCGCCGGTCTTCGACGCCGCGGCGCCCAGCCGCCGGGCCAGCTTCGTCGGGTCGTGACCTCCCGGAAGCAGGAAGCGCCACAGCAGGCTCCGCTGCTTGCGCAGGAACCGCGCCGACGGGCCCAGCCCGATGTTCGCCGAGATGCGCATCAGCTTCTGCCGGTTGACCGGGCCCGGCATTCCGACGTGGATCGGCAGGTCGACGCCCGCGCGGGCGAGGCCGGCGGCCCAGTTCGCCGTCGTGCCGGCGTCGAAGCAGATCTGGGTGATGACGTGGGTCGCCATCGGCGCCTTCTGCTTCAGCGACAGATCGAGGGCCTCCCGCGAGATGGCCGGGTGTCCCTCGGGATAGCCGGCGACGCCGATCTCCTCGAACGGGTGGTGGGCCTCCTCCATGGCGCGCAGCAGCGCGTACGCGTCCGCGAACGCCCCGGCCGGCCTCGGCGCGTCACCGCCGATCACGAACACCGACCGCACTCGTGCCTCGCGCAGCCGCGCCACGACGTCGGCGACGTGCTCCTTGTCGATGAACTGGCGCGCGGGCAGGTGCGGGGCGACGGCGTAGCCGTGCCGCGTCAGGCGTTCGGTGAGCTCCAGCGTCGTGTCGATGCCCCTCGCCTCGGTGACGGTGACGGTCAGCGGGACGGTGGCCGGCACGTGCTCCAGCACCTCCCGCTCGGCGTTCCTGACCGGCACCACCTCGTAGCCGATCCTGTGCAGCAGATCGGCGAGCCGGCGAGCCGGCGGATCCGCGGCCTGCGAGCTTTCGCATCTCACAGTGCCTCAGTAGAGCAAAGGGGCCCGGGAGTTTCGTCGGGCATTGAGGCAGGGCCGAATGCGACAAATGACCGAGACGACCGCGGCTCCCGTCACGACAGAACGGTCAAGATCCCTGGGCCGAATGACGTAGGCCGGACCGGACTTCGGGACCTGCCCCTGGAACGGCCGCGGCTCCTACCGTCCTAAAAGGGACACCGAGGGAGAGGCCGGATGGGTTCGTTACTGGTGATCAGTGCCCACGCGGGAGACTTCGTGTGGCGGGCGGCGGGGGCGATCGCGCTGGCGACCTCACGCGGCGACCGGGCCAAGGTGCTCTGCCTGACGTTCGGCGAGCGGGGCGAGTCGGCGAAGGCCTGGCGCGAGGGCGGGACGCTGGAGGAGATCAAGCAGCTCAGGCGTACGGAGGCGGCCGCCGCGGCCGGAGTGCTGGGAGCGGAGATCGAGTTCCTCGACGCGGGGGACTATCCGCTGCTGGAGAGCCCGGCGCTGGTGGACCGGATCGTGCGCGTCTATCGCGAGGTCGACCCCTCCGTGGTGCTGACCCACCCGCTGGCGGACCCGTACAACCAGGACCATCCCGCGGCGGCCCGGATGGCGCTGCTGGCGCGGGTGCTGGCGCAGGCGGCCGGTTACGACGCGCCCGGCGAGCCGCTCGGGGCGCCCCCGGTCTTCTTCTTCGAGCCGCACCAGCCCGAGCAGTGCGACTTCAAACCGGACGTGCTGCTGGACATCACCCCCGTGTTCGGCGCCAAGCGCAAGGCGATGGAGTGCCTGCCGGCCCAGCAGCACATGTGGGACTACTACACCGACCTGGCCAGGCGTCGCGGCGTGCAGCTCAAGCGGAACGCCGGCCCGAACCTCGGCCTGCCGCACACCACCATGGGAGAGGCCTACATGCGGTTGTACCCGCAGGTCACGGACACCCTGTCATGAGGAACGTCATCGTCACCGACCCGCCGCGCGCCGACCTCGACCACGTCACCAAGCTGGCCGAATACGGCGTCGCCACCGTTCACGAGGCCCTCGGGCGCACCGGGTACCTCGGTCCGGGGCTGCGGCCCGTCCACCTGGGGGCACGCGTCGGCGGCACCGCCGTCACGGTCCTGTGCTGGCCCGGCGACAATCTGATGATCCACGCCGCGGTCGAGCAATGCCGGCCCGGCGACGTCCTCGTCGTCACCACCACCTCCCCGTGCGGTGACGGGTTGTTCGGCGAGTTGTTCGCCACCGCCCTTCAGGTGCGCGGGGTGCGCGGGCTCGTCACCTCGACCGGCGTGCGCGACGTCGCCGAGCTGGGGGCCATGGGCTTCCCCGTGTGGTCGGCCGCCGTCAGCGCGCAGGGCACGGTCAAGGCGACGGCCGGCTCGGTCAACGTGCCGATCGTCGTCGGCGGGCAACTGATCCGGGCCGGTGACGCGATCCTGGCCGACGACGACGGCGTCATGGTGGTGCCCCGCCCGGAGGTCGCCTCCGCCCTCGAGGCCGCGCAGGCCCGCGTCGACAAGGAGTCGGCGTCGCGGGAGGCGTTCCGCGACGGCGAGCTCGGGCTCGACCGTTACGGCCTGCGCGCCAAACTCGCCGAACTCGGCGTGGAGTACGTGAGCGCCCCCGACCAAGCCAAGTAATCGCCATACGAGAACGGGCGGAACATGAGCGCGAAGAACCTCCAAGAACTCCTCGACCAGGCGGGCGACACGGTGGAGCTGCTGCGGAACTCCCAGCTCGGGGCCTACATCTATCCGGTCGTCCCGTACGAGTTCAGCAACTTCCGCCGGGAGGTGATCGCCTGGCGCGAGACCGCGGTGCTGTACGACCAGTCGCACCACATGGTGAACCTGTTCGTCTCGGGCCCGGACGCCCTGCGGCTGATCTCCGACACCGGCGTCAACAGCGTCGCCAATTTCCCGGTGGACTCCGCCAAGCAGTTCGTCCCCGTCTCCCCCGAGGGCGGCGTCATCGGCGACGGGATCCTCTTCCGGGAGGCGGCCGAGCAGTTCGTCTTCGTCGGACGCGCCCCGGTCGCCAACTGGCTCACGTTCCGGGCCGGCCAGGGGTACGACGTCGAGCTCCGGCTGGACCCGCGCTCACCGTCGCGGCCCTACGGCAAGGCGGTGACCCGCGACCTGTGGCGGTTCCAGATCCAGGGGCCGCGTGCGTGGGAGATCATCGAGAAGGTCAACGGCGGCCCCGTGGAGCAGCTGCGGTTCTTCCGCATGGCCCACATGAACGTCGCCGGCGAGCGGGTCCGCACCCTGCGCCACGGCATGGCCGGCGCGCCGGGCCTGGAGCTGTGGGGGCCGTACGAGACCTACGACAAGGTACGGGACGCCATCCTGGAGGCGGGCCGCGAGTTCGGGCTCGAACCGTGCGGAGCGCGGGCCTACGCCTGCAACACCCTCGAATCCGGCTGGATCCCGTCGCCGCTGCCCGCCGTCTACACCGGCGAGGAGCTGCGGCCGTACCGTGAATGGCTCGGCGCCGACAGCTACGAGGCGACCAACGCCCTGGCCGGCAGCTTCGTCTCCGACAGGATCGAGGACTATTACGTCAACCCGTGGGACCTGGGCTACGGCTCGTTCGTCAAGTTCGACCACGACTTCATCGGGCGCGACGCGCTGGCGGCCGTCGTCACGGAGACGCAGCGGCGCAAGGTCACCCTGGCCTGGAACGCCGAGGACGTGGCCCGGCTGCTGGCCGCCCCCGTCGACCTGGACGGCCCCGGCTACCAGTTCTTCGACCTGCCCAACGCCAACTACGGGTCGTCCAACTACGACTCGGTGACCGACGCCGACGGCGACCTCGTCGGCCTGTCGATGTTCACCGGCTACAGCGCGAACGAGCGCAGAGCCCTGTCCCTCGCCACCGTCGATCCGGACGTCCCGCTCGGCGCCGAGGTCCGCGTCATCTGGGGCGAGCCGGACGGCGGCACCCGCAAGCCGACCGTGCAGCCGCACGAGCAGCTCGCCGTGCGCGCCATCGTGAGCCCCGCGCCCTATTCGGTGATGGCCAGGGAGAGCTACCGGCCGGGCTGGCGCACCGCCGCCACCGTCTGAGACCCGTCTGAGACCTTCCCCGCCGTGCCCTCGGCAGGGGCACGGCGGGGAAGGGGGATCACGCGGGAGCGGTCACCACGTGCGACTCGGTGAACTCCAGCAACCCTTCCGGTCCCATCTCCCGGCCCACACCGCTCTGCCGGAAGCCGCCGAACGGAGCCCGGTCGTCGCACGCGGACGCGTTGGCCTGGTTGATCCACGTCGTCCCGGTGCGCAACCGCGTGGCGACGGCGTCGGCACGGTCGAGGTCGGGCGACCAGACCGAGGAGCACAACCCCGACCATTCGGTGTTCAGCCGCTCCACGAGGGCGTCGAGGTCGTCGTAGGGCAGGATCGGCAGGGCCGGGCCGAACTGCTCCTCGGTGACCACCCGCAGGTCCTCGGCCGGATCGAGGACCAGCGCCGGGCGCAGGTAGTGGCCGCCGCCGGCCACGGCGTCCTCGTCCACGCCGCCGTACTCGCGCACCTGCGCGCCCTTCGCCCGCGCCTCCTCCAGCATCTGCTGGACGACATCGCGTTGCCGTGCCGTGTTCAGCGGGCCCATCGTGGTCTCGGGGTCGAGGCCGTCGCCCACGCGGTGGCCGTCCAGTGCGGTGCCCATGGCCTCGACCAGCTCCGCGTAGCGGGAGCGGGGCACGTAGACACGTTTGACCGCCATGCACACCTGGCCGGTGGTCATGAAGGCGGCCCCGGCGAGGGCCCCGACCGTGTCCTCGTCCAGCCGGACGTCGTCGAGCAGCAGCGCCGGGTCGTTGCCGCCGAGCTCCAGCGTGATCCTGGCCAGCGACCGGGCGGCCAGCGCCATGACGGCGCGGCCCCCGGCGGTGCTGCCGGTGAACACGACGTGCTGCACACGGGGATCGGTCAGGAGCGGCTGGACGGCGTCGTTGGCGCCGGTGATGACGTTCAGCACCCCTGGCGGCAGCGCCTCCGCCATCACGCGTAAGGTCTCCACCAGCGCGAGCGGCGCGGTGGGCGGCGGCTTCACCACGGTCGTGTTGCCGGCGATCAGCGCGTACGGCAGGCTCGCCCCGAGGATGGCCAGCGGCCAGTTGAACGGCACGATGATGGTGACCACGCCGGCGGGCACCCGGTGGATCCGCGTGGCGAAGGGCGGCGCCGCGAGCGTCGTCAGCGGTGGGAAGCCCGCCGCCAGCGCGGCGGCCGCGCGGGAGCGTCCCTCGAAGACCGCCAGGTCGATCTGTGACTCCTGCAGACACTTGCCGTTCTCCCTGGTGAGGATCTCGGCTCGGGCGGCGGCCGATTTGGCGAGCGGCTCGAAGGCCGCGAGCACCAGGTCGGCGCGCTCGGCCGCGGATCTGGCGGCCCAGCCGGTGAAGGCGCGCTGCGCGGCTTCGACGGCGCGTTCGCAGTCGGCGGGAGTGGCCGCCGCCGTCCGGCCCACGACGGTGTCCGGGCGGCTGGGATCGTGAATCGGGATGCTCTCCGCCGTGGTGACGGTCTCGCCGTCGATGACGAGGCCCGTCACCAGGTCGCCGGCGGACATGGGGTCAGCGGTCATCGAGATCGCGGCGCGGAGGGTCTCCAGGCCGCTCCCTCCCTTCTGTCGCGATGGGGGAGTCGACGCCGGCGGACTCGGGCAGGCGTGTTGCCTGGACGCTATAGCGCTCTCCGGGGCGCGTCCTCGCGCTAATGACGACCTGGACGTGTCGATTCCGCACGGTCGACCGCGACAAATGACGTACGGAGGTCAGCTCGGCGGGACGAGCCCTTCGCGGATGGCCAGCAGCGCGGCCTGGGTCCGGGAGGACAACTGGAGCTTGGCGAGCACGTTGCTGACATGCGTACGGGCCGTGCGCTCGCTGATGGTCAGCCGGCCGGCGATGTCGCGGTTGGACTTCCCCTCGGCGATCAGGACGAGGATCTCCCGCTCGCGGGCCGTCAGCGAGGTGAGGCCGGCGGGCGGCGCCGTCATCCGCCGGGTGAGCCGGCGGGCGATGGTCGGGTTGAGGTGCATCCCTCCGGTCACTGCCGCGCGAACGGCCATGGCCACCTCGTCGGGGTCGGCGTCCTTGAGGAGATAGCCCGACGCGTCGGCGGCGAGCGCGCTGTGCACCCGCTCGACCTCTCCGAAGCTGGTCAGCACCACGACCTTGACGTCCGGATGCGTCCTGGTGATCACTTCGGTGGCCGCGATCCCGCCCATGCCGGGCATCTGCAGATCCATCAGAACGACGTGGGGCAGCGGTTGGCCGAGGGTGCGCCACTCGTTCAGCAGGGCGATGGCCTGCTCTCCGCTGGCAGCCTCCCCGATCATATGAAATGTCGGAATTGTGGCGATGTAGGCCAGGAGACCGCGCCGGACGATCGCGTGGTCGTCGACCACCATGACGCGGATGACCTCTGGCCTGGACGTGCCGTCGTTCATGCGTTCTCCGCCGCCCTATCTCGTCACCGGCAGCGTGACCGTGACGGTCCAGCCGCCGCTCTGCCGAGGACCGGCGGCCAGCCGCCCGCCCCACCGTTCGGCACGTTCGCGCATCGACACGAGCCCGAGCCTGTCGCGTGGTGGCGTCGCCGCCGGGCCGGGAGCCGCGCCGGGAGCCGCGCCGAGCCCGCATCCGTCGTCGGAGATGTCGACGACCAGGCCGCCCTCCCCGGCCCTGGCGAAGCGGATGTCCACCGAGGTCGCCCGGGCATGCTTCACCACGTTGTGCAGCGCTTCCTGGACGATGCGGTAGACGTCCTCCTGGAGATCGATGCCGGCGTCCGGCTCGAGGCCGGACGGGACCCGCACGCGCACGGCCATGCCGGTGCGCGTCTCGACACTCGCCGCGTGCGTGCGGACGGCGTCGATCAGCGACTGCGCGCCGAGGTCCAAGGGGCGCAGTTCGAACACGAGCCTGCGCAGATCGGCCAGCGCGCTCTCGGAGAGCTGCGCGATCTCCTCCGCGGCGTTGCAGACGGTGGCGGGGCCGGCGCTGGCGTGGTCGAGCTCGGCACGCAGCGCCTTGGCCTGCATGCGCATGGAGAACAGCTGCTGGACCGCGGAGTCGTGCAGCTCGCGGGCGAGTCGCCGGCGTTCCTGCTCCTGGGCCTGGGAGCGGGTCTGGGACAGCAGGAAGGCGGTGTCGATGGCGACGGCGGCGTGATCGGCCATGGCCTCCAGGAAGGCCAGCGAACCGGAGCAGGGGTCCTCGCCGGGCACGTAGTAGGTGTTGATCACACCGACGATGCGGTCCCGCACGATCAGCGGCAGCGACACGAAGTCGTCCCAGTCCGGGCGATCCATGATCTCGTGCAGCGGCGCCCAGCGCGGATCCGCCATGATGACGGCCTTGCGGTGCCGGACCACCACCGGCTTCCTGGTCCTGATCGCCTCCATGAAGAGCACGCGCGCGCCGCGCCGGCGGCAGGCCCCCAGGCGTTGGATGAAGTCGGGGGCCTCCCCGAAGCCCGCCATCCCCAGCACCCGCAGGTCGTCGGCGGGATCGTCCACGGCCAGGATCTGGACGGCCGCGATGTTGACCGTCAGCACGATCTCGTGGGCCACCGCGTCGAGGGTCGCGCGCAGGGAGCAGGAGCCGGCCACCCGCGATGCCGCCCGGGTGATGGCGGCCAGCCGCTGCTGCTGGCGGCGGGCCTCGGTCACGTCGCTGAACCACACCGCGTATCCCTCGTCGCCCACGGGCGAGATGCGGTATTCGAGGTCGCACCGGCGTCCGTCCGGAGCCGTCCACGCGTCGGTATGGCGCGCGGACGGCCCGTTCCGCTCCGGGGTGGTGACGAAGGGGGCGCTCCGCCCGATCAGCTCCGCGGCGGGCAGGCCGAGCACCTGCGTGGCCGCCTCGTTGACCATGACGAAGCGGCCTTCCACGTCCAGCAGGGCCAGGCCGTCACCCGACACCTCCACGAGCGCCCGCATCGTGTGGTGGCCGGCATGGACAGGCGGGTCTAAGGCGTGAGGCACACCCTCATCATCGCCCCGGCCCCCCTGTGAGCCAACTCCTCTGGATCACCGGCCGGGCATTGACACGTCCGAGGTCAGTCTGGAGAGTGCAGCACATGCCGACCGTGCGCGAGACCACGTACCACCTGCTGCGTACGTGGGGGCTGACGACCGTCTTCGGCAATCCCGGATCGAACGAACTGCCCTTCCTGGACGGCTTCCCGCCGGACTTCCGCTACGTGCTCGGGCTGCACGAGGGGGCGGTCCTCGCCATGGCCGACGGCTACGCCCAGGCCCGTGGCCGGCCGGCGCTGGTCAACCTGCACTCCGCGGCGGGGCTGGGCAACGCGATGGGCAACCTGGCCAACGCCCGCGCCTCGCAGACGCCGCTGGTGATCACCGCCGGGCAGCAGGCGCGGTCCATGATCGGGCTGGGCGTGGTGCTCGGCGAGCCGGCCATGACCCGCGTGCCCGAGCCGCACGTCAAGTGGGCGTTCGAGCCGCCCGGTCCGCAGGACGTGCCGCGCGCCCTGTCGCAGGCCTTCCACCTGGCCACGCTGCCGCCGGCCGGTCCGGTGTTCGTGTCCCTTCCGTGGGACGACTGGGCGCGGGAGGCGGACGCCGGCCAGATCTCCCGCCTGGCCTCGCGCCGCGTCCGCGCCGCCGGCGCCCTGTCGGCGGAGGTGCTGGCGGAGACGGCCGGCCGCCTGCGGCAGGCGAAGGCGCCCGTGCTGGTGGTCGGTCCCGAGGCGGACGAGGAGAACGCCTTCGCCCTGGTGGTCGCGCTGGCCGAGCGGCTGCGGGCGCCGGTGTGGACCGCGCCCACCCCGCCGCGCTGCCCGTTCCCCACCCGCCACCCGCTGTGGCGAGGCGTGCTGCCGCCGAGCATCGCGGGCGTCGCCGAGCGCCTCGCCGGCCACGACCTGGTGCTCGTGCTCGGCGCCCCCGTCTTCCGCTACCACGCCTACCGGCCCGGTCCGTGGCTGCCGGAGGGCGCCGACCTCATCGCGGTGGGCGGCGACCCGGAGGCGGCGGCCAGGAGCGCGTTCGGTGACGCGCTCGTCGCCGACGTCGGGGCGGTGGCCGGCCAGCTGCTCGACGCGATCCCGGACCCGCCCGCGCGACCGGCGCCCGCGCCCGTGGACCGGTCCGGCCCGCCGCTGGAGGACGCGGCGCCCTTCACCGCCGGCGCGGTGTTCGCGTGCATGGCGCGCTGCCTGCCCCGCGACGTGCGCCTGGTCAACGAGTCCACCTCGAACACCGCGCAGTTCTGGGAGCAGCTCGACCTCGATCGCCCCCGCAGCATGTTCTTCCCGGCCGCGGGCGGGCTCGGCTTCGGGCTTCCCGCGGCCGTCGGGGTGGCGCTCGCCGACCCGGGCCGGCCCGTGGTCGCCGTGCTCGGCGACGGCGCGGCCCAGTACGGGGTGGCCGGCTTGTGGACCGCGGTCCAGGAGCACCTGCCCGTCACCTTCGTCGTGCTGAACAACGGCGCCTACGGAGCGTTGCGCGGCTTCGTCTCCCAGCTCGGCGTGACGGACGCCCCCGGCCTGGACCTGCCCGGCCTGGACGTCGTCCGGATCGCCGAGGGCTACGGCATGCCCGCGCGACGCGTGTCGGAGGGGAAGGAGCTGGCCGCCGAACTGGCGAAGCCGGGACGCGGGCCGCGGCTGCTGGAGGTGCCGATCAGGGCGGAGACCCGTCCGCTCGGGTGACGAGCCTGCCGTGCGACATATGACGTAGACGGGCCACCGTCGAAAGACTGACGAACGACCGGGGCAGCGCGTTTACATTTAGTCCACCTGTGAGATCTTCGTCACACAGGGACTCGCCCCCCTCCGCCTGTTCGAGGAGCACCCCCGTGGCTTCCCCCGCATCCGCCAGGCAACCATCGACCAAGAGTCTCTTCGCGGCGAGCTTCGTCGGCACGTCGATCGAGTGGTACGACTACTACATCTTCGGCACCGCCGCGGCGCTGGCGTTCGGCACCCTCTTCTTCCCGCAGGCCTCCAGCGCGGCCGGCACGCTCGCCGCGTTCGCCACGTTCGCGGTCGGATTCGTCGCCCGCCCGCTCGGCGGGGCGATCATCGGTCACTTCGGCGACCGGATCGGCCGCAAATCGATGCTGATCCTCACCCTGGTGCTGACCGGTGGGGCGACGTTCGCGATCGGCCTGCTGCCCACGTACGCCGCCATCGGCATCGGGGCGCCGCTGTTGCTGGTCGTCCTGCGCATCGTGCAGGGCTTCGGCGTGGGCGGAGAGTGGGGCGGCGCCATCCTGATCGCCACCGAGCACGCCTCGCCCCGCCGCCGCGCCGTCTACGGCAGCTTCGCCCAGTTCGGCGTGCCGATCGGGGTGCTCACCTCGAACCTGGCCTTCCTCGCCGTCTCCGGCCTGTCCGACGAGGACTTCCTGTCGTACGGCTGGCGCATCCCCTTCCTGCTCAGCGTGCTGCTGGTGATCCTCGGCGTCGTGGTCCGCCGCCGGCTGCAGGACGCGCCCGAGTTCGAGCGCGTCAAGCAGCAGAACGCCACCAGCAGGGTGCCCTTCACCGAGCTGGCCCGGCGGCAGCCGCGCAACCTGACGCTGGCCAGCCTGGCCTCGATCGCGGCCCCCGCGGTCGGCTACACCGTGATCGTCTACATGCTCACGTACGGCACGACCGTGGTGGGCTTCGAGCGCAGCACGTTGCTCACGCTGATCCTGGCCTCCACAGTGGTGTGGATCGGCACGATCATCGCGTCGGCCGCGCTGTCGGACCGGTTCGGCTCCAAGCGGATGTACATCCTGGGCGCGGTGACCGCCGTGATCTGGCCGGTGCCGATGTTCGCCCTGGTCAACACGGGTGACTGGGGCGCCGCGCTGGTGGCGTTCGTCGTGGCCGCGGTCGTGCAGGGCCTCATGGCGGGCGCGCAGGGCGGTCTGTTCACCGAGATCTTCGACGTGCGCTACCGCTACAGCGGCATCTCCATCGCCTACCAGCTCGGCGGCATGATCGGCGGCGCGCTGACCCCCATCGTGGCCACCACCCTCTTCGAGACCTATCAATCCTCGACCGCGATCGCCCTGTACGTGTCCGCGCTGTGCCTGATCACCCTGCTCTCCCTGTTCGGCATCCGGAAGATCGCCGCGCCGGAGGAGGAGAGCGCCGGCCGGAAGACACCGACGCCATCCACCGGCTGAGGGCTCTCCGGCCTCCGTCGTCCGGGTCAGAGGGTCTTGACCTGGCCGCCGTCGATGGTGAACTCGGCGCCGCTGGTGTTGGCCGAGCGGGCGGAGGCGAGGAACAGCACCAGGTCGGCGACCTCGCCGGGCTCGGTGACCCGGCCGGTGCTGATCCCCATGCTCTGCGGCACGACCTCGTCGAGCGCCTGCTGGGCGGTGACGCCGGCGCCGGCCGCGACCGCGTCCGCGAAGCCGCCCGGCGCCGTCCAGAACGGCGTCCGCACCGGGCCGGGCGCGACGGCGTTGACCCGCACGCCACGCGGCGCGAACTCCTCCGACAGAGACTTGGTCAGGTTGGCCATCGCGGCCTTGGCCGCCGAGTAGTCCACCACCATCGGGAACGGCAGCCGGGCGTTGATGCTGGTGATGTTGACGATCGCGCCACCGGCTTCCAGCAGCGCGGGCAGGGCTGCCCTGCTGGTGCGCACGGCGCTGAAGAAGGTCACGTCGAACATCCGCGCCCACTCCGCGTCGTCGATGTCGAGGAAGCTCGTCCGGACGCCGCCGTAGCCGACGTTGTTGACCAGCACGTCCAGGCGCCCGTACGTCTCCAGCGCGGCCTCGACGAGCCGCCGCGGGGTGTCCGCGTCGGCGATGTCGGCGAGGACCACGGTGGCGCCGCGCGCGGCCAGGGCGTCGAGCTCGGGAGTGCTCGTACGGCTGGTCGCCACGACGTGCGCGCCCTCCCCGATGAACGCCGCCGTGGTGGCGAGGCCGATGCCCTTGCTCGCGCCGGTGACGACGGCGACCTTGTCCTGCAGTTCGAGATTCATGACAACTCCCAGTAGTAGACTGATCAGTTCCAAATTCGGGTAACAAAAAAGTCAGTCGAGCGCGCCCAGGGCGACCTCGACGGCGTTCTCGAGGAACGCACGATCCGCGCGGGCCTTGCCCATCACCCGCAGGCCCTGCAGGAACGTGGTGAGGAACTGGGCCAGCTCCCGCGGGCTCCGGTCCGCCGCGATCTCCCCGCGGGCCCGGGCCCGCTCCAGCGCTCCGGTCAGGGCCGCCTCGATCTGGCCCATCGTGCTGGAGACCTGCCGCACCGTGTCGGGATGCGCCGAGCGCTCCGTGGCCGCGTTGACCAGCAGGCACCCCCGCTCCGGGTCGGTCAGGTCGGCCTCCACTAATTCCAGCAGCACCGCCCGGATGGCCGGACGCGCCCGCTCCGCCCGTTCCAAGATCTCGATCAGCCCTGTCGCGTGGCGCTCGCAGTAGCGGCGAAGCGCCAGCGCGTAGAGCTGCTCCTTGGAGCCGAACGCTTTGTACAGGCTGCCCCGGGTGATGCCGAGACCCGCCACGAGGTCCTCGGTCGAGGTGGCCTCGAACCCCTGGCGCCAGAACAACTCCATCGCGCGGTCCACCGCCGCGTCGATGTCGAACGTCCTTGGCCTGCCCATGCGACGACTCTACCAGTAAGGAACTGATCGGTCCCCAACTGTGGGTCCTGTTGGCCGGAGCCGTCCGTCGCTCCACGCCTCTTCGGCGCAGCGGAGGCGGGCCGCTTCTGCCGGGGTGGCGTCGCGGACCTCATAGCCGCCCTGCCTGTCACGGCCCAGGACCGTCACGATGCCGGTGACCAGGACTTTCCCGCTCATGGTGTCGTGGCAGACGACGCGCCGGCCGACGCCGAAGGTCTCACGGCGGGGCCGATGGGCGTAGTCCCAGCGCCAGCCCCGGTACGTTTCGCCCGGCTGCGGATCGTACGCCTGGACGTCGGCGGTGAAGGTGGTGCCGTCCGGGTTGAGGATCTCGGCGGCGTACAGGGACTCGGCGAGGTCCTGGGCCCGCACCGCACGCCCCTCTTCGTCCCAGTGCTCGGCCTCTTCCGTCAGGCGATGCCGGTGGCCGACGACGTGCGCATACGTCCGGACGAGCTCGGTCAGCCAGAGCGGCCATCCTTCGCGTGCGGCGAGGGCGGGCGCCTCCCGCTCCGCCATCGCCGCCTGCCACCGGTCGAAGGGCAGGTCCGGCGGCAGGCCCTGGTCGGTCAGGAAGTCGGCCATGGTCATCCCTTGGCGGGCGAGGTGCTCCTCCAGGGCCGCCTGCCGGGGGCTGATCCGCGCCGCGGGCCATTGCCCGGCGGTGGAGACCGGCACCTCGACGGGGCGGGGCCGCCGGCCGTGCGCCCCGTCGGGACGGGCGTGCCGGGCCGGGTCGAAGACGTCGCGGACGGGCCAGAACCTGATCAGCCACTGCTCGGGCGCGCGCTCCTCCCACGCCCGCTCGAACTGCTCGTCGGAGACGAACTCCGGCAGCTCCTCGCCGGGCTGGACATGCGCGGTGACGCCGTACAGGAAGTGGGGCGGGCCGATGATCAGCCGCCGGCTCGCCTCCTCGGCCGCCGAACCCGCGGCGACGAACCCGGTGCCGCCCTCGACGGTGGTCTCCTCGACCAGGCTCCAGGGAGCCCCGGGATCGGGCGGCGGCGCGTCCCACGCCTCCAGCCGGACGGCCGCGGGATGATCCTCACCGTCGGGGCTCTGCAGGGCGAGATCCTCGTCGCCGCGTTCGAAGAAGACCCCCAGCAGCCCGAACTGCACCCATACGTCGTCATCGCAACCGCGTAACAACCGCGCCATCGGCCTCGCCTCCCCGTCTTGATCAACAGGGTCGGAGAGTAGAGGACGGCGGTGACAAACCCCGCTGCCCCTTTCGGGTGTCCGCACCCATGACGGCCGGATCTCGCGAAGCGGGGCGCGTCTGTGTCAGCGCAGCTGGATGGCGATGACGCAGGTGTCGTCGTCGGTGTCCGACTTGCTGTAGGTGAACAGGTGGTCGAGCCGCTGCTCCAGCGTGCCGGTGGTGGCCGTGGCCGTCTCCGCCACGGTGAGCAGGTGCCGCTGCGAATGCTCCAGGCTGCGGTCCTTCCGCTCGATCAGACCGTCGGTGTACATGAGCAGCACGTCGTCCTTCTCCAGATGCAGGCTGCCCTCCTCGTAGTGCGCGTCGGAGAGCGCGCCGAGCAGCAGGCCGTCGATGAGCGGGATCTCCGACGCCTGCCGATCCCTGATCATGATCGGCGGGAAGTGGCCGGCGCGGGCCCAGCGCAGCGTACGGGTCACCGGGTCGAACAACGCGCAGATGGCCGTGGCCGTGACCTGCTCGGTCAGGTGGTGGGCGACGAGGTTGAGCCAGGTCAGCAACTGCGCCGGGCCGGCCCCGGTGGTGGCCAGCCCGCGCAGCGCGTTACGCAGGACGACCATGCCGGTGGCCGCGTCGATCCCGTGGCCGGCCACGTCGCCGATCGACAGCAGCACCTGCTTGGACGGCAGCACCACGCAGTCGTACCAGTCGCCGCCGACGAGGTGCTCGCCCTCGGCGGGGCGGTACCGGACGGCGATCTTGAGGTCGAACGCCTCGATCGGGCCGTGCGTCGGCGGCATGATGGCGTGCTGGAGCTGCAGGGCGAGCCGGTTGCGCGCGGCGGACTGCTGCTCGGAGTGCGCGAGCTGGTCCCGCGTGGCGGCCAGCGCGACCTCCGTCCAGTGCTGCGCGGAGATGTCCTGGTACGCGCCCCGCACGCTGAGGAGGGCGCCATGGGCGTCCAGCACCGGCTCGGCCACGACCCGGATGTGCCGCGAGACACCGTCGGGCCGCTGGAACCGGAAGGCCACCGACGTGGGCAGGTGGCGGTGCAACAACGTACGCAGGAACCGGACGATGGCCAAGGCGTCGTCCGGGTGGGTGTGCCGGGGCAGCTGCTGCAGCGGGATCGGGCTGGCGGTGGGCGGCAGGCCGAGCAGGGAGTAGAGGTGGGCGCTCCAGGTGATCTCCGCGGTGACCAGGTTCTCCTCGAAGCCGCCGATGCGGCCGAGGCGCTGGGCGTGCTGGAGCAGCCCGGCCACACGTGCCGCCTCGTCGAGCACCCGCCACACCATCAGGACGGTGTCGCCGTGCCTGCTGATGCTGACGTCGGCGATGGCGGTCAGCGGCACCTCGTCGATCAGCGCGGTCAGCGGCATCCGCTCCGCGCGGAACGGCTCGCCGGTGGCGTGCACATGCTCGACCTTCTCGAACAGCCCGCCCTCTCCCGCGGCCATCGGGTACGCCTCCAGCAGCAGCGCGCCATGGACGGCGCTGCGGGGGCGCCCGGCGAAGTCGACGAAGCCGGCGTTGGTGTGCTGGATGCGGAAGTCGGCCAGCCGCCCGTCGACGTCGAGGTGCGGACGCAGGATGAGTACGGGGTCGTGCAGGCCGTTGGCCAGGTCCACCAGCTCGGAGTCGGGCAGCGGCGGCGCGATCAACGGATGGGATTCGAGCGTGTGGGCGACCAGCTCGGCCAGCGCCTCCACCTGACGCTCGATCTGCGGCGGCTGCGGCCTCAAACGGTGCGGCCAGCTGATCTCCAGCACGCCCAGGATGCGGCCGCCCGTGCCGGCGGGTACGGCCACCCGGCCCGCACGGTCTCCCGCGTGGTGCCCGATCGAGGGCAGGCCCGCCTCCGACAGATCGCCGAACCAGACGCTACGTCGCTCCACGAGGGCCTGCCGGGCGGGCGTGGCGACACCCGGGGGCACGTAGCGCCACCGCATGGCCTGGCCGGTGGCGAACCCGGCCGAGCCGGCCAGCGTGAGGGAACCGTCCCCGCCGGCGGCCCACACCGCGACCGCGGTGGCGCCCAGCGGGGCCAGCGCGTGCTCCAGCAGGGACTCGCTGACCGCCTGGGTGTCGCGCGCGGACAGGATGCCGCTCTCGGCCGTACGCAGCCGGACGGCGGCGGAGGGGTCTTCCGGCTCGTCCTGCCTCACGGGCGAGCCGCCGCCCCCGCCGGCCTCGGTCAGGAAGCGGCCTGCCGCCTCCGTGAGACGATCCTGAGCCGCCTCGTTGACGATGTCGGCGGCCAGCTCCAGTGGGGTGAGGCTGGCCCGTTCGGCGAGCGCCGCGAGCTGCCGGGCCGCCTCGACGGGGCTGAGGCGCAGCCGTTCCACCAGGATGCCCTTGGCGAGCTCGATCAGGGCGCGGCCGTCGGCCGCGGCGTGCGCCTCGCGTACCTGGCGACGCAGCCGATCCACGGTGGCAGCGAGCCGCCCGAGACCGGTCTCCTCATCGGCGGGCTGCTGACGATCGTGCACGTGCTACTCCTCGGCGGTGGATTGCCGGACGGCGCGGGTGGGGCGCCCTAGCTGGCCAGCCAGCGCTGGATCTTGCCGAGCAGTTCGTCGGCGTCTACCGGTTTGGTGACGTAGTCGCTCGCCCCCGACGCGAGGCTCTTCTCCTGGTCGCCCGGCATCGCCTTCGCCGTCACCGTGATGATGGGCATCTCGGCGTACTGCGGCATCTGCCTGATGGCCGCCGTGGCCGCGTAACCGTCCATGTCCGGCATCATCACGTCCATCAGCACGATGTCGATCTCGGGGTGCGCGGTGAGCACCTCGATGCCCTTGCGGCCGTTCTCGGCGTGCAGCACCTGCATCCCGTGGATCTCCAGCATGCCGGTCAGCGCGTAGAGGTTGCGTGCGTCGTCGTCGACGACCAGAACCGTCCGCCCGGCGAACGTGTCGTCCACCTTCTGCGCGACCGACCGGGGCATCTCCTCGTGCCGGACCAGCGGCAGCACGTCGCCTGGGCCGTCGGCGGACAGGTGCAGCGCGATCCGCTCGCGCAGCTCGTCCAGGCTGGACAGCAGCTCGAGCGGCTGGGTGCCGGTCCTGGCCTGCAGGTTCGACTCCTGCCGGGGGTCCAGCCGCCAGTTGTTGTACGCCAGCACCGGCACGCCGCGCAGGGCCGAGTCGCCGTCCATGTTCTCCAGGAAGCGCAGCGCCGCTCCGTCGGCCATGTCGAGTTCCAGCACGATGCAGTGGTAGGCCTGCGCCGCGAGCGCGGCGGCCGCCTCCTGCACCCCGACGGCCGTGACCACCTCGATGGGTCCGCGCGGGTCGCCGAGGTCGCGGTTGTTGGACAGGTCGGCCACCGCGCTCTCGGCCACCAGCGAGAGCAGCCCGCGGTCGCGCTCCTCGACGACGAGCAGCCGCCGTTGCTGCTGCGGCGGCGGCGCCGGCGGTGGGATGGCCGCCACGCCGTCGGCGTGCGCCGGACGCTCCGACCGCACGGCGGCGTGGCCCGGCGACTCCTCGAAGTCCGGCCGGGCCACCGGCAGGTAGAGCGTGAACACGCTGCCCTTGCCCGGCGCGCTCTCCGCGGTGATCGCGCCGCCGAGCAGGTGGGCGATCTCGCGGCTGATCGACAGGCCGAGCCCGGTGCCGCCGTACTTGCGGCTGGTGGTGCCGTCGGCCTGCTGGAAGGCGCCGAAGATGACCTCCAGCTGCTGCTCGGCGATGCCGATGCCGGTGTCCTTGATGCGGAAGGCGATGGCCGCGCCGTGCTCGCGGACGGAGGTCGGCACCTCGCCGGGGGCCACCGGTTCGATGTGCAGCTCGACGCTGCCCGTCTCGGTGAACTTCACCGCGTTGGACAGCAGGTTGCGCAGGATCTGGCGGAGCCGGGAGTCGTCGGTCAGCACGTCCACCGGGACGCCGGCGGCCGTCGTGACGGCGAAGTCGAGGCTCTTCTGCATGGTCATCGGGCGGAAGGTCGCCTCGATGTCGTCGAGGAGCTGGCGCAGCGGCACCCGTTCCGGGCTGATGTCCATCTTGCCCGCCTCGACCTTCGACAGGTCGAGGATGTCGTTGATCAGCTGGAGCAGGTCCGAACCGGCCGAGTGAATGATGCTGGCGTACTCGACCTGCTTCGGGGTGAGGTTGCGCGTGTGGTTCTGGGCCAGCAGCTGAGCGAGGATGAGCAGGCTGTTGAGCGGGGTGCGCAGCTCGTGGCTCATGTTCGCCAGGAACTCGCTCTTGTACTTCGAGGCCAGGGCGAGCTCCCGGGCGCGCGTCTCCAACTCCTGGCGGGCCTGCTCGATCTCCAGGTTCTTGGTCTCGATGTCGCGGTTCTGGCTGGCCAGCAGGGCCGCCTTCTCCTCCAGCTCGGCGTTGGAGCGCTGCAGCTCCTCCTGCTGACGCTGGAGCTCGTCTGAACGTTCCTGCAGCTCCTGGGTGAGCCGCTGCGATCTCTGCAGCAGCTCGTCGGTACGGGCGTTCGCGATGATCGTGTTGACGTTGACGCCGATGGCCTCCATCAGCTGTTCGAGGAAGGACCGGTGCACCGGGGTGAACGCGTAGACGGATCCCAGCTCGATGACGCCGAGCACCTGCTCCTCCACCACGATCGGCAGCACGATGACCGAGGCGGGCGCGGTGTGACCGAGGGCTGAGGAGATCTTGATGTAGTCGGCCGGCACGCCGTCCATCGCGATCGTCCGGCGGGTCGTCGCGGCCTGGCCGACCAGTGACTGGCCCAGCTTGAACCGGGTGGGCCGCTCGGCGTCGTCGGCGTAGCCGTACGCGCTGATCAGGTGCAGCTCCACGCCGCCTGGCGCCTCCTCGGCCAGGAAGAACGCGCCGTACTGCGCCGACACGAGCGGCGCCAGCTCGTTCATGACCAGCTCCGCCACCGCGGACAGGTCGCGGTGGCCCTGCATGAGGCCCGAGATGCGGGCCAGGTTGGACTTGAGCCAGTCCTGTTCCTGGTTGGCCCGCGTCGTCTCGCGCAGCGAGCCCACCATCGAGTTGATGTTGTCCTTCAGGTCGGCCAGTTCGCCCTCGGCGTCGACCGTAATGGACCGGGTCAGGTCGCCCGAGGTGACGGCGCTGGTCACCTCGGCGATGGCACGCACCTGGCGGGTCAGGTTGCCGGCCAGCTCGTTGACGTTCTCCGTCAACCGCTTCCAGGTGCCTGAGACGCCCTCCACCTCGGCTTGGCCGCCCAGCCTGCCCTCGCTGCCGACCTCGCGGGCCACGCGGGTGACCTCGGCGGCGAACGCCGACAGCTGGTCGACCATCGTGTTGATGGTCTCCTTCAGCTCCAGGATCTCGCCGCGGGCGTCCACGTCGATCTTGCGGGTCAGGTCGCCCCTGGCCACGGCCGTGGTGACCTGTGCGATCGAGCGCACCTGGTTGGTGAGGTTGTCGGCCATCGAGTTGACGTTGTCGGTGAGGTCCTTCCAGGTGCCGGCCACGTTCGGCACCCTGGCCTGGCCGCCGAGCTGGCCCTCCGTGCCGACCTCGCGGGCCACGCGGGTGACCTCGTCGGCGAACGCCGACAGCGTGTCGACCATCGTGTTGATCGTCTGCGCCAGCGCGGCCACCTCGCCCTTGGCCTCGACGTTGATCTTCTGCGACAGGTCGCCCTTGGCCACCGCCGTCGCCACCTGCGCGATGGAGCGCACCTGGCCGGTGAGGTTGGAGGCCATGAAGTTGACGTTGTCCGTCAGGTCCTTCCACGTGCCCGACACCCCGCGCACCGTGGCCTGGCCGCCGAGCTGGCCCTCCGTGCCGACCTCGCGGGCCACGCGGGTGACCTCGTCGGCGAACGCCGACAGCTGGTCGACCATCGTGTTGATGGTCTCCTTCAGCTCCAGGATCTCGCCGCGGGCGTCCACGCGGATCTTCTGCGTCAGGTCGCCCCTGGCGACCGCCGTGGTGACCTCGGCGATGCTGCGCACCTGCGCCGTGAGGTTGTCCGCCATGACGTTGACCGACTCCGTCAGCGCCTTCCAGGTGCCGGAGACGCCCTTGACGTCGGCCTGCCCACCGAGCCGGCCGTCCGTGCCGACCTCGCGCGCGACGCGGGTGACCTCGTCGGCGAACGAGGACAGCTGGTCGACCATCGTGTTGAGGGTGTTCTTCAGTTCGAGGATCTCGCCCCGCGCCGAGACGGTGATCTTCTGCGACAGGTCGCCGCGCGCCACCGCCGTGGCCACCTGCGAGATGTTGCGTACCTGCGCGGTCAGGTTGCCGGCCATGTAGTTGACCGAGTCGGTGAGGTCGCGCCAGGTGCCCGCCACGCCCTTGACGTCGGCCTGCCCGCCCAGCCGGCCGTCCGTGCCGACCTCGCGCGCGACGCGGGTGACCTCGTCGGCGAACGAGGACAGCTGGTCGACCATCGTGTTGACGGTGTTCTTCAGCTCCAGGATCTCGCCCCGGGCGTCCACCGTGATCTTCTGCGAGAGGTCGCCCTTCGCGACGGCCGTCGTGACCTCGGCGATGCTGCGCACCTGGCTGGTGAGGTTGCCGGCCATGGCGTTGACGGATTCGGTGAGGTCCTTCCAGGTGCCTGAGACGCCCGGCACCTCGGCCTGGCCGCCGAGCCGGCCCTCGGTGCCGACCTCCCGGGCCACCCTGGTCACCTCGGAGGTGAACAGCGACAGCTGGTCCACCATGCCGTTGAAGACCTGGGCGATCTCGCCGAGCAGGCCGCTCGCGTCGTCGGGCAGCCGGGTGCCGAAGTCGCCGTCGCGCACCGCGGTCAACCCGGCCAGCAGTTGACGCAGCTCCGGCTCCATCGCATCGCCGGCGCCACGTCCGGTCGTGTCGCGCGCCGCCGAGCGCGTTCCACCGGCCGTTTCGCCCATCTCAACCTCACTCCAGTCAAAGGACTAATGTCCGGCTATCGCGACAGCAGTGCCATACGGCACATAGTGGGACAGAGCGGAAGGCTGCCTGTGGAGTGACTTTACCGGCTCCCGTGCGTGGATTGGCGAAAAATTCTTCGGTGGTCCTGTGGCGGCCCCAACGGTGACCAGAGGTGTGCCCGCCGCCGTTGCTGATCGACGACTCAGCGTGAAAGCGCCGGTCCGTGGCCTGGCGGCGTCGAAGACGGGCAGGCCGGAAGCCCTCGCGCCCGCGGGTCAGCGGGTTGTCAGGGCGCGGAACTGGTGCTGTGCGTAGAAGAGGGAGTCGGCCAGCAATATCACGCCGCTCACGAACGGCACCCAGTCCACGGCGCGCGTCCACACCATGAGGAGGCCGGTGGGGCCGAGACGAGTGGTGTGTTAGTTCGGCCACGTCGGGGGTGGGGCGTCACTCGACCGCGCTATGGTGGCGAAGCATGACATATCGGGCAATTCGCCCACGTCTGCTCGTTCTGACAAGGGAACCTCTCATGTCCGATCCTCTAGGCGTTCTGGTCCAGCTCCGTAAGACGTTCAACCGGCACGATCTCGACGGCCTGGCCGGATGCTTCAGTCCGCGCGCCGTTCTGGTGGCGCCCGACGGCATCGGTCAGGACCGCGAGGAGGTCGCCTCCTACTACGGGCAGTTCATCGAGGCATTCCCCGACTCGATGTGCACGCCCAAGTCGGTGACCATCTCGGGCGACACGCTCGTGGCGGAGTACACCCTGACCGGCACTCACCGGGGCCCCTACCTGGTGCCGGGCGGCGAGGTGCTGGAGCCGACGGGGCGGCCCATCGCCGTGCGCGCGTGCAGCCTGTCGGAGGTCGAGGACGGCTACATCACCTCCCACCGCATCTTCTACGACCAGCTCGAACTCGGCGCCCAGCTCGGCGGCATGATCGCCTTCGGCCGGCAACACGTCTGACGAGGACGCGGGGCGCCCCGAGCCGCCTCGCGCCCGCCGCCGTCATCGCGTCCTGGTGCTGTAGGAGTGGGCTCCGGCGCCGGCCAGGGCGCCGCCGTCGACGATCAGGTACTCCTCCCGGATCGGCGTGCCGTCCAGCCACGACTCGAGGATCTCGCGGGTGCCGGCGGCGTAGCGGGCCTGCGCCGACAGGGACGAGCCGGAGATGTGCGGGGTCATGCCGTGGTGCGGCATCGATCGCCACGGGTGGTCGGCCGGGGCGGGCTGGGGGTACCAGACGTCGCCGGCGTACCCGGCGAGCTGCCCGTTCTCCAGGGCGCGCACGATCGCGTCACGGTCGGCGATCCGGGCGCGGGCGGTGTTCACCAGGTACGCGCCGCGCTTCATCGTGGCGATGAGCCGGTCGTCGAACAGCCCTTCCGTCTCCGGGTGCAGCGGCGCGTTCACGGTCACCACGTCGCAGTGCGGCACCATCGCGGCGGCGTCGGCGTGGAAGGTGAGCCCGAGCTCCTCCTCGACCTCGGCCGGCAGGCGGTGCCGGTCGGTGTAGTGCAGGTGCACGTCGAACGGCTTGAGCCGGCGCAGCACGGCCAGGCCGATCCGGCCGGCGGCGACGGTGCCGACGTGCATGCCCTCGACGTCGTAGGAGCGGCTGACGCGGTCGGCGATGTTCCAGCCGCCGTCGAGCACGGCCTGGTGGGCGGGCAGGTAGTCGCGGACCAGGGACAGGATCATCATCACCGCGTGCTCGGCGACGCTGATGCTGTTGCAGTACGTCACCTCGGCGACCGTGACGCCGTGGGCGATGGCCGCGTCGAGGTCCACGTGGTCGGAGCCGATGCCGGCGGTGACGGCCAGCTTCAGCTTGGGGGCGCGGGCGAGGCGTTCGGCGGTCAGGTACGCGGGCCAGAACGGCTGCGAGATCACCACGTCGGCGTCGGGCAGCTCGCGGTCGAAGACCGATCCGTCGCCGTCCTTGTCGGAGGTGACCACCAGCGTGTGACCGCGTTCCTCCAGGAAGCGGCGGAGCCCCAGCTCGCCGGAGACGCTGCCGAGCAGGTTTCCGGGGGTGAAGTCGATGCCCTTGGGGCTGGGCAGCGTCTGGCCGCCCGGGTAGCCGGACAGCTCGGGCAGGCCGTCGCGGGCGTAGGAGGTGGGGTATCCGTCGATCGGGTCGTCGTACAGCACGCAGAGCACTTTCGCCATGGTCTTCGCTCCTCGTCGTCGGGGGTTGATCACACTGTCCGCCGAGGAGTTTCCGCAGGTCAAAACGTTTGTCGCTATCGGGTGATAGCGAGCGCCTATCCCAGGTGCTCACCGGTGAGCCGGTCGAAGACCTCACGCAGATCGATGTCGCGGGCGATGTCCAGCACGGCCCTGGCGATCACGGACTCCGGTCCCGTGCCGGACACCATGAGCCCGACGCGCGGCTCGCGGGCGGGCCGCTCCAGCCGGACGACCCGCATGCCCTCCGGCACGCCGAACATGTGCAGCCACGCGTGGGCGATGACGCTCGACCAGCGGTGGGTGGCCACGTGCGCGAACAGCGCCGAGACCGTGTCGGTCTCGATCGTCGGCACGGCCACCGCCCCGGCCTGCCGGAAGTTGGCGTCGAGGATGCGGCGGTTGCGCATCTCGGGGGCCAGCAGGCACAGCGGCAGCGCGGCGACCTCGGCCCAGCGGGCCACCTGCCGGTCGGCCAGCTCACCGTCGGCCGGGGTGAGCAGCAGGTAGCGCTCCTCGTACAGCGGGCTGACGCGTACGTCGCCGAGGTCCTCCTCGTCGTCGTCGAGGTACGTCATCGCCATGTCGATCTCGAACTCGGCCAGCCGCCGGGCGATCTCCCGTGACGACAACGAGGTCAGCACCACCCGTACGTGCGGATACCGCTCGCAGAACGGCGTGGTCAGCAGCGAGGCGGCGGTCAGGGCGGTCGGGATAGCGCCCATGCGCAGCGTGCCGGACAGCCCTTCGCGCATCTTCGACAGGTCCTGGCGCAGGGCGTCGGCGTCGGCGAGGATGCGGTGCGCCCACAGCAGCACCCGCTCGCCCTCGGGGGTGAGCCCGGCGAAGCGCTGTCCGCGCCGGACCAGCGGCACGTCCAGCTCGCGTTCGAGCTTGCGGATGGCCTCCGACAACGACGGCTGCGAGACGTGACAGGCCGCGGCGGCGCGGGCGAAATGCCGCTCCCTGGCCAGGGCGACCAGATACTCCAACTGGCGCAACAGCACGCCACAGGATGACCCGGGCGTGCCCGCCCCGTCCACCTCGAGATCGCCGCACTACGCGGTGTCGGCGACTTTCGTGACGTCGCCGGACCTGGAGGTGTCGTAGCCGCCCAGTGCGGAGATCCTGGCGCGCAGGGCCGGCGTGCGCAGTGCGGCGATGAGGTGAGCGGCCGGGTCGAGGGCGTGAGCGTCCAGCCCGATGTCGAAGTCCTCCCAGGTGACAGGGACGAACTCGAGGTCCAGGTCGGTCGCGGCCGAACGGACGCCGAGCCCGGCGTCGACCGTGCCGGTGGCGACGGCCAGGGCGACCTCGAGATGGGTGCCGACCTGCGGTCCGCGCAGGTCGTCCGGGTCGTGGCCCGCGGCCAGCAGCAGCCGGTCGAGGAGGATCCGGGTCCCGGTGCCCGGGCGTCGCGCGCAGACCCGCCGCCGTGCGAGGTCGGCGATGCCGGTGATGCCGTGGGGGTTGCCCGGCGGCACGATCAGCCCCTGCTCGCGTCGCCAGAGGTGGATCAGGTGCGGCTCCAGGCCGCGCAGCATGCCCCGCGCGAACGGCGCGTTGTAGACGCCGGTGTGGTGCAGCAGATGGATGGCGGCGCCGTCGGCGCGACCCTGGCGCACCGCGCCGAGCCCGGCGACGCTGCCCTCGCCCGTGACGATCCTCAGCTTGCCGTGCAACGCGCCGGCGAGCAGGTCGAGGGCGGGATCGTCGCTGCCGGCGAGGGTGAAGACCGAGTCCGCGTGCAGGAACCGCCGGGCGGCGAGCGCGGCGCCGGAGGCCACGCGGGCACGGCGGCGGTCGGCCAGCTCCAGCACTCCGGCGTCGGCCAGCTGCCGTTGCGCCCGGCTGACGGTGGAGGCGGTGGTCCGCCACTGCTGGGCGAGCTCGCGGACGCCCGGCAGTTCGTCGCCGGGCTGGAGGGCGCCCTCGCCGACGCGCTGGGCGATATCGCGGCAAATTTCCCGATATCGGGTCACGGCTGCGCAGCTTACACTTGCACTCCTCTGAACTAGCACAGATAGGGTCACGGCCATGCGTACCAGGATCTTGGTTGTCTTAGCCGCGGTAGTGACGGCCTTGCTGGCCGGCTGCGGAAGCACCCCCGCGGAGCAGCCGAAGTCGCTGATCCTGGCCACCACGACCAGCACGCAGGACAGCGGGCTGCTCGACGAGCTGCTGCCGGTGTTCACCCGTGAGAGCGGCTGGCAGGTCAAGACCGTGGCGGTCGGCAGCGGGCAGGCCATCGAGCTGGGCCGTCGCGGCGAGGCGGACGTGCTGCTGGTGCACTCACCCGCCGCGGAGGAGAAGTTCGTGGCCGAGGGCAGCGCCGGCCCGCGACGACTGGTGATGCACAACGACTTCGTCCTGATCGGCCCCAAGGCCGACCCGGCCGGAATACGCGGCACGAGCAGCGCCGAGGCGATGAAGAAGATCGCGGGCGAGCAGGCGGTGTTCGTCTCCCGCGGCGACGAGTCGGGCACGCACTCCAAGGAGAAGGACCTCTGGTCCAGGGCCGGGGTCACCCCGGGCGGATCGTGGTACCAGTCCACCGGCCAGGGCATGG
Source organism: Nonomuraea aridisoli (assembly GCF_003236395.1). GTDB lineage: Bacteria > Actinomycetota > Actinomycetes > Streptosporangiales > Streptosporangiaceae > Nonomuraea > Nonomuraea aridisoli. The sequence goes on along the minus strand of NZ_POUD01000001.1, from coordinate 87,105 downwards.
GCGAGACGCTGCGGGTGGCCAGTGAGAAGGCCGGCTACACCCTGTCGGACCGGGCCACCTATCTCACCCAGCGCGACACCCTGCAGCTGGAGGTGCTCAGCGAGGGCGACCCCGGCCTGCTGAACGTCTACCACGTCATCGAGATGACGAAGAAGGCGGGTGATCGGGTGCAGACCGACGGCGCGAAGGCGTTCGCCGACTGGATCGTCGCCGCGCCCGCGCAGCGGCTCATCGGCGAGTTCGGGCGGGCGACGTTCGGCCAGCCGCTGTTCACCCCGGACGCCGGCAAGGACGAAACGAAACTCGGCCTGTGAGGTCACGCGATGGACGTGTTGTTCGGCGGGCTGGCGGACGCGGTCAGACTGCTGCTGTCCGGGGACGAGGACAGCTGGTCGATCATCGCGCTGACCCTGCGCGTCTCGTTGACCGCGACCGCCATCGCCCTGCTGCTGGGGCTGCCGCTGGGCGCGGCGGTGGCGGTGGCGCGCTTTCCGGGCCGGCGGATCCTCCTGGCGGCGGCCAACACGGGGATGGGCATGCCGCCGGTGGTGGTCGGCCTGTTCGTCACCGTGCTGCTGTGGCGCAGCGGGCCGCTGGGCGGGCTCGGGCTGCTCTACACCCCGACCGCGATGGTCATCGCCCAGGGCGCGATCGCCACCCCGATCGTGGTCGCGCTCGTCGCGGCCGCGCTGCAACAGGTCGATCCCGACTTCCGGGTGCAGATGCAGGCGCTCGGAGCGACCCCGGTCCGCGCGCTCGCGGCGCTGCTGGGCGAGGCCAGGCTGCCGCTGCTGGCCGGGGCGATGGCCGCGTTCGGCGCGGTGGTGAGTGAGGTCGGGGCCGCGCAGATGGTCGGCGGCAACCTGGCCGGGCAGACGCGGGTGCTGACCACCGCCGCGGTGCTGGCCACCAGCCGGGGCCAGTTCTCGCTCGCGATCGCGTTCGGCCTGATCCTGCTGCTGATCGCGTTCGGCGTGAACCTGTCGCTGACCCTGATCCAGCAGCGGCAGGCGGTGACGCGGTGAGCGCCGGGATCGGGTGCAGGGACCTGCGCGTGCACGCGGGCGGCCGGGAGCTGCTCAGCGTGCCGGAGCTGCACGTCTCGTCGGGGCGCACGCTCGCCGTGCTCGGCCCGAACGGCGCCGGCAAGTCCACCCTGCTGCGCGCGCTGGGCCTGCTCAGCAGCCACCGGGTCAGCGGCGAGATCCTGCTGGACGGCCGTCCGGCGACGCGGTCGCTGATGCGCCACGCGCTCGTGGCCGTGCTGCAACGGCCGATCCTGCGCCGCGGCACGGTGGCCGCCAACGTGATCAGCGGGCTGCGGTTCCGCGGCGTGAGCCGCCGCGAGGCCCAGGCCCGCGCATGGCCGTGGATCGAGGCGCTCGGACTCGCCTCCCTCGCCGGCCGGGACGCCCGCAGCCTGTCCATCGGCGAGGCCCAGCGGGTCAGCATCACCCGGGCGCTCGCGGTCGGGCCCAAGGTGCTGCTGCTCGACGAGCCGTTCAGCGGGCTGGACAGCACGACGCGCGCCGACCTGCTCGCCGACCTGCGCGCCGCGCTGACCGGGCAGCCCACCGCCACGATCCTGGTCACCCACGACCGGCAGGAGGCCCTCGCCCTGGCCGAGGACACCGCGCTGCTGATCAAGGGCCGGATCCGCCAGCACGGCTCGACCGCCGAGGTGCTCGACCACCCCGGCGACGCCGACACGGCCCGGCTGCTCGGCTTCACCAACCTGCTGCCGCCGGCCCTCACCGGCCGGACGCACACCCTCGTGGCGCGGCCCGAGCACACCCGGCTCGTCCTCGGCCCGTCCGACGACTCCGCCGAGGTGATCGGTACGCTGCGCCGGACCGTCGCGCTCGGCGTCGCCACCCGCGTCGACGTCGACACCGCCGCCGGCCCGCTGACCTGCCTGCACCCCGGCGACCTGCTCGCCACCGAGCTTCCCCCGGCCGGCAGCAGCGTCCGCGTGCGGATCCGGCACGCCCGGCCGCTGACGGAGATGAGCCTCGCAACCCCGTCGTGACCCCGCTCCGAGGCGTGGCCTACCATGCGGGCATGCAGACTGCTGCGGGCGTTGTGCTTGCGGGCGGGCGCTCCACGCGGATGGGCCGGCCGAAGGCCTGGCTGGAATGGCACGGCTCGACGTTGTTGCACCGGGCCACCGCGGTGCTGGCCAGGACGGTCGACGGCCCGGTCGTCGTGGTCGCCGCGCCCGGGCAGGAGTTGCCGCCGCTGCCCTCGGGGGTCTCGGTGGTCGAGGACCCCGTGGAGGGGCTGGGCCCCATGCAGGGGCTGGCCGTGGGGCTCGAGGCGGTGGCCGACCGGGCCGAGACGGCGTTCGTGTGCTCGACCGACATGCCGTTCCTGCACCCCGCGTTCGTCCGCCGGGTCCTGCGCGCCCTGGCTCCCGGCACGGACGTCGCGTTGCCGGTGGCCCGGGGCTTCCGGCAGCCGCTGGCCGCCGGCTACCGGACCGCCCTGGCCGGCCTGGTCAAGGACCTGCTGGCCAAGGGCGACCTGCGTCCCGGCATGCTCTTCAAGCACTGCGAGGTGGCGCGGCTGAGCGACGAGGAGCTGCTGGCCGACGCCGAGCTCGCGCGGCACGACCCGACGCTGGAGTCCGTGATCAACGTCAACTCCCCGGACGACTACGCGGCGGCCAGGGACCGGCCGCCGCCGGAGGTCGTGGTGGAGTGTTTCGGCGCGCTGGCGAGGAACGGCGGCCATCGTCCGCGCGGCGTCCGGGCCGCCACCCTCGGGGCCGCGGCCGCCGAGGCCGGGCTGACCCTGAACCGTCACGTCGTGGCCGCGCTCAACGGCGATCAGGTCACCCGGGACGAGGCGTTGCCGCTCGTGGCCGGAGACACCGTCGCCTTCCTGTCCGCGGACGCCGGCGGCTGAGGTCGTAGGGTCAGGACATGGCGCCTGGTGGATTCTTCGGACAAGCGTTGGTCGTCGACGTCGCCGGCGGCGAGGCGAGCAGCGCCCCCTACGAGCTGGACGAACGGGTGCTGCGGGCCTATCTGGGCGGGGTCGGCCTCGGCACGTGGCTGATGCACCGGCTGGCGCCCCCGAGGGTCGATCCCCTGGCTCCCGAGGCACCGCTGGCCTTCGTCTTCTCCTCGCTGGTCGGCACGCCGTTGACGACCAGCGCGAAATTCGCGGTGGTGGCCAAGTCGCCGTTGACCGGGCTGCTGACCGACGCCCTCGCCTCCAGCCAGTTCGCCATCGCCGGCAAGCTGACCGGGCACGACGCGATCGTGATCCGCGGTCGTGCCGACGAGCTGTCGGTGCTGCTGATCGACGGCGACGGCGTACGACTCGAACCGGCTCCCGAGCTCGCCGGGCTGTCGGCGGCCGAGGCGGAGTCCGCGGCGAAGGAGCGGTTCGGCCGCAACTGGCGCACCGCGGCCATCGGCCCGGCGGGCGAGCGCCAGGTGAGATACGCGACGATCAGCCACGACGGCCGCCACGCCGGCCGGGGCGGCCTCGGCGCGGCGATGGGCGCGAAGAACCTCAAGGCCGTGCTGGTCCGGGCGGCGACCAAGGTGTCGGTCGCGGACCAGGCCGGGGTGCTCGCCGCCGCCCGCGACCTGCGCCGGCGCAGTTTCGGCCCGGCCACCGCGAAATACCGCGAGCTCGGCACCCTGGCCAATCTGCTGGCCTTCAACGCCGTCAGCACCCTGCCCACCCGCAACTTCACCGCGGCCACCTTCGAGGGCGCGCCCCGGCTGGCCGCCGAGGAGCTGCACGAGCTGCGCGGGGTGGCCCGCAACAGCTGCGCGTCGTGCTCCATCGGCTGCGAGCACATCTACTCCCGCAAGGGCGGCGGCAGCCAGCGGATGGAGTACGAGAACGTCTTCGCGCTCGGCCCGCTGTGCGGCGTGTCCGACCCCGACGAGGTGTTCGCAGCCAGCGCCCGCTGTGACGAGCTGGGCCTCGACACCATCTCGGCGGGCGGCACGATCGCGTGGGCGATGGAGTGCGCCGAACGCGGCCTGATCGACGAGCCGTGGCTGCGCTTCGGCGACGGCGCGGCGCTGCTGCGCGCGCTGGACGCGATCGGCGAACGCTCGCCGGGCCTGGGGGAGCTGCTCGCGCAGGGCTCGCGCCGCGCCGCCGAGGTGGTCGGGCACGGCTCGATCGACTTCGCGCCGCAGGTCAAGGGGCTGGAGCTGCCCGGTTACGAGCCGCGCAGCCTGCAGGCGATGGCGCTCGGCCTCGCGGTGAACGCCAGGGGAGCCGACCACAACCGCTCCGGCGCCTACGAGGCCGACCTGTCGGGTGACCTCGACCGGCTGGCCGGGGGCGCCGCCCATGTCGCCGCCGCGGTCGACACCGAGGACCGCGCCGCGGTCATGGACTCGATGATCCTCTGCAAGTTCCTGCGCGGCGTCTTCGACGACCCCTTCACGGAGTGGGCGAGGCTGCTCGCGCTGGTCACCGGGTGGCAGGTGGACGCCGCCGAGCTGCGCGGCACCGCCCGGCGGATCGTCCGCGCCAAGCGCGCGTTCAACCTGCGCGAGGGGGCCACCGCGGCCGACGACACGCTGCCGGCCCGGATGCTGGAGACGCCGCTGGAGCTCGGCTCCGGCCGCCGGGCGGCGCTCGACGCGGGCCGCCTGCGGTCGATGGTCGCCGGTTACTACGCCGCGCGCGGCCTGGACGAAGAGGGGCGCGTCGCGGCGGCCGATCTGGCGGACCTGCTCCTCGACGGGTAGCCATGGCAGAGCGGAGGGGTCTGTTGCGCAAAGAGGGACAAATTGCGGCGGCCAATTGTATGCCGTATTCTGTATGCCATTACACTGCTCGACTGATGAGGTTGAGATGACGATGCTCGAGGAGTCCGCTACGGCCGTACGGACGGTGACTGTCGAGATCGATGGCCGTGCTGTTTCCGTGCCAGAGGGCACCAGCATCTACGATGCCGCCAAGCTCGTAGACATAGACATCCCCGTGTTGTGCCACAACGAGCGCTACGACCCCGTCGGGGTCTGCCGCATGTGCGTGGTCGACACGGGCGGACGGGCCTTCGCCGCCGCGTGCGTGCGCCCCTGTGAGGAGGGCATGCAGGTCAAGACCAGCACCCCGGAGCTGGAGCGCAACCGCGCGACCCTGACCGAGCTGCTGATCTCCGACCAGCCGCCGCGCGCGGAGGACCCGAAGGAGACGACCACCGGAGACAACCTGCTCCTCGACCTCGCCGACCGGTTCGACGTGGCCAAGGAGACGACCGACCTGCCGTGCGGCTCGGGCCGGGGCCTGGACACCTCCAACCCGGTGATCTCGGTCGACCACGACGCGTGCATCCTGTGCGACCGTTGTGTGCGCGCGTGCGACGACATCCAGGGCAACGACGTCATCGGGCGCTCGGGCAAGGGCTACTCGACCAAGATCGCCTTCGACCTCAACGACCCCATGGGTGCGAGCTCGTGCGTGACCTGCGGTGAGTGCGTGCAGGCCTGTCCCACCGGCGCCCTGACCAACAAGCCGATCAACGACATCCCCATCCGGCCCCGCGAGGAGCTGGACGCGGTCGACAGCGTCTGCCCGTACTGCGGCGTCGGTTGCGCGCTCACCTACTACGTCGACCGCGAGCGCGGCGCGATCGCCTTCGCGGAGGGCCGCGACCAGCCCGGCTCGAAGAGCCGGCTGTGCGTCAAGGGCCGCTACGGCTGGGACTACGCGGCCTCGCCGCAGCGCCTGACCGTGCCGCTGATCCGCAAGGAGTCGTCCTACCCGAAGGGCCCGCTGTCGGCGGACGTGCGCGGCGACTCCCACAACGATCGGGGCCGCGCCGGCGCCGGCGGCAACCGCAGCGCCAAGCTCAGCAAGAACGGCAAGGACGGCCGGCGCAAGCCCGGCGGCCTGGTCGACTACGACGAGGTGCTGCCGCACTTCCGCGAGGCCACCTGGGAAGAGGCGCTCGACCTCATCGCCCGGCGGCTGAAGGAGATCCACGCGGAGCGGGGGCCGGGCGCCATCGCCGGGTTCGGCTCCGCGAAGTGCTCCAACGAAGAGGCCTACCTCTTCCAGAAGCTGATCCGGGCCGGCTTCGGCACGAACAACGTCGACCACTGCACCCGGCTCTGCCACGCCTCGTCGGTGGCCGCGCTCTTCGAGGGCGTCGGCTCCGGAGCGGTGTCCACCACGTACGGCGACGTCGCCAACGCCGATGTCGTCATCATCACCGGGTCCAACCCGACGGCGAACCATCCCGTCGCCAGCTCCTTCTTCAAGCAGGCCAGGCGGCGCGGCACGAAGATCATCTATGTGGACCCGCGGGCCAGCACGGTGTCCGAGCACGCCGACTACCACTGCCAGGTCAAGCCCGGCACCGACGTGGCCTTCTACAACGCGGTCATGCACGAGGTGATCCGGCTCGGCCTGATCGACATGGAGTTCATCAAGGCCCGGGTCTCCGGCTTCGAGGAACTGGTCCGCACGGTCAACGAGTACCCGCCGGAGCGCTCCGCGCAGATCACCGGCGTCGACGCGGACCTGATCCGGGAGGTCGCGCGGGTCTGGGGCGAGGCCAAGGCCGGCGTCATCTACTGGGGCATGGGCATCTCCCAGCACACCACCGGCACCGACAACGCCCGCTGCCTGATCGCGATGTGCTCGATCACCGGCAACGTGGGCCGGCCCGGCACCGGCCTGCACCCGCTGCGCGGGCAGAACAACGTCCAGGGCGCCTCGGACGCCGGGCTGATCCCGATGTTCTACCCCGACTACCAGGGTGTCGACCAGGACGCCACCCGCCGGCGGTTCGAGGAGGCGTGGGGCACGCAGCTCGACCCCAACCGCGGTCTCACCGTCACCGAGATCATCGGCTCGGTGCTGAAGCCCGACGGCGTGCGCGGCATGTACATGCTCGGCGAGAACCCGTTCCTGTCCGACCCCAACATCAACAAGGTGCGCAAGGCGCTGTCGCAGCTCGACTTCCTGGTGGTGCAGGACATCTTCCTGACCGAGACCGCGGAGTTCGCCGACGTCATCCTGCCGGCGTCGTCGTACCTCGAGAAGGAGGGGAGCTACACCAACACCGACCGGCGCGTGCAGCTCGGCCGCAAGGTGATGGACCCGCCCGGCCAGGCGCGGGTGGACTGGGAGATCATCCAGGACATCGCCCAGCGGATCGGGCTCGACTGGTCGTACTCCTCGCCCAGCGAGGTGTTCGACGAGATGGTCGAGCTCATGCCGTCGTACGCGAACCTGCGGCACGAGAACCTGGGGCTGACCGGCAAGCTCTACCCGAACGAGGACCCCGAGCACTCCGACGGGACGGTGGTCCTGTTCGACGAGCGGTTCAACACCGACGACGGTCTCGCCCACCTCGTGCCGGCGGAATGGCTGCCGGCGAAGGAGCTGCCGGACGCGGAGTACCCACTGGTGCTCAACACCGGCCGGCTGCTCGAACACTGGCACACCGGGTCGATGACGCGGCGGTCGTTCGCGCTGGACACGATCTCGCCGGTGCCCGAGGTGTACATGCATCCCAAGGACGCCGCCGACCGCGGGCTGTCGCACGGCCAGATGGTCCGCGTACGGTCCCGGCGCGGCTCCATCGAGCTGCAGGTGCGCATCTCCCACCGTGAGCAGCTGGGCAACTGCTTCATCCCGTTCCACTTCCGGGAGGCGGCGGCGAACCTGCTGACGATCGACGAGATCGACCCGTACGGCAAGATCCCCGAGTTCAAGTTCTGCGCAATTCAGGTCGAGGCGTTGAGCGTGGTGGACGCGGAGCCCCTCAGCAACATGGGAAGTGTCTAATGACTCTGAGTTTCGAGTTGGGACGTCCGCGGGTGCCCGGTGTGGAGGCACGGGCGGGCAAGTTCCCGGGGCCGTCGCTGATCCCGGCGCTCAACGCCATCCAGGCGCGGCTGGGCTGGTTGCCGCGCGAGGAGCTCGAGGAGCTGGCCCGCACCATGCGGCGCCCGCTCTACGAGATCGAGGGCCTCATCTCGTTCTATCCGCACTTCCGCACGACCCCGCCGGCCAAGGTCGCGATCAACGTCTGCCACGACCTGTCGTGCTGGCTGCGTCAGGCGGACGACCGGATCGCCGAGGTGCGCGCCCGCTACGGCGACGACGCCGAGATCGAGCTCGTCGAGGTGTCCTGTCTCGGCCGCTGCGACAGCGCACCGGCGCTGGCGGTCAACGAGCACCCGGCTCCGGTGGCCGACGTCGACGCGCTGGTCAGCGCCGCGCGGGGCGACGAGCTGCCCGAGGCGACCGTCACGGGACGGATCGAGCCCTGGCCGAACGACCCGTACCCGGCCGGATCGGACGTCTCCTCCCGGTACACGAGCCTGCGGGCGCTGCTGGCCGGCGAGCTGAGCGCCGAGAGCGTGGTGGCCACGCTGGAGGCCTCCGGGCTGCGCGGCATGGGCGGCGCCGGCTTCCCCACGGGCCGGAAGTGGGGCCTGGTCCGCTCCGCCGAGCCGGGCAGCGTCAAGTACGCGATCTGCAACGCCGACGAGTCCGAGCCCGGCACGTTCAAGGACCGTCAGATCCTGACCGACCAGCCGCACCTGGTGATCGAGGGTCTCCTGCTCGGCATGGCCGTGGTCGGCGCCGAGCAGGGCTGGATCTTCATCAGGCACGAGTACGGCCCCGAGGAGCACGTGCTGCGCGCCGAGATCGCCAGACTGCGCGAGGCCGGCGTGATCGGCGAGAACGCCTGCGGCAGCGGCCGCCGCCTGGAGCTCGACATCTTCGTCTCGCCCGGCGGCTACATCCTCGGCGAGGAGACCGCGCTGCTGGAGTGCATGGAGGGCCACCGCGGCGAGCCGCGCAACAAGCCGCCCTTCCCGGGCAACTACGGCCTGCACGGCCGGCCCACGTTGATCAACTCGGTGGAGACCTTCGCCGACGTGCCGGTGATCCTGCAGCGCGGCGCCGAATGGTGGGCCGAGCAGGGCGAGGGCGACTCCGTCGGCTGGAAGTTCTTCGCCGTGTCCGGCCACGTCGAGAACCCCGGCGTCTACTGCGTGCCGATGGGCACCACCGTGCGCGGCCTGATCGACCTCGCCGGCGGCGTGCTCGGCGGCGCGGAGGTCGGCGCGGTGCAGCCGGGCGGCGCGTCCTCCAACTTCATCGGCCCCGACAAGCTGGACCTGGCGCTGGACTTCGGCACGCTCGCCGAGGCCGGCACCATGCTCGGCTCCGGCGCCCTGGTGGTGCTCGCCGAGGGCACCGATCTGCTGGCCGCCTCCACGAACGTGCTGCGCTTCTTCCGCAACGAGTCGTGCGGCAAGTGCGTGCCCTGCCGGGTCGGCTCCACCAAGGCCCACGAGGTGCTGCGCGGCGCGCTCGACTCCGGCTCCGCCCTCGACGACGCCCAGAAGGGCCGGATCCTCCAACTGGAGGAGACCATGCGCAAGACGTCGATCTGCGGGCTCGGGCAGGTGGCGCTGGGCCCGGTGGTGTCCGTGCTCGGCCTGAACAAGGGCGCCGCCGCGGCTCGCCCGCAGCCCCGGCCCGAGGGCTCGACGGAGCAGCCGGACCGTTGAGCGGCAGGGAGTTCTTCACCGCCCGCACCCTCGCCGAGGTGCGGGCGGGATTCCGGCCCGCGCATCGCACCCCCGAGGAGCGGGTCCCGTTGTCCGCGGCGTTGCACCGGGTGCCCGTCGCGGACATCACGGCGCCCGCCGCCCTGCCCGGCTTCGCGCGTTCCACCGTGGACGGCTTCGCGGTCCGGGCGATGGACACCTACGGCGCCTCCGACGGGCTTCCCTCCTACCTCGACCTGCTCGGCGCGGTGCGGATGGGCGCCGAGCCGACCGTGGCGGTCAAGCCGGGCGGGTGTGTCGCGATGCCGACCGGGGGAGTGATCCCGGCCGGCGCCGACGCGGTGGTCATGGTCGAGTACACCGCGGAGACGATGCCGGGCACGATCGAGGTGACCCGGCCCGTCGCGCCGGGCGGCGGCATCGTCCGCGCCGACGAGGACGTGGCCGCGGGCGGCGTCCTCGCGCCCGGCGGGCGGCCGTTGCGCGCCCCTGACCTCGGGTTCCTCGCCGCCGCCGGAGTGACGACGGTCGCCGTGCACCGCCGGCCCCGCGTGGCGATCATCTCCACCGGCGACGAGGTGGTGCCGCCCGGCACCGCGGAGCTCGCGCCCGGGCAGGTACGCGACGCCACCGCCTCCGCGCTGGCCGGGCTGGTCGCCGACGCGGGCGGCGAGCCGGTGATCGCCGGCATCGTCCCGGACGAGCCGGGCGCGCTCGAAGCCCGGCTGACCGAGGTCGTCGGCACGTCCGACCTGGTGGTCGTCTCGGCGGGCTCGTCGGTCGGCGCGAGGGACGAGACGGCGGGCGCGGTGGCCGCCATCGGCGACATCTGGTGCCACGGGATCGCCATCAAGCCGGGCAAGCCCACGCTGCTGGCCGAGTGCTCCGGCATCCCGCTCATCGGGCTGCCGGGCAACCCGCTGTCCGCCTTGGTGGTGTTCGGGCAGGTCGGGGTACCGTTGTTGTGGCGCATCGCCGGATGCGAGACCCCGCCGCCGCAGCCGGGCACGCGGGCGCGGCTGTCGCGCGACCTCGCGTCGGCGGCCGGCCGGCTCGACGTGGTCCAGGTGGCCGTCCGCGACGGCGTGGCGGAGCCGATCTTCGGCCCGTCGGCGCTGCTGTCGGTGCTGACCCGCGCCGACGGATACGTGATCGTGCCCGAACCGGCCACCGGGCTGGATGCGGGCACCGAGGTAGAGGTCATCCTGTACCGATGAGCGCAGAAAGTCCCTTCGTCTCCGACGTCCCCGCGGCGCAGGCCCTGTCCGTCTGGCGCGAGACGCGCGCCGCGGCGGCATGCCCCGCCCGGGTCGGCGTGATCCGGGTGCCCGTCGGAGACGCCGTGGGCCGGGTGACGGCCGAGCCCGTGTGGGCCCGGCGGTCCTCGCCCGCCTTCGACTCCTCGGCCATGGACGGCATCGCCGTACGCGCGGCCGACACCGTGGGCGCCGCCGAGACCAGCCCGGTGCTGCTCGCCGCCGGCGACTTCGCCGTCGTCGACACCGGCGACCCGCTGCCCGACGGGTACGACGCCGTGGTCATGCGTGAGCACGTGCACCGCACCGCGGCCGGGGAGGCCGAGCTCCGGGCCGCCGTCCCGCCCTACCAGCACGTCCGCTCCATCGGGGAGGACATCAGCGCCGGCGAGCTACTGCTCCCGGAGGGCCACCGGCTGCGCCCCGTCGACGTCGCCGCCTGTGCCGCGGCGGGGGTCGTCGAGCTCGGCGTCCGGCGCGCGCCGCGCGTGGTGATCGTGCCGACCGGCGACGAGATCCGGCCGATCGGCTCGGAGCTCGCGCCCGGCGACATCCTCGACACGAACTCGATGATGCTGGCCGCGCAGGCGCGGGAGGCGGGCTGCGAGGCCCGCGTCACCGAGATCGTCCCCGACGACCCCGAGGCCATCACGGCGGTGCTCCGCGAGGCCACCCGCGACGCCGATCTGGTGCTGCTCATCGCCGGCTCCAGCGCGGGGCGGGACGACTACACCGCCCGCGTGGTCGCCGGGGCCGGCGTCGTCGCGGTCCACGGGGTCGCCGTGCGGCCCGGCCATCCCGTCGTCCTCGGCGCGGTCGAGGAGACGCCCGTGATCGGCGTACCCGGCTACCCGGTGTCGGCGGCGCTGACCTTCGACATCTTCGCGGCCCCGGTGCTCGCCGAGCTGGAGGGCGCCGCCCCCCGGGAACGCCCGTCGGCCACGGCCCACCTGGCCAGGAAACTGCCGTCCGCCATCGGCATGGACGACTGGGTACGCGTGCGCCTCGGGCGGGTGCAGGACCGGCTCGTCGCCACCCCGCTGCCGCGCGGCGCCGGCGTGCTCACCTCACTCGTCCGCGCCGACGGACTGCTCGTCGTGCCGTCGGGCGTGGAGGGCCACCACGCCGGGGAGCAGGTCCGGGTGGAACTGCTGCGCGGCCTGTCCGAGATCGGCCGGACCATCGTCGCGATCGGCTCGCACGACCTGGTGCTCGACCTCGCGGCCTCCGCCCTGCGCGCCGCCGACCCGCTGATCACTCTGGCGTCGTCGAACGTCGGCTCGCTCGGCGGCCTCGTGGCGCTGCGCGACGGCCTGTGCCACGTCGCCGGGTCGCACCTGCTGGACCCGGCCACCGGCGAGTACACCCTGCCCTACGTCGACCGGCTGCTGGGCGCCGACGCCGACATCGCCGTGATCAGACTGGTCCACCGCGACCAGGGCCTCATCGTCGCTCCCGGCAACCCGCTCGACCTGGCCGGGATCAAGGACCTGACCCGGCCCGACCTGCGCTACGTGAACCGGCAGCGTGGCGCCGGCACGCGGGCGCTGCTCGACCACGAGCTGACCTGCCTCGGCATCGACCCCGACGAGGTGCCCGGCTACTCCCGCGAGGAGCACACCCATCTGGCGGTGGCGGCGGCGGTGGCCGCGGGACGCGCGGACGCCGGCCTGGGGATCCTCGCCGCCGCCCGCGCCTTCGGGCTCGACTTCGTCCCGGTGGCCCAGGAGCCGTACGACCTGGTGGTGCGCACCGGCGCGCTCTCCGACGACCTGCTGGCCCCGCTGTGGGAGCTCCTGCACGACCCCGGCTTCCAGGCCGAGGTGGAGAGCCTGGGCGGCTACTCCTGCACGGAAACGGGCCGCCGCATCCGCTGACCTACAGCCAGTCGTGTTCCCGGGCGTATCGGGCCGCCTGGTGCGCTGGGCAGGTGGTCGATTCGCTCACGGCCCCACTGGCTGGAGGAGGCCGTCGAGGACCACCATGCCCTTGCCGTACGTGGCGTCGACGTGGCGTCGCAGCTCCGGTGTGGCCGCCCAGACGCCGGCGCGGACGTGGCCGGCGCGCTCGTCCGCCGACACGGAGTAGGCGTCCGTGAGCTCCTCCTGCACCTTCTCCTGGAGGGTACGCAGCTCCGCCGCGGTGTGCTCGGCCTGACTGAGGCAGAGGGCGCCGCCCCAGACCTCCCGGATCTCCGGCTCACGGGTGGCCGGGTCACCGGTGAACCGGAGGTTCAGCACGAGCCGCAGGGGGTCGTTGGCGTGTCGTTCCGCCGATCGGGGGTCGTCGGGCTCGTAGCCGTCGATGTCGTCGAGGTAGCTCTGGTCGAGCCAGCCGCCCGCGTAGCCGGGGAGCCGCTCGGCGCGGGCGAGCGCGGCCGTCATCGCCTCCTGGGTGGCCTTGGCCGGATCCACCGCGCGCCAGCCGCCCGCGGGCTTCTGGCACGGCGTGGTGAAGGCCGTCCGGTCACGTGGCGCCTCGGGGGGTTCGGCGGGGCGCGCCGGCTCCGTCAGCGTCAGCCGTTCGCCGTCCCAGGTGCCGACCACGTGGTACTCGCCCCAGCGCGTGCCGCCCTGGTCGGAGTGTTCGACGGCGTTCCAGTCCCAGCCGACGACGTCCGGCCCGCCGCACTGGGGCGGCAGCGATTCCATGACGATGGCGCAGAGCTGAGGGCCGTGGCTCGCGTCGGCGAGCACGGTCGCGTTCGCCTGGTACCGCGTCGGGGGCGCGGTAGCCGCAGGCGCCGTCCCGCAGGCGGCGAGTACGACGAGCGCGGCCACCGGCCAGATGCCTCTCATGCCTTTCCAGACGGGCGGGAGCCGTCACCGGTTCAGGGTCACAGGTGTTTTCGAGATCGTGCACGTCCAGGAGGGGCAGGCCCCAGCGGAGAGCGGCGATCTCCAGGTCGGCGGCCTGCGCCATGGTTCCGTCGGGGTTCATGACCTCACAGCACACTCCGACGGGCGGCAGCCCCGCCGCCACGCACATGGCGACGGTGGCCACGGTGTGACCGGCGCGCTCGGCGAGCCCGCCGGGGCGTGCGGCGAGCGGGAAGACGTGTCCGGGCCGCAGGAAGTCGGCCGGTCGCGCGTCGGGGTGTGCCAGGCGGCGCACGGTCGCGGCGCGTTCGGCGGCCGACACCTCGGCGACGGTCAGGCTCACGCCGTCCACCGCGATCTGCCCCTTCGCGACGATCAGCGGGAGGAACCGCTCGGGCGGCTTGATCCACAGGCGCCGCGCGGCGCCCTCGTCGTCGATCCGTACGATCTTGCCGACGGCGTCCACGTTGCCCTGGACCAGGTGGCCGGCGAGCGGGTCGCCCAGCGCCGGCGGGGTCTCCGTTGACGCGGGCACCCGGCCGGATCCGGTCGAGGGTCGATCTGCGCCGGGTCTCGGCGGAGAGCCGGGCTTCCAGGGCGTCCGTCCCGTGGGTGGACCGAAGGACGGTCAGGCCCACGCCGTTCAGGCGATCGATCCGGGCGCGCCCGCGGCCGCCTTGGGAGCGTCGACCGCGATGCGCGCCTCGTCGACGGCCACCACCGTGCCGATTTCCTGGATGTTTCCGGTGAACATGTGACACCACCTCTCGACAGCGGGAGGACGGGCCTCGCCGCACGGAGAACCAGGGGCCGGAACAGGCCCGAGAGGTGGCGGGGTGTCACCGCGTGGCCCGGAATCGCACCGAGTCGTCCCGCCGTGGCCGGTGGAACCGGCGGGCTCTCACCGCCGCACCTTGGAATCGCACCAAATTCCCTTTTGTCACCCACCGCCGGAGAGATCAAAGATCGTGGTCATCGGAAACGTACGACGACGTCGCGCAGGGCGGCCGCCAGCCGGTCGACGTCGTCGGAGGAGGTGTAGAGCGCCGGCGTGACCCGTACGGCGTCGCCGCCGCTCATCCCGCTGCGGGCGACGGTGAAGATCCGGTGGCGGGTCATGAGGTGCTCGGCGATGGCCTCGTTGTCCGCCTTGGAGGTGCGGCCGTTCAGGCGGAAGGCGGTGATGGCGCCGTAGGCGTCCGGCTCGTCCGGAGTGAGGATCTGGACGGAGCCGAGCTGCTGAGCCTGGCGCACCCAACGGTCGCGCAGATGGCGCAGGCGGGCCTGCTTCGCCTGGGCGCCCAGGGTCTCGTGGAAGTCGAGGGCGGCGTCCACCGTCAGGAACGGGGCCACGTTCATGGTGCCGGAGTGCACACGCGAGCGGATGTCGGAGGCCGGGTAGGTCTCGTCGATGTAGCACGGGTCGATGTCGGCCAGCCGCTGCTCACGGATGTAGAGGAAGCCGGCGCCCAGCGGCACGCCCATCCACTTGTGCAGTGAGAAGACGGCGAAGTCGGCGTCCAGATCGGTGAGGGTGAAGTCGAGCTGACCCCACGAGTGGGCGGCGTCCACGATCACGTCCACGTCCCGTTCGCGGGCCATGGCGACGATCTCGCGGACCGGGGTGACCAGGCCGGTGCGGTTGTTGATGTGGCTGAGCAGGAGCATCCGTATGTTCGGGTGCTCGCGCAGGGCGCGCTCGTAGGTGTCGAGCACCGCCTGGCGGATGGCCGGCTCGGGGATGACGATGCGCGCCACGCGCACGCCGCGCCGGGTCGGCAGCCAGTTCATGACGTACTGGCCGCTGTGGTAGTCGAGGTCGGCGTACATGACCTCGTCACCGGGGCGCAGGCGGTTGTAGCCGGCGATGAGGTTCTGCAGGGCCTCGGTGCCGCCCCGGGTCAGCGCGATCTCGTTCCTGGTGACGCCGAGCAGCGCGGCGAGGCGGTCGCGGACCACGTCGGCGCGGGGCTTGTAGACGTGGCGCAGCAGGTGGGAGC
Organism: Nonomuraea aridisoli; assembly: GCF_003236395.1. Classification (GTDB taxonomy): domain Bacteria; phylum Actinomycetota; class Actinomycetes; order Streptosporangiales; family Streptosporangiaceae; genus Nonomuraea; species Nonomuraea aridisoli. The sequence continues at coordinate 71,509 of NZ_POUD01000001.1, read as the reverse complement.
TGCGCTCGTTGAGGTGGTCGACGTTGTGGTGGTAAGCCCGCCGGACCGGGTCCGGCATGATCCCGTAGTAGCCGTTCTCCAGGTTGACGAAGTCCGGGCTCACCTGGAACCGCCGGGCGACGGTCCCCCAGAAACGCTCGTCGCCCGCCAGCCGGTCGGCGGGGACGCCGCGGGGCGCGGCCAGCGCCTCGGCCGGGGTGGGGAAGGCCACGGCGCCGGCGGCGAGCCCGCCGAGGCCCGCGACGACCTGGCGTCTTGACATGGTCATGAAGAACACCACCTATATCGACGGGAATTCGCGGATCTCATTGTCGTGGAATCTCGTCGAGCGCCATGTTCCTTTCGCCGGTCGGCGCGCCTTGCCAGGGCAGCGGAAAATACGCAGGTCGGAAAGTATTCCACGCGTGATCCGCGCGTTGCCGCGCACGAAATGAATGCGCCCGCTTTACCGGAACCTTTGCCGCCGCCGGGCGCGTCCGGCCGTCCAGTGGGCATTACGCTCAGTGATGTCGATGACACGAGCAGCGCGCGTTCGCCGACCGGCGGCATCCTGTGCCGGCCGGGTGATGGCCCATGCGCTGCTCGTGATCGCGCTGGTCGTCGGCGCGGTCTTCACCCACGGCGGCGCGTGCGCGGCCGTGGAGCTGGCCGAGTCGGCGAGCCACGGCGCCCACCTGGACGGGTCTGATCTCGAAGCGGCCGAGCACGACGGGCAGTGCATGCACAGCAGCCTGCCCGAGCATCATCGGCACGGCACCGAGCAGGACTGCTCGGCCAGCGGCCCCGCCGGTCCGACGTCTTACGTGGCCGTGCCGGCGGAGCTGCCCGCCTCGATGGGCGACGCCGGCGCCGAGGCCGCGCCGAGCCCGGCGGCGGCGGTCCGCCGCGCCGCGGCGTGCCTGAGGAATCTCTGCGTGATGCGCATATAGGACGGCGACCGCAGTAGTCGCCCATGTCCGCACCCGGTTTCGCGTCCATTTCGTCATGCCGTGAAACGCGTTGTTCTCCGGAGAATCATCAATGTCGTCACCAGCGATTTTCGCGCGCCCGAACGAGGGATATCCCGCGCTTTCTCTCACCGTCGGCAACACGCCGATGGCGTTCATTTCCGAGCCGTTCGTCCCGGGCGGGGGAGGGTTCTGGGCCAAACTCGAGGGCTTCAATCCGGGCGGGATCAAGGACCGGCCCGCGCTGCACATGGTGCGCCGGGCCCGCGCCCGGGGCGACCTGGCGCCGGGCGCCACGATCATCGAGTCGACCAGCGGCACCCTGGGGCTCGGCCTCGCCCTGGCCGGCATCGTCTTCGGCCATCCCGTCGTGCTGGTCGGCGACCCCGGCATGGAGCCGCTCATGTGCCGGCTGCTCGCCTCGTACGGCGCGCGCCTGGAGATCGTCACCGAGCCGCATCCGACCGGCGGCTGGCAGCAGGCCCGCCGGGAGCGGGTCGAGCGCCTGCTGGCCGCGAACCCCGGCTCCTACTGCCCCGACCAGTACAACAACCCCGACAACGTGGACGCCTACGCGGGACTCGCGCACGAGCTGCTCGCCCGGCTGTCCCACATCGACGTGCTGGTGTGCTCGGTCGGGACCGGCGGCCACAGCGCGGGCATCTCCACCGTGCTGCGCGGCCACTTCCCCGGCCTGCGCCTGGTCGGCGTCGACACGGTTGGCTCGACGATCTTCGGCCAGCCGGCCCGTTCCCGGCTGATGCGCGGGCTCGGCTCCAGCATCCACCCGCGCAACGTCGCCTACGACGCCTTCAGCGAGGTGCACTGGGTCGCCCCGGCCGAGGCGGTCTGGGCCTGCCGCGCTCTGGCCGCCCGGCACTACGTCTCGGGCGGGTGGAGCACCGGAGCGGTGACCCTGGTGGCGCGCTGGCTGGCTCGCGTCCACCCCCGCCAGACCATCGTCGCGATCTTCCCCGACGGGCCGTGGCGGTACTGGAACACCGTCTTCGACGACGACTACTGCCGCGCGCACGACCTGCTCGGCACGGTTCCCGCCGACGAGCCGGACCTGCTCGACAAGCCGGCGGAACGCGAAGTGCGCCGCTGGACGCGCTGCACCGACGTGATCGACCCGCTGGCGGGCGCACGATGAGGGACACGCTGCGGCAGTTCCGCTCGTTCGACCGGCCGATCCGGCTCCTGCAGATCAACCAGGCCGGCATCAACCTCGGCTTCTACATGCTCATGCCGTACCTGGCCCAGCACCTGTCCACCGGCGCGGGCCTGGCCGCCTGGACCATCGGGCTCGTCCTGGGCCTGCGCAACCTGAGCCAGCAGGGCATGTTCCTGATCGGCGGCACCCTGGCGGACCGCCTCGGGTACAAGCCGATGATCATGCTGGGGTGCGCGTTCCGCACGGTCGGGTTCGCCCTGTTCGGGCTGACCACCTCGCTGCCGCTGCTCATCGTGGCCGCCGTGGTGACGGGGCTGGCCGGGGCGCTGTTCAACCCGGCGGCCCGCGCCTGTCTCGCGTGCGAGGCCGGCGAGCGCAAGGTGGCGGTGTTCGCCGTGTTCAACGTCTTCTACCAGGGCGGTATCCTGCTCGGCCCGCTGGTCGGCATCGTCCTGCTGAACGCCGGGTTCACCACCGTGTGCCTGGCCGCCGCGGCGATCTTCGCGGTGCTGACCGTGCTGCAGGGGTTGTGCCTGCCCGCCCGGCGCGGCCCGGCGGGGGAACGTGCGCCGGTGCTGACCGACTGGCGGCGGGCGTTCGGCGACCGCGCCTTCATGTCGTTCGCCGTCGCCATGATCGCCTCGTACGCGTTGTCGTACCAGATGTATCTGGCGCTGCCGCTGGAGGTGGAGCGGCTCGGCGGCGGCGAGGCGGGCGTGATGGCGTTGTACGCGCTGTCGGCGCTGCTCGGCATCGCCGGGCAGGTGCGGCTGACCGCCTGGTGCGCGGCCCGGTGGAGCCGCGGGCAGGCGATCAGCCGCGGCCTGGCCCTCATGGGGCTCGCGTTCGTGCCCCAGGCCGCGATGGCGCACCTGGCTCTGCCGGCGCTCTGGGCGTTCGTGCCGCTGGCGGTGTGCACGCTACTGCTCACCATGGGGACGCTGATCGCCTTCCCGTTCGAGATGGCGGCCATCGCGGACATGGCGGGAGATCGGCTGGTCGGCACCTATTACGGGGTGTACAACCTGCTGTCCGGCCTCGGCATCCTGGCCGGCAACCTGCTGGCGGGCGGCCTGGTCGACGCGGCCTGCTCCTCGGGACTGGCCGCGCTGCCGTGGGTGCTGCTGACCGGCGCGGGGCTGGCCTCCGCGGCGGCCGTGCGCCGGCTGGACCGGCGCGCCCCACGAGCGGTCGCCGTCACCGGCGGATGAGGAACGTCAGGGCCGGGCGGCGGCCCCAGGCTGGAACTGGCGTGCGCGGTGGAGGAGCTGACCTTCGACCGCGACGTGCTGACCGGCGGGCTGACCGCGCTGCCGGTCACCTGGTGACGGCCGTGAGGCTCTAGTCCCAGCGCAGTCGTCGTTCCAGCAGCGCCTGCTGGGCCGGGTTGGCGGTGAGGTCCAGGGCACGTTCGTCGGCGCGGCGGGCTTCCTCGCGCCGGCCCAGATCGCGCAGCAGCTCGGCGCGGGTGGCGTGGTAGAGGGCGTAGCGCTGCAGGGGCGGGCCGAGCCCCTCCAGTTCGGCCAGCGCCGCCCGCGGGCCCCGGGTGTAACGAACGGCGACCGCCCGGTGCAGGCGGGTGACCGGGGAGGGCGCCAGGTGCAGCAGCATGTCGTACAGCACGAGGATCTGCGCCCAGTCGGTGTCGGCGAAGCCGGCGGCCTCGGCGTGGCAGGCCACGATCGCCGCCTGCACCTGGTACGGCCCCGGCCGGCGATGGGCGCGGGCGGCACGCGTCAGCAGCCTGGTCGCGTCCTCGATCGCCTGCCGGTCCCACAGGCTCCGGTCCTGGTCGGCCAGCAGCACCAGACGGCCTTCGGCGTCGAAGCGGGCCGCGCCACGGGCCCGGTGGAGCCGGATCAGCGCCAGCAGCCCGGCCGCCTCGGGCTCCTTCGGCATCAGGTTCGCCAGCAGCGCGGCCAGCCACTCGGCGTCGTCGACGAGGTCGCGCGCCTGGGACCGCTCGGCCGTGCTGGACAGGTAGCCCTCGTTGAACAGCAGGTAGATGACCGCCAGCACCTCGCCCAGCCGACCCGGGAGCTCCTCCTGCGACGGGACGCGGTACGGGATCCCGGCCTCGCCGATCTTCCGTTTGGCACGGGTGATGCGCTGCGCGACCGTGGACTCGGGCACCAGGAAGGCCGCGGCGATCTGGGCCGTGGACAGCCCGCACACGACACGCAGCGTCAGCGCGATCTGCGCCGCCCGCGACAGCGCCGGATGGCAGCACGTGAAGATCAACCGCAGCCGGTCGTCGGCGGCGGCGGGCTCCGGCCGGGTGAGCCGGGCCAGTTTGGCCCGGTAGTTCGACTCCCGGCGCAGCACGTCCAGGCCGCGCCTGCGGGCCACGGTGAGCAGCCACGCGTCCGGCCGCTCCGGCACGCCCTCGGCGGGCCACCGCCGCAACGCCGTCTCGATCGCGTCCTGCACCAGGTCCTCGGCGGCGGCGAAATCGCCCAGCAGCGACACCAGGGACGCGGTCAGCCGGCCCGCGTGCTCGCGTACCACGCGGGCCAGGGCGTCCTCGCTCATGACGCCGGGCGGATCTCCACGATCGGGCAGGCCGGCCAGGAGCGGGCGAGGCGCAGCGCCTCGTCCAGGTCGGCCACCTCGACCTCGGCGAACCCGCTCACCACCTCCTTGCCCTCCACGAACGGCCCGTCGGTGATCAACGGCTCGGCGCCGTCCAGCCGTACCGTGGTCGCGGTGTGCACCGGCGCGAGGTGCGTGTGGTGGGTGATCTTGTCGGCGTGCTCGGCGAACCACCGGCCCACCGCCGCGTAGGCGGCCTGCTGCTCCAGCTCGCCCATCTCCTCCAGCTGCCTGGCGAACTCTTCGGTCTCGACGAACATCAGCACGTACTTCACGGTGTGTCCCTTCCGTTCTCAGCTTGCCGGGAGCGTGGCGTACAGGTCGACGCCGCCGCCGTCCGGGTCGGCCACCGTGGCGTACCTCATTCCCCAGAACGCGTCGAACGGCTCCGCGATGCCGCGGTGACCCGCCGTGACCAGCTCGGCGTACTTGGCGTCCACCTCGGCCGGGGTGTCGAACGCGAAGCAGAGCAGCGTCCGCGGTCCGCCGTCCGGCGGGGTCCAGCCGGGCAGGAACGGGGTGCGGAAGCCCTCGGTGTCCAGCATGACGTGCAGGCCGTTCGGCAGGTCGCAGCCGGCGTGCTCGGGCGAGTGCGGGTCGATCGTGAAGTCCAGCCCGAGCCGGGCGTAGAACGCGATGGACGCCTCCAGGTCGGAGACGATGATGTCGACGGTGTTCAGTGCCGGTCGCATGAGTTCTCCCTGCGTGGTCGTACGGGCACGGCGGCCCCTCACCGACAAGACGATCGGCGGGCACACCGATACGACACCTCGGAGACGTGATGAGGGGACGCCCCTCGCGGAGCGTCCCCTCGACGGCGGTGCCGTCAGTTCAGTTCTCTGGCCAGGTCGTTGAGCGCCTTGGCGAAGGCGGCCTGGGCCGGGTCAGAGGTCCTGAGCAGCTTGGCGGCGGTGCGCAGCTCGATCGCGGCGACCTTGTTGAGCCGCCGGTCGGCCATGCGTTCGGCCGAGTCGATGAGCTTGTCCACCGCGACGGCGATGCCCTTCTTCATCGTGCGAGCCCGCTCCGCCTGGGCCTGGTACGCCCGGACGACCTCGAAGCTGGGCGCGTGGGTCACCTGCGGCTGGTGCTGGGCGTTGAACTGCTCGTACGTGACCGTGGCCGCGGCGGCGATCTCCGCCTTGGCGAGGTCCTTGGTCGGGGTCAGCTCGAAGACGTCCAGACCGCGGGCGATCTCAGAGCCGTACACGTGGCCGTTGTAGTAGTACGCGGACCAGATGCCGCCGGTGAACAGCTGGGTGGCGCTGATCGGGCCGCGGTCGAAGAAGGCGATCTCCTTCGGGTTGGCCGAGTCGGTGAAGTCGAACGCCGACACGCCGCCCTGGTACCAGCCCTGGACCATGATGTCCCGCCCGGGCACCGGGACCAGCGACCCGTTGTGCGCGACGCAGTTCTCGGTGGTGGTCTGCACGGCGGGCATCTTGTAGTAGCTGCGGAACTCCATCTTGCCGTCGACGATGTCGAAGATGGCGTTCGCGCCCCACGACGGCTCGTCGGTGTCCCGGCAGCGGGCGCCGGTGCCGCCGCCCCACTCGTCGGTGAAGACGACCTTCTTCCCGTCGTTGCTCAGCGTCGCCGAGTGCCAGTACGCGAAGTTCGGGTCGCTGACCTCGTCCAGCCGGACCGGGCTGGCGGGGTCGGAGGTGTCGAGCAGGATGCCGTTGCCGGCGCAGGCGCCGGCCACCAGGTCGAGCGCCGGGAACGCGGTGAGGTCGTGGCAGGCGCTGGTGACCGGTTGCGGCGACCAGTTGCCGCCGGACGGGTGCGTCGGCGCGGGCCGGGTGTTCTGCAGGCCGTTGATCGCGCCGGTCTCCGGGTCGGTGAACACCCGGGGCTGGCTGACGATCGCCGCGTTCCGCGGGGCGGCCAGCGGGACCTTGATGACCTCGATCCGCCACAGGGCGGTGTTCGGGTCGGTCGCCGGCGCGTTCACGCAGCCGGCCAGTTCCTGGCCGTTGCGGACGCCGGCGGTGCCGGAGACGTAGACGTAGACGTTCTCGGTGTCGTTCTTGCTGGTCACCACGCTGTGGGTGTGGGAGCCGCGGCAGGTCTGCACCGCGGCCACCTGGACCGGCTGCGCGATGTCGCTCACGTCGAAGATCCGGACGCCGCGGAAGCGCTCGGGGTTCACGGTGCCGGGAGCGCCCTGGGTGCCGCAGTCGAGCCGGCCCCGGGTCTCCTCGACCGACATGAACAGCAGGTTCCCGTACACCGACATGTCGCCCTGGCCGCCCGGGCAGACCACGGACGTTTTCAGGACGGGCTGGGACGGGGTGGAGACGTCGTAGATGTTGAAACCGTGGAAATTTCCGACGAAGGCGTAGTTTCCGCTGAACGCGAGGTCGGAATTGGCGAATGCAAGGTTGCCTGGATTGTCAGGCTGGTAGAAGCCTTCCGGCCTGTCCTGGTGACCGACGAGCTTGAGCCCGCTGGCCGCCTGCTGGGCGTCGTGCCATCCGGCGCCCAGGCCGACCCGCGGGTCGGCCTGCGTCGGAGCCGGCTCGGCGGCCGCCGTGGCGGTGGGCAGCAATCCGGCTAAGATCACCCCCGCCGCGATCACCGCGAAGCCGCGTAACCCGGCACGACGTCGTGCCCTTCTGCTCTCCTGCATGGGCCGCACCCCTCCTTTTCTGGTTCTGGCGAGACCCGACGCGCCGCGCCGAGCCGGGGACCGCCCGAATGTCCAGCCGGTGATCGGCGCAACGGTTATGCGGACACTAACGAGAATGTGGTGAGTTGTGCTATATCCTGTCCCATTCCGGATACGCCCGATTTTGTGCAGACACGGTGGAAGCGAGCACCCCTCATGATCTCGTTACGCCTTTTCGTCCCGTCGCTGCTGATCGCGGCGGCCGCGCTCACCGGCTGCACGGCCGACGGGTCCTCCGCGACCGTCGTCCAGCCCGGACGGCCGGGGGAGACCGGCAAGGTGGTGCCGCTGGACCAGGTCGAGGAGCCCGAGACCGGCTACACCGACGCGGACGTGCGGTTCATGCAGGGGATGATCCGCCACCACGCCCAGGCGCTGCAGATGACGGACCTGGTCGCCGGGCGTACCGAGAGCGAGGGACTGCCCCGGCTCGCCAAGCGCATCGAGATCTCCCAGCAGGACGAGATCGACCTGATGGTGCGCTGGCTGCGCGACCGCATGGAACAGGTGCCGAGCGTCGACTCCGCTCACGGGCACGGCCACGGCGGCGAGCTGATGCCCGGCATGCTCACCGACGCCCAGCTCGCCGAGCTGCGGGCGGCGAAGGGCGAGCAGTTCGACCGGCTCTTCTACCAGTACATGATCCAGCACCACACCGGCGCCCTGCGGATGGTGGAGCGCCTCTACGCCGAGCGGGGCGGCATGGAGCCGGAGATCGACCAGTTCGCCACCCACGTCGACTCCGACCAGCGCATCGAGATCGCCCGCATGCAGCAACTGCTCGCCGCCCTCTGACCGCCCCGCTTCACGCCCGGCTGCGCCGGAGCCGAGCGGTCAGCCGAGCTTGAGCAGCAGTCCGGCGAGTTCGGCCGGCATGGTGATCATGCAGTCGTGGCCGGTCGGCAGCTCCCAGACCTGTGCGGGGGAGCCGTTCGGCTGTGTCGGGGGGACGGGCCGGCGGGTGATGCCTTCCGGCACGCCGACGGTGCAGTGGATGTGCGTCCGCGGGATCGTGGCGACGGCCGGGTTGTCCAGCCGGACCGGTTGCCGCAGGCAGTCCACCGGCTGGTCCGACAACATCGAGCGCAGCCAGGCGACGTCCGCCGGGTCGGTGACCCCGAACAGGCCCGCGGGCGGCGGCAGCTCGGGCAGCGGCGGGATCCGCCAGCCGCCGGACTCCACGACGCGGTCGATCAGGGCCTTGGTCACGGGCTGGACGTCGACGCCGCGCTCGCCGTCCTCCGGGACCATCGCGTCGAGGTAGACCAGATGCCGGATCCGCTCCGGCACCTGGTTGGCCGCGGACGAGATGACCAGCCCGGCGTAGCTGTGCCCCACGAGGATCACCTCGCCGAGGTCCTCCTCGTTGATCAGCCGGACGATGTCGTCGACGTGGGTGTCGAGCCCCACGTCGGGGCTGAGCAGATGCGCCGTGTCGCCGTACCCGGTCAACGACGGTGCGAGCACCCGGTGACCGGCCGCCGCCAGCAGCGGGACCACCCGCTCCCAGCACTGACCGCTGTGCCAAGCACCGTGTACCAGCAAATATGTGGACATGTTCGCTCCTTGCTGCCCCGTGGAAGGTTGCGCTGTGGAAAGGCCACTGACCACGGTGCGGCCCAGGCGCCGACGCAACCAGAATCCCGCCGATCCTGGGGGTGACAGGACCAGGCACGCCCCCGAGCACGGAATTACGCTGGAGCGATGAGGGACGAATCAAACCTTTTGGGCGATTACGTACGCGCCCGCCGTGAGCTCGTCACTCCTGAACAGGTCGGCATCCCCGTCACGGGGGTACGGCGCGTGCCGGGCCTGCGCCGGGAGGAGGTCGCGATGCTCGCCGGCATCAGCGCCGACTACTACCTGCGCCTGGAACAGGGCCGCGACCGCAATCCCTCCGCGCAGGTCCTCGAGTCGCTCGCCCGCGTGCTGCGGCTCGACGACGACGCGACGGCGTACCTGCTGCGCCTCGGCGCCGGCAAACCCCGGCGTCGGCCGCGCCGGCCGGTGAGGGAGACCGTCCCTCCGGGTGTCGCCAAGCTCGTCGCCACGCTCCCGCTGCCCGCGTACGTCGAGGGCCGCTACTTCGACGTGCTCGCCGCCAACTCCCTGGCGACCGCTCTGTCACCGCGCCTGGTGGCGGGCGCCAACCGCCTGCGGGACGTGTTCCTCGACCCCGCCGAGCAGGCCCTCTTCCCGGACTGGGAGGACGCCGCCGCGGGCATGGTCGCCGGCTTCCGTGAGTCCGTCGGCACCGACACGGACGATCCCCGATTCGTCGAGCTCGTCGGCGAGCTCTCCCTGGCCAGCCCGCGCTTCAGCCGGCTCTGGGCGCGCCACGACGTGGTGGCGTGCGAAGGCGCGTCCAAGCACCTCGACCACCCCCAGGTCGGCGGCCTGCGGCTGAACCGGGAGAGGCTGGGCGTCGGCACGGCGGGCCAGACGCTCGTCGTCCTCCACCCGGACCCCGGCACCGACAGCGCCGAGAAACTGGCGCTCCTCGCCTCCGCCCTGCGCTGAGCACCGAGCCGCAGGCGGGGGTGCCGCCTGCGGCTCGGCTCAGGTCACCGCACGGTCAGCTTGTCGACTTCGACGGTGATGCCGCGGACCTGGGGTGTCGAGGTGACCGTCGTCACGTCGCCGACCCCCGTCCTGACCCCCTTGACCTTCATCGAGTACGTCAGGCTCCCGCCGGGGGTGGCGGGCGTGCTCCTGACGACGAGGTCTTCGGTGGGCGGCCCGGTGATCTGGGCGCCCGCGGTGCCCTCCTCGTTCTCGGCGCCCACGGTCAGGCCGTAGCTCGCGGGAGGCGCGCCGGGAAGGGCGCCCGGGTCGTAGACGTAGCTGACGTCCTCCACGCCGTTGAGCCCGATCCACTGCTGGAACACCTTGGCGGTGGTGGTGCCGTAGAGGTTCACCCGCCACTCCACCACCATCCAGCGGTTCGTCCCGTTGGTCAGGATCGTGGCGTAGATCCCGGGGGCGCCGGTGCCGTCGAGGTCCGTCCAGTACGGCGCGAGCACGCCGTTCGGGTTCGCCGGGTCCGGCAGCGTCTGCGGGGTGAAGGTGATGTCCCCGCCCGCGGCGCCGCCCACGACGCTGTAGCCGTTGGAGGTCACGCCGAGCCTGGTGTAGGTGTTACCGGCGAAGGTGAACGCGGGGAGGGTGAAGTTCACCGCCTGCTCGTCGCCGATCGGGATCGGGGTGACGCCGAACGAGTCCAGCGGGCGGTAGCCGGACGGTCCCGCGCCCGGCGCGATCGTCGGGCTGGCGGGCTGCCGGGCGGCCAGCGTCGCCTTGGTGGTCGCGATCTGCGTGCCGACCTTGGTGGCCCCCGTGACGCCGTTCAGGCGCAGGCGGGTGTCGAGCGTGCTGATCGCGGTCACCTCCGCGTCCTCCAGCGTGTTGTTCTGCACGGTGACCGTGCAGGTGGACTCGCCGGTGTTCCTGGCCACGGTGGACGGCGTGCAGGTCTGGTCGACCGGCACCGCGCCCTCCTGCCGGAAGAACGCCACCGGCAGGTGCAGCGCGCGCTTGCCGCCGACCTGCTTGAGGTTCACCTGCCCGAAGTACTGCCCGTCGGGCAGCTCCGGGGCGGTGATGACCACGCTGAACGTGGCGCTCTTACCGGGCGCGACGGACAGGAGCGGCGGCAGCACCGTGATCTTGGCGCCGTCGACGGTCTTGCCCGTGGCGGTGAACGTCAGCCTGCGGTCGGTGACGTTCGTGACCGTGCGCTTGGCGGTGATGACCCCCGGCATGGTCGGGGCGTTCACCGACGGCAGGTTGAGGTCGATCCGGTTGAGCGGGTCGGTGGCCGAGGCGACGAAGTCGGCCGCGTCCACGTCCAGCGTCAGGCCCGGGTCGCCGGCCTTGGTGAGGTCGATGCGCCCGCCGCCCATGTCGAACGGGTCCGCCGGAGTCGTACGGTCCTGCTTGGTGACGGAGGTCTTGGCCGTCGTCTCCAGCGCCGACTTGACCTGCCCCGGCGTCCAGTCGGGATGCAGCGCGAACAGCAGCGCGGCCGCCCCCGCCACGTGCGGCGCCGACATCGACGTGCCCGAGATGACCTGGTAGTGGTTGCCGGGCGGGCCACCCAGCACCGACTCGGTCGTCGGCGTCATGCCCGCCATGATGTGCAGGCCGGGCGCGGTGACGTCCGGCTTGAGGAAGTCGCCGCCGGGGCCGCGCGAGGAGAAGTGCGTGATCGCGTCGCCCTGCCACGTGCTCGCGGCGCCCTGCGTGAAGGACGCCGCGGCGTCCGGGTGCTCGGCCAGGAAGCTCAGCAGCGTGTCGGCCTCCGGCTTGTCGACGTGCACCGACGGGACCCAGTGGGCGTCGGTGAAGACGTCGAACGGGAAGCTGTTGTAGAGGATCATGCCGGCCGCGCCGCCCTGGAGGACGTTGTGGCTCTTCAGCACCCGGTCCGGGCCGCGTTCACACGCGACGATCTTCCCGGTGAACAGCCCGGCCGGCGCCGGGGCGTCGCACAGCGGCCGCGAGTACGGCGGCGCGGAGGCGAGCACCACGGGCAGCGGCGAGGTGATCCCCGGCGTGATGGAGGCGCCCTTGATCGTCGCCGTGGCGCCGCCGCCGGTCAGCGTGATCGTGGACTGGAACGTCCGGTTCTGCGTGGAGGCGGCCACCGTCGTCGTCCAGGGGCCGAGGTGGTCGGTGGTGTCCGCGCCGGGCCCGGAGTTGCCCGCCGACGCCGAGACCAGCACGCCCGCCGCGTACGCGTCGAGGAACGCCAGCTCCACTGGGTCGCTGTACGGGTCGCTGCCGCCGGAGATCGAGAAGTTGATGACCCGGACGCCGTCCAGGATGGCCCGGGCCACGGCCTGCGCCGAGTCCGACGGGAAGCAGCCCTCCACGCCGCACACCTTGTAGGCCGACACCGCGGCGCCGGGCGCGACGCCGTGGATCGGGCCGCGGCCGATGCCGAGCGGGTTCGCGTCGTCCACCGGGCCGCCGGCCGACGTGCTCGCCGTGTGGGTGCCGTGCCCGTTGGAGTCGCGGGCGCTGTCGGGGTAGACCTCGCCCGGGAAGATCGCGTTGTACGTCTCCAGGAACGGCTGCCCGCCGACCAGCTTGTTGGTGCACTCGAACGGGTCGTTCTGCGGGGTCTGCGGGTTGTCGCCGAAGTCGCACACCCGCGGCGTCCCGTCCTTGGTCGGCGCGGGGTCGGGCAGGCCGGGCCGGTCGGCGAACGACGGGTGCTCGGGCCAGACGCCGCTGTCCAGGACGCCCACGATCACGCCCTCGCCTGCCGAGTCACTGCCGCCGAGCTTGTCGTAGACGGCGGGCGCGCCGATGAAGGCGGGGCTAGAGTCGGTGAGCAGCTGCTGCGGCTTGTCCTCCTGAACGGCGACCGCGCCGGGCAGCTTCAGCACCTCGGCGGCCTTGTCGCCGGGGATGCGGAGCGCGATGCCGCCGTACACCGTCCTGATCCGCTGGCCGACCACGGCCCCCGGGACCTTCTTGGCCAGCTCCGCCAGGAACGTGTTCTCGACGTCCTGGATGTGCTCGTCGTACCGCCTGGCCTCGGCGCTCCTGGTGTCGAGGGCGCGGCCCGTGACGGAGGGGCTCGTACCCGGCAGGCCGGGCAGGTGGCCCTGGTAGGCGGCCAGCGAGTCGTAGTCGAGCTTGACCACGACGTTGACCGGTGCGGACGAGGTGTTGCGCAGCAGGGCCGGGTCGCTCTTGGCGAGCTTGCCCGTCGGCGACTTGGCGCCGTCGACGACCTCGGCCGGGGTGAGGGGGGTGGCCGTCCACCGGCCGTCGGGCGGCGCCGGCGTGGGGCTCGCCAGGGCCGCCGCCGGGCCCATGGCCAGGACGACGCTCAGGCCGGCGGCGACCGGGACGAATCGCCGCACGCGGGATAAGAGGGCGCTGGGTAACACGGAGGACCTTCCTGGTCGGGGCTGCGGGAACTCGCCGGGCCGCTCAGGAAGTGTCAGATCACCCGTTCAAAGAGAGATCGCTGACCCTCCCCGGTGGGTGACGAGTGGAGAACGCGGTGTTTGATCACACCACGTCGAACTGGAGTGTAAACAGTGACCTCTCACTGAGGAACCCCACTGACTTGCCAGAATCCCGGCGGCGATCCGTAAACACTTCACGATCGACAACGGCTCCGACTGCTGCTCCCGCCCCCCCGCCGGATGTCACCGGCCGGGACTAGCCTGGCCGCATGGGGCAGTCGCCGCAGTACGCCTGGTCCCGGGCCGCGCCGGCACTGCGGGGGCTCGTGTCCGGATATTCCGGTTATCGCACGCACGGGCCACCCGGAGTGCACCACGGGCTGCCGTCCGGGCACCTGACACTCGTCGTGTGCCTGTCCGGCACGCTCGACGTCGTCGGCGTGCCAGGGCGGTCCGGCCCGCCGCGCTCGTTCACCTCGGCCGTCGGCGGGCTGCACGACGGGCCGGTCGTGATGTCGCACGACGGCCACCAGCACGGCGTGCAACTCGACCTGACCTGGCGGGGCGCCCGGGCCCTGCTCGGCCTGCCCGCGAGCGAACTCGCGGGCGACGTCGCCGACCTGACCGCGATGCTCGGCGCCCGGGCGGGCGAGCTGGCCGAACGGCTGTCCGGCGCCCCCACCTGGCGAGGCCGGTTCCGCGTCCTGGACGACGTGCTGGCCGAGCTGGTCGACCATCGCCGCGACGGGCCGCCGCCCGAGGTGGCCCAGGCGTGGCGCCGGTTGCGCGAGACGGGCGGCCGGCTGCCCATCGCCGTGCTCGCCCGGGAGCTCGGCTGGAGCAGACGGCACCTGGGCGAGCGGTTCCGCCGCGAGACCGGCCTGTCGCCGAAGACGGCGGCCCGGGTGATTCGCTTCGAGCGGGCGTGCCGGCTGCTGCGCTCGCCGCGCCCGCCCTCGCTGGCCGAGACGGCGGCCGAGTGCGGCTATTTCGACCAGGCGCATCTGGCGCGGGAGTTCCGCGACCTCGGCGGCACGACGGCGACGCGGTGGCTGGGCGAGTTCCCATCCGTCCAAGACCGGGCGGCGGGCCCGGAGCCACGATGAGCCGCATGGAAACACGTACTGACAAGCCCTCGGTGTGGCCCTGCCTCTCCTACCGTGACGCGCGGGCGGCGATCCGGTTCCTGGCCGACGCGTTCGGGTTCGTGGAGCGCGCCTGCTACACGGAGGGCGACGCCGTGGCGCACGCCGAGCTCGCCTGGCCGTCCGGGGCGGGCGCGATCATGCTCGGCTCGGCCGACGAGAGCAACGACCTCGACCGCCCGACCGGCAGCGCTCTCCTCTACGTGGTCACCGACGACCCGGACGCGCTGCTCGCCCGGGCCACCGCGGCCGGCGCGGAGGTCGTACGGGACCTCAAGGACGAGGACTACGGCAACCGCACCTTCACCGTCCGCGACCCGGAGGGCAACCTCTGGAGCTTCGGCACCTACCCCGGCTCATAGCGCGTCCCGCCCTTCGAGCAGGGCGGTGCCCATGGGGGTGCGCGTGTGCAGGACGGACTGGCCGCGGCGTTCGGTGCTGACCAGCCCCGCCTCGCGCAGCGTGGCCGCGTGGCGGCAGGCGGTCGGGGCCGATCAGCCGCGCCCGGGGTCGGCGAACGCCGTAGGACGGCGCAGGCAGAAGAACGAGGGTTGCAGCGTCAAGGCGCGCCCGCCGACCCGGGAGGGAGTGCTGACCCTGCCGTACCGGCAGGAAGAGGCCCGTCACCAGGGGAGGAGGGGTGACGGGCCTCTGGTTCACGGTCAGCCGGCGGTGGCCGCCGTGAAGGTGAAGGAGCCGGACGGAGCCTGGTAGACGGCGTGGTCGGCGTCCATCCGGAGGAACGTGGCCCGGTGCGGTGCCGTGACGAGGCGGCGGTCCTTGGCCGGCACCCAGATCTCGGCGCTGGTGTTCGGGGGCACCTCGACGGTCAGCCCGAACCGGCGTTCGTCCTTGGTCCACTCCGACCGTACGAGGCCGTGCGGCGTCTCGTAGGAGCCCTTGACGAACGTGAGGTCGCCGACCGGCTTGGGCTGGATGACCAGGCGCTGGTAGGCGGTCGAGCCCCCGGCCTCGCGGATGCCCGCCAGGCCGGTGTGGAACCACTCCTCGATCTGGGCGAGGATCATGTGGTTCTTGGAGTCCCCGCGGTTCCAGCGTTCACCCATGGTGGTCATGCCGTTCGGGTTGGCGCTGGTCGGCGCCATGAAGAAGCCGTAGCTGGGCTGGTCGTCCTCCTGCAGCAGCTCCCACAGGACGTCATCCCTGCCGCCGTCGGCGAGCGCCCGGACGATCGGCCCCATGCCGATGGTGCCGCCGCTGAAGTGCGGGCCGTCCCCGTTCGGGTGGTAGGCGTGGACGAGCTCCACGAGGGCGTCGAGCACGGCCTGGCGTTCGCTCTCCGGGACGAGGCCGGCGTCGAGGGCGAGCGCCTGCGCCGTCTGCGTCGCGCCGGTGCTCCCGCTGTTGCCGTCGGTGGTGTAGCGGCGCAGCTCCTGGTTGTAGAAGTGGGCGTTGAAGGTGTTCTTGATGTCGGTGGCGAGCGCGGCGTACCGGGTGGCGTCGTCGGTGTGACCGGTCAGCCCGGCCATCTCCGCCAGCTTGCTGATCATGACGTAGTAGCCCCACGTGCCGGTGATGCGGCCCGAGGTCTGGTCGGCGGCCACCCAGTCGGCGAGGGCGGCGTCGACGATGTGCCCGTCGGCCTTCTCCCGCTGGATGTAGTCGGCGAAGTCGACCATCTGGTCGTAGTACCGCCGCATCGTCTCGGTGTCGCCGTACAGCTCGTACAACATCGAGGGGACCAGGATGATGGCGTTGCCCCAGTTGATCTCGTCGCCGAAGCGCCCGCTGTAGCCCCAGTCGTAGACGGGGGTCTTCAGCGCCACGTTGCCCCGCATCGGGGTCTCGGCGATCGACTGCCCTTCGACGAGGTGCCGCATCGTGGTCTTCAGGTACGCGGCCAGGTTGTGGTCACGGTGGATGGCGCCCATCGGCATCGTGTAGTCGGCCGGGTAGGACAACTTCTCGCGGCCGGGGCAGTCGGTGAACACCGACATGATGTTCGAGGCGAAGGAGTAGCGGGCCATCGTGTGGATGCGGTTGACGCGCGCGTTGGACGTGGTCACCCGGCCCGCCACGGGGGTGTCCGCCTGCAGCCGGATGCCCTTGATCAGGTCCTTGCCGGGGGTGTAGCCCTCGGGCAGGCCGGTGACCTGGATCCACTGCATGCCGAAGTAGTTGAAGTCGGGGTGCCGGCTCTCCCCGCCGCGCAGGCCGGCCGTGGTGTAGGTGTTGAACAGGTCGCGGCCCCGGCTGCCGCCGCCGCCCATCAGGGAGGCCTGGTCGACGGTGCCGTCCGGGGCGAGCGACTCGGCGGGCGACATGCGGATCGTTACTCCGGCCGGGACGGTGCCCTTGAGGTTCAGCTGCGGCCAGCCGGTGATGTTCTGGCCGAGGTCGAACACCCAGACGCCCGGTTGCGGGTTGGTCATGGAGACGGGTGTGAAGGTCTCGACGGCCTTGACCGGTTCTGCCGTACGGGCGACGAGCTTGGTGGCGAGGTTCGGCGGCGGCGCGATGCCGGCGTCCACCCACTCCATGGGGGAGCCGTTCCGCCGTTTCGCGCCGGCCGACAGGTCCGCGCCGGGAGCGTCCCAGCCGACCTGCTCGCGGCGCGCGTCGTAGTCCGAGCCGGAGTACCACGCGTCGGTGACCAGCGGGCCGAGCGCGGTGCGCCAGCTGCGGTCGGAGACGATGACGTCGGACGAGCCGTTGGCGTAGGAGATCTCCAGCCGGGCGATCATGCGCGGCGTGACCGCGGCGCCGGCGCTCGCGTCGCTGGCGGCGATGTTGTTGCCCGATCCGGTCACCGAGGCGCCGGCGGGGTGCGGCTCGGACAGCCCGGGAGTGAACGTGATGCCCGTCCCGTCGGGACCGGCGGTGCCGATCGCGGTGATCGTACGGGATTCGAGGTCGTCGCCGCCGTCACCGGTGTCGATGTTGATGGTGCCGCCGACGTGGTAGCCGGTGACGTTGTCCAGTTTCACGGTCGTGGCGCCGGCCGCGGCGTCGGCGGCCAGGGTGCCGCTGCCTTTCAGCTGGCTCTGCCACCACGAGTAGGGCGCGGTACGGCCGACGGCCGGGTTGGTGACGCTGCGGCGCACGTAGGCGGGCCCGTTGCCGAGCCGGACACCGACGGTGTTGGCTCCCGCGCGCAGGTCGTCGGTGACGTCGTAGGTCCGGTACTCGCTGGAGAGCTGGTAGTTGGAGTTGCCGGGCGCCAGCACCTCGTCCGTGAGCTCGCGGCCGTTGAGCGTCGGCAGGTGCAGCCCCACGCCGGAGAGGTAGAGACGGGCGCCGGCCACGCGCTTGCCGCGGTCGAGCTCGAACTTCCGGGCGAAGATCGGCATCGGTCGGCCTTCGGTGCGGCCGGGGTACTCGATCCAGCGGGCGGGCTCCCAGTCGCTCTGCTCCAGCAGGCCCATCTCCCAGGACGAGGGCTTGCTCCAGTCCGACGCCTTCTTCTCCGCGTCCCAGACGCGCACGTGCCAGGCGACCTGCCGGCGTGAGGCCGGCGGCCGGCCGGCGTAGGGGACACCGGCCTGGGTGGCGGACTCCACCTTGCCGGAGTCCCAGATCAGCCGCCCGCGTCTGAGGTCGGCCTCGCTCGCGGCGGCCTGGATCTGGTACGCGGTCTGCCGGTCTCCCGGGCAGGCGGCTTCTGATCCGGGCCGGTGGCACGGGTGACCGGCGGCCTGCCGGGTCTGGGTCATGCGCCAGCCCAATAAGGGGGTGGCGCTGTCGAGCCCGAGGGGCCGGTCTTTTCTGCCGTCCACCCGGAGGTCGACGACCTCGACGAGGGGTTGCCCACCGGCGGCGGTGGCCGGTGGGGCGGTGAGCGGGTGTGAGAGGACGAGAGCGAGGGACACTCCCAGTCCGGCGAGCACAGTTCTCCGGCGGCGCACTCTGGACACAGGTCACTCCCTTCCGGCCGACATCGCAGAGCCGGCCGGTGACTTCGCCTGCGGTGGCGGTGAGGATGGCCGACACGACGTCGGGGCCTGGAAGGGCTCCTCTCGGGTCGCTAAAAACGATTTAAGTTACCCGTGGATGTCGTTAACGTAAGCTTTTCCGCAAAGACCGTCAAGAGCGATTTTGAGTAACGATTCACGGATTTATTCCACTAAATAGCGCCGTGGCCCGCTCCTCCTGGGTAACGGTATCCATCGTCACCAGTCGTGGACGGTGCCGTCCTGCAGCCGGTTGATCGGCAGGTAGGCCGGGGCGTACGGGTACGCGGCGGCCAGCTCCTCCTCCAGCTCCACCCCGATGCCGGCGGCCTCCCCGGGGTGCAGGTATCCGTCGGTGAAGGTGTAGGCGTGGGGGAAGACGGCGCCGGTCTGCTCGGTGTGGCCCGCGTACTCCTGGATCCCGAAGTTGTGGATCGCCAGGTCCAGGTGGATCGCGGCGGCCATGCCGACGGGAGAGATGTCCTCCGGCCCGTGGATGGCGCTCTTGATCTGGTGTTGCGCGGCGAAGTCGAACAACTTCCGCAACGGGGAGACGCCGCCGAAGTGGGTGACGGCGGAACGCACGTAGTCGATCAGCTGCTCGCTCACGAGCGTCTGGTAGTCGAAGACGGTGTTGAAGACCTCGCCGATCGCCAGCGGGGTGGTCGTGTGCCGGCGGACGAGCCGGAGCCCGTCCTGGTTCTCGGCGGGCGTGCAGTCCTCCAGCCAGAACAGGTCGTACGGCTCCAGGTCCTTGCCGAGCCGCGCCGCCTGGATCGGGGTGAGCCGGTGGTGGGCGTCGTGCAGCAGGACCAGATCGGGCCCGAACTCCTGCCGGACCGCGTCGAACACCCTGGGCAGGCTGCGCAGGTAGGCGTCGGTGTCCCAGTCCTCCACCACCGGCCGGACGCCGTCCCCCGACGGCGCCGCGTCCTGCTGGACGCCGTACACGCGCTTCAGCCCCGGCACGCCGGTCTGCACCCGGATCGCCGGGTAGCCCTCGGCCAGCCGCGCGCGGATGGAGTCGAACAGCTGGGGCACGTCCCTGCCGCTGGCGTGCCCGTAGGTGCGGACGCGGTCCCGGCTCGCGCCGCCCAGCAGCTGGTAGAGCGGCAGCCCGGCCACCTTCGCCTTGATGTCCCAGAGCGCGACGTCCACGGCCGCGATCGCGGCCATCGTCACCGGCCCCCTGCGCCAGTACGCGCCGCGGTACAGGGACTGCCAGGTGTCCTCGATGCGATGCGGATCCGTCCCCAGGAGCAGGGGGACGACGTGGTCCCGCAGGTAACTGGCCACGGCGAGCTCGCGCCCGTTGAGCGTCGCGTCGCCGAGGCCGCTGACGCCCTCGTCGGTCTCCACCTTCAGCGTGACGAAGTTGCGGCCCGGGCTGGTGAGGACCACCTTGGCGTCGACGATCTTCATGAACTGCCTTTCTGAGGATGCGGCGGGCGGGATCAGCCCTTGGTGGCTCCGGCGGTCAGCCCCGCGACGAGGAATTTCTGCCCGACGATCGCGACGATGACGACCGGCACCGTCATGAGCGTGGCGGCGGCCATGAGACCGCCCCAGTCCGTGCTGGCGTAGGAGATGAAGTTGAACAGCGTCACGGGCGCGGTCTGGGTGGTCTCGTCGGAGAAGATCAGCGCGAACATGAAGTTGTTCCAGCTGAAGATGAACGCGAGGACGGACGCGGTCGTGGTGCCGGGCGCGGCCAGCGGCAGCGCGATGCGCCAGAAGGCGCCGAAGACGGTCAGCCCGTCGGTGCGGGCGGCCTCCTCCAGCTCGACCGGCAGCCCCTCGAAGAAGCCGATCATGATCCACAGGATCAGCGGCACCGACACGAACATGTGGCTCAGGACCAGGACGGTGTAGCTGCCCACCAGCCCGGCCTGGGCGAACAGGTAGTACCACGGCACGAGCAGGGAGATCGCCGGGACGATGCGGGCCACGAGCACGAGAGACCCGGTGCGCCGCATCCGGAACCGTCCGACCGCCCAGGCGGCGGGAACGGCGATGATCGCGGACAGCACGGTGGACGCGACGCCCACGACCAGGGAGTTGCGCAGGGACTGCAGGACCTCGCCGTCGGCGAGCACGTTGCGGAAGTTGTCCAGGGTGGGGGAGAAGATCAGGCCCACGCTGGGATCGGTGACCTGGACGTTCGTCTTGAACGCGGCGGCGAACATCCAGACGATCGGCAGGACGAAGACCAGGCACACGATCGTGATGGTGACGCCGCGCAGCCAGGAGAGCGCCCGCCGTCTGCTCCAGGCGGGACGTTCGAGGGCGGAACTCACGCGGACCTCCTTCCGGGCCGGCGCCGCAGCAGGATCACGACGCCGATGATGGCGAGGGTGAACAGGACGAGGACGGCGGAGGCCAGACCGTACTCCTGGTAGTCGAAGGTCAGCCCGTAGGCGTAGACGTTGAGGGTCTCGGCCTCGAAGGACGATCCGCCGCCCGGCCCCTTGGTGGCGTACAGGAGATCGAAGGTCTTCAGGGCGTCGATGGAGCGCAGCACCACCGCCGTGGCCAGCGTCGGGCCGAGCATCGGCAGCACGACGTACCGGAAGCGCTGCCACACTCCCGCGCCGTCCACGTGGGCGGCCTCCTCGGGCTCCGCGGGCAGGGTGGACAGCCCGGCGAGCAGCAGCAGCGTCATCATGGGCGTCCACTGCCACACGTCGATCAGCATCAGGATCGGCAGCGACTGGCTCACCGAGCCGAGGAACTCCTGGGGCAGGATGCCGACGGACGCGAGCAGGTGGTTGGCGATGCCGTTCGTGGGGTCGAGGATGAGCAGCCAGAGGATCCCGATGGCGACGGGCGTGGTCAGCAGCGGGATGATGAGCACCGTACGCACCCAGCGGGCGCCCCGGAACGGCTTGCGCATGAGCATCGCCAGGGCCAGGCCGAGCACGGTCTCCAGGAGCACGGCGCCGATCGTGAACAACACCGTGCGCTGGACGGCCGGCCAGAAGCGGCGCGAATCCGTGAGGGCGTCGCCGAAGTTGCGCAGACCGACGTAGTCCTTGTCGGCGTTCACCGCCCCGAAGGCGTCGGTGAAGCCCAGGTTGAGCGTGAACACCAGCGGAAAAATGATCATCAGGCCCACGAACGCCAGCGACGGGGCGAGCATCGCCCACTTCAGCCGCCGGTTGGCCTGCTCGAACGACCGCGCTCGCGGCTTGCCGGGCAAGGGCGCGCGGGCCGGCGCGGAGGTCTGGGTGATGGCCATCAGCCCTCCCTGTGACGGTTGTCGCGGACGAGGAACTCGGCGAACTCGGCGTCGGCCTCGCGGGCGACCGGCGCCACCGGCTGTCCGAGGATGCCCGCCACGAGCGGACGGCCGACGATGTCCCTGGCCCGGCCGACCTGCAGCACGTCGGGCCGGTCGATGCCCAGCCCGATCTGGGCCTGCGTCTGCATCGTCCTCGCCAGGTCGGCGGGGAACGAGGCCAGCGTGGCCGGGTCCGACCAGGCCGACTGGCGGGCCCCCGGGATGCCCTCCGCCTGCAGCCGCTTGACCATCTCCGGGCTCGACGCCCACCGGACGAACTGCCACGCCTCGTCACGCAGCAGGGAGAACGCGCTGATGGCCAGGCTCCACGACGGGATGTTGAACGGCCGCGCCCCCGCCGGGCCGGCCGGGAACGGCGCGAAGCCCACGGTCTCCTGGACGGTCGAGATCTTCGGGTCGAGGAAGTTGGTGTAGATGGCGTCGGCGTCCACGTAGAACGCCGCCTTGCCCTGCGCGAAGATCGGCATGGCCTGCTCCAGGCTCATGTTGGTGGCGCCGGGCGGGCCGGCCCGTTCGAGCAGCCGGCCGTAGTACTCGTACGCGGCGATCGACTCCGGCCGGGCGATGGCGGATCGTCCCTGGCCGGTGAAGTCGCCGCCGAAGGAGTAGAGGAAGCTGGACCACATGCTCACCGCGCCGCTGCGCTGTCCCCGGCCCACGAAGCCGAAGAAGTTGCCGCGCCGGTCGGCGAGCGGCAGCGCCGTCTCCATGAGCTCGTCGAGCGTCGCCGGCGCCGCGCCCAGATCCTTGCGGTAGTAGAGGACCGGCCGCTCGGTCACCACCGGCACGCTGAGGACCATGCGGCCGGTGACGGAGCGTTCGCGGGGCGCTTTCAGGAAATCGGCCCACTGGTAACCGGCGTCGCCCTCGACCCGGTCGGTGAGGTCGGCCAGCCAGCCGTTGTGCGCGAAGAGCAGCTGCTCCTGCAGCGCCCGGACCATCATGACGTCGATGTCCGTGGCCGAGGCGTTCAGTTTGACGTTGTAGCTGTTGGCGAGCTGGTCGGAGGTGAGCAACGACATCGAGACCCGGCGGCCGATCCGCTCCTCGAACTCCGCCATGTGCTTCCTGATCGCCTGCGACCACACGTGGTTGATCGCCATGATGCAGAGCGGCGTGTTCGGAGAGGGTCTGCCGCCGCCGGCCGAACAGCCTCCGAGTGCTGCTCCGCCGCCGATGATCGTCATGGCGGCCGCGAGCTTGCCGAAGGACCGGCGCGTGAGTGTCTGGCTGGGGATGGACATGCTCGTGCTCGGCTTTCTGCTGATGGGAAGTCCCTCACAGCTATGGTCCAACTGGTAGGACCAGTTGGACCATAGCAGCCGGTGTTCACCATGACCAGCCTTCGGCTGTTACCGCCCCTGGCTCTGGCTCAGCAATGTCTCGATGTGCTGCCTGGCCATGACGTCGACGCTGACGTCGAGGTCGCGCCCGTAGGTGCGCAGGCCGAGCGTGAGGTGCTCGTGCATGTAGCGGCGGGCCCGCTCGACGTCGCGGGCCGCCAGCGCCTCGTAGATCTCGCCGTGGTGGGGGACGCCCGGCTCGGCGATGGTCGGGTCGGAGTGTGACCGGAGCATCATCTCGAACATCAGCCCGCTGATGGACGACAGCATGACGCGCAACACCGGGTTGCCGCTCGCCTGCGCGATCGCCTCGTGGAAGTCGAGGTCGGCGTGGGCCTTGTCGACGACGTCGGTCGCCTTGAGCAGCGCGTCGTTGGCCCGCCCGATCGCCGCGAGCTGCGCGTCGGTGGCGCGCTCGGCCGCCAGCCCGGCGATCTCGACCTCGAGCGGGATGCGCGCCTCGATTAGCTGGCGGACGGTGGGCCGGCCCGCGCGGTAGAGCGCGTCGTAGTGGCGGGCCTGGACGGGGGACTGCTCCCTGACGAAGGACCCACGCCCGGGGGCGACCTCGATCAGCTGTTGCGTCTCCAGCCGGCGCAGCACCTCGCGGACGACGTTGCGGCTCGCGCCGAACTGGGCGGCGAGCTCGCGCTCCGAGGGGAGTTTGGCGCCCACCGCGATGTTTCCGGAGCGAATATCCTGCTCCAGCTGACGGGCGATGCGCTCCGTCAGAAGCCCTCGATAGGACTGTGACAGATCATGGCCCATCGGTGCTGGCGGGTCGGTGGGCATGCCCGAAGAATACAGGAGGCCCACGATCTCCGATCCGGCCCGTGGCCCGGGCTCATAGACTCGGTGAACGTCCCGGGGAATGGAGTTTCATGGTCGCGCCTGGCCGACGACGGGTGACGATCGCCGATGTGGCGAGTCACGCCCAGGTCTCCGTGACAGCGGTGTCCAAGGTGATACGGAACGCCTACGGGGTGAGCCCGGCCATGCGCGAGCGGGTCAGGGCCGCCATCGAGGAGCTCGGCTACCGGCCGCAGGCCGCCGCCCGTGGCATGCGGGGGCGCACGTTCACGATCGGCCTGATGTTGCCGCATATCAGAAATCCGTTCTTCGCCGATATCGTCGACGGCCTCGCCGAATATCTGCAGAGCACCGATTACCAGGCGTTCATGATTCAGGGCGGCGCCACCCGCAAAGTCGAGAGCCGGGCGGTCGACGCCCTCATGGACCGCCAGGTGGACGGCATCATCATGGTCGCTCCGCTCGCCTCGAAGGCGCGGCTGGAGGAGGTGGCCAGGGAGAAGCCCACCGTGGTGCTCGCCCGGCACGAGCGCTCGTCGTACTACGACACCGTGTCCGACGACGACGAGGCCGGCGCCGAGCTCGTCGTGAACCACCTCCTCGCTCTGGGGCACCGCCGGATCGCGCACATCACGCACCAGGACGACAGCCAGGCGCGCCCGTCCGACCTGCTGCACAACATCAGGGCCGCCACGTACGAACGGGTCATGCGCGAGCACGGGCTCGCCGGCGAGATCGCCGTCGCCAAGAGCTTCTACCACGAGAGAGGCGGCTACGAGGGGGCCCGTGAGCTGCTGAGCCGGTCCCCTCGCCCGACGGCGATCTTCGCGGGGGCCGACCAGGCCGCGCTCGGCGCGCTCGCCGCGGTCCACGAGGCCGGTCTCGCGGTGCCCGCGGACGTCTCGGTCGCCGGCTACGACAACACCCACCTGGCCGCGCTGCCCTGCATCGACCTGACCAGCGTCGACCAGGACGGCGCGGTCATGGGCGGGGCCGCGGGCAAGCTGCTGCTGGAGCGCATCGAGGGCCGCACGTCCGCGGTGCGTTTCACCGTGACCCCGACTCTGGTCGTCCGCGGCTCCACCGGGCCGACTACTTGACGAACGATAGCAAGTACTTGCTATCGTTCGTCAAGTGAACACTGCGGAGCACGTGGAGCTGGCGCGTGAGCTGACGCGGCTGGTCGAGGCGCGGATCGTCGACCCGCTGGAGATCCTGCTCGACCCGGCGGACGGTGTGGACGGCGTGGGTGACGTGCGGGCGCGGTTGCGGGTGCAGGCCGAGGTGTGGGCCGCGCAACTGCTGGGGCCCGACGAGCGGCTGGCCGTCATGACGTCCGCGCGGCTGATCGCCGCGCTCTTCCCCGGCGACGGGCCGTTCGACCCGCCCGACGAGTGGTGGCGTACGGCCTTCGGGCGCGCCGTGGCGCGGCGGGCGGGTCATCCGGGAGCGGAGGCGGTGGGCTTCTCCACCGCGGCGGCGATGCTCGGCATCACCCGCCAGGGTGTTCACGACCTGGTCAAACGCGCGAAGCTCGACCGGCACCCCAGCGGCGGGGTGACCACCGCGTCGATCCGCGCCCGGCTCGCCCTCCCCAAGGAGTCCCGAACCCAGGGAGCCCCGCACCGGGGCACCCCGACCCAAGGAGCAACGTGTCGCAGCACGACGTGACCATCACCGACCACACGATCCCGCTCGCCGTGCGCGACCACGGCGGCGACGGCCCGCCGCTGTTACTGCTGCACGGCCTGGGCGGCACGCTCGACGCCTGGCAGGAGGTGGCGCCGGCGCTGACGGCCGCGTACCGCGTCGTCGCGATGGACCTGCGCGGGCACGGCCTGTCGGGCGAAGCCCCATGGGAGTGGGACGCCGTCCTGGACGACGTCGAAGCGGTGGTCGACCGCCTGGGCCTCGGCGCCGCGGTGATCGTCGGCCACTCGCTGGGCGGGATGCTGGCCAGCCTGTGGGCCGCGCGCCATCCGGAGTGCCCGGCCGTCGTCAACCTCGACGGCCTGCGCTCGGCCGAGAACGACCCCGCGAACTACCCCGGCATGGACCCGGCCCTGGTGACGAGGGAGCTGGCGCAGCTGAAGGCGATGTTCGACGCGCAGGAGGCGGCGATGGCGCGGCCGTTGCCGCCCGAGCAGGTCGCCGCGCTCCCGCCGCGCGCCGTGACCACCTCCGGCGACGACAGCTACCTGCGGCCGGGCCCCGAGCTGCTGGCCGCCATACGGTACGCGCCCCACTTCCGCGACGCCGTCCCGGCGCTGCGGGCGGTACGGTGCCCCACCCTGGTGGTCCTGCCCACCCAGGACCCGCCGGGCATGCCGCCCAGCGAGCTCATGGCCGCCCTGCGCCGCGGGGTGCGCCGTGACCTGGCGCCCATCGCCGCGGCGCACCCGCACATCCAGGTGGTCGAGCTGGCCGCCAGCCACAACATGGTGCAGGAGAAGCCCGGCGACGTGGCCCGGCTGATCAGCGACTTCGTCCAGGACACCAGTCGCTGAGGCGGCGCAGGAACGTCATGGCGACGGCGGGCGGCTCCTGCGCCAGCACGCTCAGGTGGAAGGCGTGCGGCATGCCCTCGTACAGGTCGAGGGTCACCTCGACGCCGGCGGCCGCCGCGGCGGCGGCGAACCGGCGGGTGTCGTCCAGCAGCACCTCCGCGGTGCCGGCCACCAGCAGAAGCGGGGGCAGGCCGCGCAGGTCGCCGTGGAGCGGGGACTGCGGGGCCTGGTCGGCGCGGGCCCCGGCCAGGTACTGGGCGGTGATGCGCTCGACGACCGGCCGGCTGAGCACGTCCTGACCGTCGTCGGCGTCCAGCGACGGGCTCGACAGGGTCAGGTCGGTGAGCGGGGAGATCGCGACGGCCGCGCCGGGCAGGGGATCGCCCGCCGCTTTGAGCGCCAGCAGCGCCGACAGGACGAGGGTGCCGCCCGACGATTCGCCCGACAGGATCACGCGGTCGGCGGGCACGCCCTGTTCGAGCAGGCTCCGGTAGACGGCCACGACGTCGTCGAGGGCGGCGGGGTACGGGTGAGCCGGGGCCAGACGCTGATCCGTCTTGAAGACGGGGCGGCCGGTGGCCTGCGACAGGCGGTAGGCCATGAGCGGCTCCAGCGCCGGCTGGGTGTGCTCGAAGCCGCCTCCGTGCACGTACAGCGTGACGCCGTCCTCGGCGGCCGAGCCGGTGACCCACTGCCCTGGCACGCCGCCGGTATGGGGCAGCCGGGGCGTCATGTCGGCGTCGAGCGGCGGCGCTCCGGCGGCCGGCGACCGCATCGCGGCCATCACGGCCGCGCGGTCGCCGGGGTCGGCGGGGACGCGGGTGACGGTCGAGTGGTCCTCGTGCCGGGGCGGCAGTGCGTTCATCAGGGGAACGAGGTGCCGTTCCTCGTAGGCGAGATGGTTCTCGATCTCCGTGATGAGCCGGTCCACCCGGGTCAGCAGGTCGGCGGAGTCTGCCGAGACGAGCTGTCGCAGGTCGTCGAGGAGGCCGGCCAGGACGGTGTGCTCGGCGTGCAGCCGGTCGAGGACGGCGTCGAGCTCGGGGTGGCGGTCACGCAGGTGGGGGAACAACCCGCCGCTTTCCACGGTGTGGTGGTGGTGCAGCCCGCCGCACAGCGTCAGGCAGTTGACGCGAAGCTGCGCGCCCAGCCGCGGGCCCGAGGCGGCGACTTCGGCGCGCACCAGGGCCAGCTCCCGCCGGAACGCGTCGTGGATGGCCTTCAGCACCTCGCCCTCCGGCAGGTCGGGGAAGGAGCCGGAGCGCGGAGTCAGCGCGACGACGGGCAGGACGCGCCCGGACTTGGCCTGGTAGTCGGCCCAGCCGGAGTCGGCCTCCACGGCGCGGGCGAAGAGCCGGTCGCGTTCCTCGCCTTCCAGGACGGCGGCCTCGGCCTCGATCGTGAAGACGCCGGTCTCCACCGTGACCCGAGGGTCGGCGCGCAGGTTGTGGTACCAGGCCGGGTGGTGCGGCGCACCGCCTGCCGAGGCGATGACCAGCATGCGGCCGCCCTCGTCGGGCAGGTAGCCGAGCGGGACGGTGTGGCGGGCTCCCGAGCGGGCGCCGGTGGTGGTCAGGAGGAGCAGCCGGGCCCCCTCGAAGGGGCCGCCCACCCTTCCGCGGCCGGCGCGGAATTCCTCGATGATCTGCTGGTTGAAGTCGTACGGCATTCTCTGCTTTCTTGTCGAAACAATGCGCCCGGTTCGCGGGCATGCTGAAGTGGCCGCGTCGGCAACGGAAAATGTGCGCGCGGCAGCGGTCGGCGATATCGCCGATTGCGTAAAAGGAGGTTTCAGAAAGGCAGAGATGCGGCGGCCCTCGCGGCCGCCCGGCGCTCACGCAGCGGCCGGGTGCCTCACTCGCTTGTGGCCCATGGCCGACCCGGCAGTCACGCCCGCTAAGCTATCGCCGCCTCGCGAATGAGGCAACACCATATCCGTGACCGGAAAACGGTCTTTCCCGATCGGTGCGGCTTTTCGAATTCGCCGCCGATTCAGGCGCGGATGTCGCGGCGGTCGAGGATCGACGCGGTGGTCAGGAGGACGGTGAGGGTCGCCGCGGCGATCACGATGGAGCCGATGTCGCCCGCGGTGATGACGTCGGTGTCGGCGAAGGCGCCGGTGCCCAGCTGGGTGGCCCGGCCGACGATCGCGTACGGAGCCACGTCTCATCGGCCAAACTAACCGCCAAGACGCGCTCGCCGGCCGGGTGGAGCGGGCCCTCGGTCTGAGGCGGCCTGTACGGTGGGGAGGTTGCAGCGGTGACTCGCCGGGCCGGCGGCATGCGGGCCCACGGCGATTTCTCTCGCACCGCGGATCGGACACCCGGTATGACCGTTCTCACGGTAGACCTGGTTCATCACCCCGCCCACAGCGTGCTGACGCTCCACGGGGAGCTCGACTTCGCCTCCTCGGACCGGGTGCCGCCGCTGATCGACGCGGTGGTCAAGGCGGGCCGGCGACGCCTCGTGGTGGACACCGTCGGCCTGACGTTCTGCGACTCTCGCGGGCTTCGGGCGCTGATCCACGCCGAACGGGCCCTCGCCGCCCTGGGCGGCGGCATGGAGCTGGTCAACGTGCACGGTCGACTGCTGCGCCTCCTGGACATCACCGGTCTGACCGGTGTCCTCGCCATCACGACCGGCCCCGGCGCCGGTCAGGCGGTGCGGAAGTAGTGGCCCTTGCCCAGGTCGTCGATGAGGCCGGGGCGCGTGGGCTGCCAGCCCAGTAGCTCGCGGGTCAGCGCGCTGGAGGCCGGGCTGTCGATCGCCACCATGCCGGCCAGCCACCCGAAGTGCGCGTCCGCGTCCTCCTCGGGGATCGAGACCACCGGCAGGTCCAGGTGGCGGCCGATCACCTCGGCGATGGCCCGGATCGTCACGCCCTCGTCGGTCACCGCGTGCAGCGCCGATCCGGCCGGGGCCTGCTCCAGTGCCAGGCGGAACAGGTGCGCGGCATCGCGCCGGTGCACGCTCGGCCAGCGGACGGACCCGTCGCCGAGGTAGCCGGAGACGCCCTTGGCGCGGGCGACGCCGACCAGGCCGGCCACGAAGCCGGGGTCCCCTTCGCCGTACACCGTGGGGGGCAGCCGGACGACGGATGAGCGGGTGCCGCGGTCGGCGAAGGAGAGCGTCGCCTGCGCGGTGCCGTGCCGGGTCCCCGGGCCGCCGGGGAGCGCGTCCGAGGCGGGGGCACGACCGTCCTGTTCGGTCGCCACCCGCCCCGGCACGAGCCCGAGCAGGCCGGAGGCGAGGACGAACGGCCGATCGGAGCCGGCGAGCGCCTCGCCGAACGTCTCGACGACCCGCCGGTCCGCGTCGGCGGCGGCCTGGAAGCCTCCGGAGAAGGCGATGTCGTGCTTGAACGCGAGGTGGATCACACCGTCGGACGCGGCGGCCGCACGCCGCAGGACGTCGAGATCGTCGAGCGTTCCGCGCTGCACCTGTGCCCCGGCCGCGGTGAGGGCGGCGGCGGAGTCGTCCGAGCGCGCCAGCCCGATGACCTGGTGGCCGGCGCCGATGAGCTCGGGAACGACGGCGGAGCCGATCCAGCCGGACGCGCCGGTGACGAATACACGCATGAGAACTCCTCCAGCGATGTCAGTGACTGTCATCAGGCTAGCACTGATGTCAGTGGCTGTCATCGGGTTACGATGCAGGGCATGGGTCGATGGGAGCCGAACGCGCGTGGCCGGCTGGAACAGGCGGCGCTGGAGCTCTACCTCGAGCGCGGGTTCGAGCAGACCACGGTGGCGGAGATCGCCAAGCGGGCGGGGCTGACGGAGCGCACGTTCTTCCGGCATTTCGCCGACAAGCGCGAGGTCCTGTTCTGGGGCTCGGGCACGCTCCAGGAGCAGCTCGTGAACGCCGTCGCGGACGCGCCCGAGTCCGCGACGCCGATGGACGCGATAGCGGCGGCCATCGAGTCCGCCGGCGTCCTGCTCCAGCTGCGCGGCGAAAGCGCCCGGCAGCGCCAGGCCGTCATCGCCGCGAACACCGAGCTGCAGGAACGCGAGCTGATCAAGCTCGCGTCGTTGTCCGCGGCCCTCGCCGAGGCGCTGCGGCGACGCGGCGTCGCGGAGCCGGCCGCGAGTCTGGCGGCCGAGGCCGGGATCGCCGTCTTCAAGATCGCGTACGTGCGGTGGATCGACGAAACCGGCGGGCCGGACGTCTCACGCCTCATCCGCGAGTCGTTCGACGAGCTGAAAGCCGTCACCGCCGGCAGGTGACGCGACGTCACCTGCCCTGATCGACCCCGTCGGCCGCGTTGCCGCCGCCGAACCGCCGGGCGGCGTTCCCGCCACGACTCCTGGTCACGGCGCTCCCGCCTTCCCCGGGCGCGGGGCTGCCACCGCACCTCCGTCCAGCTCCAGGCGGCGGCCGGTGAACGCGGCCCGCAGGCGGCGATCGTGCGTCACCACCACCAGCGCGCCCCGGTACGAGGCCAGCGCCTGCTCCAGTTGCTCCACGAGCATCGGCGACAGGTGGTTGGTCGGCTCGTCGAGCAGGAGCAGGTCCACGGGCTCGCTCACCAGCCGCGCCAGCTCGA
Organism: Nonomuraea aridisoli; assembly: GCF_003236395.1. GTDB lineage: Bacteria > Actinomycetota > Actinomycetes > Streptosporangiales > Streptosporangiaceae > Nonomuraea > Nonomuraea aridisoli. The sequence goes on along the minus strand of NZ_POUD01000001.1, from coordinate 40,638 downwards.
TCCGGCGCCGCTGCCCGTAGGAGAGATCCTTCAGGCGCAGCCCCAGGTCGGACGGCCGGAACAGCCCCAGGGTCAGCAACGCGTCCGCATGCTCGTCCAGACTTCCCGGACGCCGGTGCGCGTAGGCCCGCAACACGGTCCACTCGTCCTGCGGGACGCCGGTGCGGCCGTCCTCCGCGCGCCCGCTGCGCGGGCCGTCTTGCGGAACGCCGGTGTGGCCGTCCTCTGCGAGCCCATCGTGCGGGCGGGGCCGCCGCGCGTCGGTGGGTTCGAGTGCGTCCTGTCGGAACAGGCCGGCTCGGCCGCAGCGCCGTACCTCACCCTCGTCCGGACGCAGCTCTCCGGCGAGCAGCCGCATCAGCGTGGTCTTGCCGGCGCCGTTCGGCCCGGTGACCAGCAGTCGTTCGCCGGCGCGGACGGTCAGGTGGTCGAGGCGCAGCCGCCCCGCCACCACCACGCCGTCGAGCGCGGCCACCTCGGCCCCGGCGGCCCCCGCGGTGGCTCCCGTGGCGGGTTCCGTGGTGGCGAGGGTGGTGGTGAAGCGCAGCGGCTCGGGCGGCGGCGGCGCCGGGTGGTCGGTGAGCCACCGCAGCCGTTGTTGCGACTGCCGGATACGGCTCGCGGCCCCGTGCGTACGGGAACGCGCCCGCCAGGCCCCGGTGCCCATGCCCGCCTTGGCCGTCTTGCGCGGGATGACCGCCAGCCGGCCGGCGTTGGCCGCCACCAGCGTGGCATGCCGGTCCAGCTCCGCCTTCCACTCCTCGTGGGCCCGCGCCTGGGCGGCGCGTTCGGCGGCCTTGGCCGCGAGGTATCCGGCGTACCCGTCGCCGTAGCGGCGCACCCGCCCGTCGCCGACCTCCCAGATGGCGTCGGTCACCCGTTCCAGGAACACCCGGTCGTGCGTGATCGCGACGACCGTGCCCCGGTGGGCGCGCAGGCGATGTTCGAGCCAGGCCACGGCCTGGTCGTCCAGGTCGTTGGTCGGCTCGTCGAGCAGCAGCAACTCGGGGCCGGACGCCAGCGTGGCGGCCAGGACGAGCCGGGAGCGTTCGCCTCCGGACAACGTGCCCAGCCGGCGGCGGCGTTCGAGCCCGGGGAGCCCGAGCCCGTGCAGCGCGATCTCCACGCGGGCGTCGGCCTCGTAGCCGCCGCGCGCCTCGAACTCCGCCACCAGCCGCGCGTACACCTCGTCCATGCCCGGCTCGTCGAGCAGCCGCTCGGCCGCCCGCATCCGGGTTTCGATCCCGCGCAGGTCGGCCAGCGCCAGGTCGACGGCGTCCGCCACCGTCGCGTGCGGCGGCAGCGCGAGCGACTGCGGCAGGTAGCCGACCCCGCCGGGCGCGACGACCACGAGCTCGCCGTTGTCCGGCCGCTCCGCCCCCGCCATGAGCCGGAGCAGCGTCGACTTGCCCGACCCGTTGTCGCCGATCACGCCGATCCGCTCGCCGGGTCTCACGGTGAGCGACACCCGGTCCAGGACGACGCGGGTGCCGTAACGCTTGGTGATCTCGTCGAGTGCCAATTGGCGCATGAAGGGCCCACCTCCTTGTCTTGTCAGCCCGGCGCTTTCCTGCTCAGGTGCTCCCAGGTCTCGTACTCCTCCGTACGGGCCCGCTGCATCTGCTGGACCAGGTCGTACGAGGCGCCGCCGACGATCAGCCGCAACGGCGGCTCCGCGAGGTCGGCCAGCTCCATGATCACCGGCGCGGCGGTGGCGGGGTCGGGGCCGGCGTCCTCGCCCCACAGCTCGGCCAGCCGGGCGCGCAGCGGCGCGTACTCCGGCCGCGCCCGCGTGGTCGTGGTGCCCCGGGTGAACAGGTCGGTGCCGTACCCGCCGGGCTGCACGATCGTCACCTTCACGCCGAACGGCGCCACCTCCATCGCCAGAGCCTCGCTCACCGAGTCGAGGGCGGCCTTGCTGGCCGCGTAGAACCCGACGGACGCGAACCCGCCTCCGGACCCCATCGACGTGACCTGCAGGATGTGGCCCGACCCCTGCGCCCGCAGGTGCGGCACCACGGCCTGGGCCACCCAGACGGCGCCGAAGAAGTTGACGTCGAACTGGGCGCGGACCTGCTCCTCCGTGGCCTCCTCCACCATGCCGAGCAGCAGCCCGCCGGCGTTGTTGACCACGATGTCGAGTCGGCCGAACGCCGCCGCCGCGTGGTCCACCACCTGCCGTACGGCCGCGCGGTCGGTGACGTCCAGCGTCAGCCGTACGAGGTCGTCGGGGTGGGCGGCGGCCAGGTCGGCGAGGGGGCCGAGGTCGCGGGCGGCGGCCACGACGCGGTCTCCGGCGGCGAGCGCCGCCTCGGTGAAGGCCCTGCCCAGGCCCCTCGACGCGCCGGTGACGAACCAGACTCGGGCTGTCATACGGCCTCCTCCCTCTCTGGAGACGATACGTTCCGTCTCGCGTATGGAGTTCAGTATGGGGCCGCGCCGGTCAGATTGCAAGACGAGACGTTGCGTCTCGCTAAATGGCAGTGCGTACCCGTCCGATCGTGACGGGCACAGCGGTCAGCGCCGGGCGGCTTCCAGCAGCTTCGCGATCTCGGCCGCCGAGGCCGGCCCGGCCGGGAGCTCGGTGAACCGGGGCGACGCCTCCGCCGCGTACGGGATGCCGTAGGCCGGGGTGCCGGGCTCGAAGCGCCGGCCCTCGGCGAGCGGGCCGGCGTCCACCACGTCGTAGCCCAGCAGGTCGAGCAGCTCCGTCGCCCGCGCCTTGGCGCCCGCGTCGTCTCCCGCGATCGGCAGCGCCGTACGGTCGGGCGCGCCCGCGGGCCGGGGCAGGTCGGCGAGGTGGCGGAAGAAGATGTTGTTGAACGCCTTCACCACGTGGGCGTCCGGCAGGTGCCGCTGGAGCAGCTCGCTGGTGGTGGTCTCCTGGGCGTCGAGCTCCGGGAAGGCGCCGTCGCGCTGCCTGTTACGCCCTGAACGTGATCGGTGAGGAGGCGTGGGCGTACTACTACGTCGACTTCCCGGTCGTACGGATCAGGGCCGACGAGGTCACCGGACGGTCCACCGGGGTGAGCGGCGCGCGTGCGCTCGTGGTCGCGGACGACCGCGTCACGCTCGTCGGAGGGTACGGCGAGGAGTGCGACCGCGTGGTCGTCGGCAGCCTGGAAGGACAGGACTTCCGGGTGGGCGGCCCCGGCCGGCTGGCCATGCCCGGCGAGCGACCGGTTCCCCGGGAGGCGGCCGTCCTGGGCCGGGGCGGTGAGCTCCATGTCGTCGCCGGCCACCACTGGCTCAAGCTCGGCATCGAGGACCTCGCCGGCCCCGACGGGCCGGCCCGCTGATCGAAGCCACCGGTCAGTGGCTGCCGGACAGCTCGCCGGACAGGGTGGCGTGCATGCGGGCGCTCGGCTGATTGAGGCCGATGATCTGTACGGTCTTGCCGCGGGCGGCGTACTTGGCCTCGACGGCGTCCAGGGCGGCGACCGACGAGGCGTCCCAGATGTGGGCGTCGGTCAGGTCGATGACCACCTGGCGGGGGTCGCCGGCGTAGTCGAACTGGGAGACCAGGTCGTTGCTGGAGGCGAAGAACAACTCGCCGGTGACGGCGTAGACGACCTGCTCGCCGTCGGGGTCGAGGCAGGCGGTGACGTTGGCCAGGTGGGCGACCCGGCGGGCGAAGATCACCAGGCCGGTCAGTGAGCCGACGACGACGCCGATGGCCAGGTTGTGCGTGGCGACCACGACGGCGACGGTGACGACCATGACGGTGGTCTCGCCGACGGGCATGCGCCTGAGGGTGGCCGGGGCGACGGAATGCCAGTCGAACGTGCCGAACGAGACCAGGATCATGACGGCGACCAGGGCGGCCATCGGGATCTGCGACACCCACGGGCCGAAGACGATGCACAGCACCATGAGCAGCACACCGGCGGTGAAGGTGGACAGCCTGGTACGGGCGCCGTTCCGCACGTTGATCATCGTCTGGCCGATCATGGCGCAGCCGCCCATGCCGCCGAAGAAGCCGGTGACGATGTTGGCGATGCCCTGGCCGATCGACTCGCGGGTCTTGGACGAGCGGGTGTCGGTCAGGTCGTCCACCAGCTTGGCCGTCATCAGCGACTCCATCAGCCCGACCAGGGCGAACCCCAGCGCGTACGGGGCGATGAGGGTGAGCGTGTCGAGCGTGAAGGGCACGTCCGGCAGGCCCGGGAGGGGCAGCGAGGAGGGCAGCGTGCCGCGGTCGCCGACGGTCGGCACGGCCAGGTGCGCGCCGACGGTCAGCGCGGTGAGCGCGGCGATGGAGATCAGCGGCGCCGGGACCACCCTGGTCAGGCGGGGCAGGAACACCATCAGCACCAGCGCGCCCCCGACCAGCGGATAGACGATCCACGGCACGTCGACGAGCTCGGGCACCTGCGCCATGAAGATCAGGATGGCCAGCGCGTTGACGAAGCCCACCATGACGCTGCGCGGCACGAAACGCATCAGCCTGGCCACGCCGAGCGCGCCGAGCGCGATCTGGATGAGGCCGCCGAGGATGACCGTGGCGATCAGGTGGCCCAGGCCGTGCTCACGCGCCAGGGGCGCCACGACGAGCGCGATGGCGCCGGTCGCGGCCGAGATCATGGCGGGCCGGCCGCCCGCGACGGCGATGACCACGGCCATGGTGAAGGAGGCGAACAGGCCGACGCTGGGATCGACGCCGGCGATGATCGAGAACGAGATCGCCTCGGGGATCAACGCGAGCGCGACGACCAGCCCGGACAGGATCTCGGTACGGGCCACCGCGGGCTTCAGCCAGACAGGCCGGCCGGGCATGGAGAAGGAACTGGGCAACACGACATCCTTAGCGGCTCTGCGGCATGCGGACACGGCGGCAGCGCCTGGGAGACAGAGGCGGAACGGTACGCGAGGGTCACTACCGTGAGGGGCTCACGGCGGGCAGTCGGCGGTCATGATCACAGGCATGCGCGCGTCGGAGTCCCTTACCTCATGGAGCGGGTGGTGTGCCGGCGGGTGTCGCGATCGCACGCCACTGTGCGATCATGTCCCGCGCTCGTGGCCACCGGAGGAGCCGGCGACGGAACCCCGTGCTGGCCATCGGCAACTCTACCCTAACGTTAGGGTAGAGATCCGGCGGGGCCAGGCGTGCCTGCCCGCACACCGCAGCGAGCCGAGCAGTGAGGTCGTGCGAAAGATGGACGGATCAGAGGCTTCCGCCGTTGACCAGGCCGGCGCCGGCGAAGATCACATGCACATCGGCGAGGTGGCCGCCCGTACGGAGCTGTCGCTGCGCACCATCCGGCACTACGACGAAGTCGGCCTGGTCCGGCCGTCGGCGCGCAGCCAGGGCGGGTTCCGCCTCTACACCGAGGCCGACGTGGCCCGGCTGATGGTGATCCGCCGGATGAAGCCGCTCGGCTTCACTCTGGACGAGATGGGCGAGTTGCTCGCCATCACCGACCGGCTCGACGACCCCGCGGCCGCGCTCGGCACGGCGGAACGCGAGCAACTGCTGGCCCGGCTGCGCCGGTTCGAGCAGGCCGCCCGCGAGCGCTGCGAGGCGTTGCGCACGCAACTGAGCCGCGCCGAGGAGTTCGCCACCGACCTCCGCCGCCGCGCCGACCAGGCCGAAGGCCACCCCACGGACTGACGCACCTGTTGGGGGCAGCACGGTCACGCCGTACGCTGCTGCGCCTGGGGGGCGCGGTCACGCCGTACCGTGACGTGTTCGCTGGGGAACGGCGTGGTCGCGCCGCGCCGGGAGGGCGACGGCGAGCACGGCGACGACGGCGAGAACCGCCGCCATGAGCGCGAACGCCCGTCCGTGGCCGACGCCCGCAGCGCCATGGTGATCGCCGACCGAGGCGACGAGGGCGGCCAGGCCGAGGGCGCCGCCGAGCTGCTTGGCGGTGTTCATCAGGCCGGAGGCCGCTCCGGCGTGCGCGGCATCGACGCCCGAGGTGACGGCGACGGTGAGCGGCGTGTTCAGCAGGCCGCCGCCGAGCGAGACGAGAACGGCCGGGCCGAGAATCCCTTCCACGTACGACTCGCCCGGAGCGATCCGGCTCTGCCAGAGGAAGCCCGCGGCGCCGATCAGCGCACCGGCGACGATGAGAACGCGATGATCGGCACGGCACATCAGCCAGGGCGTCAGACGCAGCCCCACCAGCAAGGTGAGCAGGGTGTGCGGGAGGAACGCGAGCCCGGTCTGCAGCGGCCCGTAGCCCAGAACGCGCTGCATGGACAGGGTGAGGAAGTACCACATCGGGTTGAGGCAGGCACCGGCCAGCAACATCGCCAGGTTGCCCAGCCAGATCACGCGCGGCCGGAGGAGCCCTGCCGGGATCAGCGGCGTCCGGGCGACCCGCGTCTCCACCACCACGAACAAGCCCACCATGACGCCGCCGGCGACGGCGAAGACGGGTGCGCCGCCGAGGCCGTGGGCGAGCGCGGCCGGCCCGCCCGTGGCCAGCGCCGCGCCCAGAACGTCCACCCGGCTCCGCCGCCGGACGCCGGGCCGCAGCAGGCGGGCGCCGGCCAGGCACGCCAGCCCGATCGGCACGTTGACCAGCAGGACCCAGCGCCAGGACAGGTGCTCGGTCAGCGCGCCGCTGATCAGGTTGCCCGCCGTTCCCCCGGCCAGGCTCACTGCCGTCCACACGGCGATGGCACGAGTGCGGAGCGGCCCCTCGGGAAACGCGGTGGTCACGATCGTCAGCGTGACGGGGGCGAGCACGGCCGCGCCGAGCCCCTGGACGGCACGGGCGGCGACGAGCGCCCCCGCCGAGCCGGCGAGGCCCCCGGCCAGGCTCGCCGCGGTGAACAACGTCAGCCCGGCGGCGAAGACGCGGCGGTGCCCGTACAGGTCGGCCAGGCGTCCGCCGAGCAGCAGGAATCCGCCGAAGACCAGCGCGTACGCGTTGCCGACCCACGCCAGGCCGCGGGAGTCGAAGGCGAGCGCGTCCTGGATCGCGGGCAGCGCGACGTTCACCACCGACACGTCGAGTACCACCATGAACTGTGCGGCGCACACGAGCGCCAGGACGCCCCTCATCGCCACCCCTCGAGCAGATCAATGCGATCACATCGGTTTAAGCCCACATTCCGATGTGATCGCATTGAAAAGCGCGCGTACGATGGCAGCGAGAGGGGTGGTGGAGTGGCGGAGCGACGACGTACCCGTGGCCCGGGGGCGCACCATGAGCGGCGGCGCGCGGAGATCGCCGACGCCGTGCTCGCCATCGTCGCCGACCGCGGCCTGACCGCGGTGTCGCTGACCGAGGTCGCCGCCCAGGCCGGCATCTCACCCGGCCGCGTCCAGCACTACTTCCCGGCCAAGCGGCAGCTGGTCGAGGCCGCCTTCGACCGCGGCAACGAGCTGTCCAGCCTGCGCATCAGGGAGCGGGTCGGCAACGAGCTCGACGCCGCCGACCCGCGACTCGTGCTGACCACCGTGCTCACCGAGCTCATTCCGTACGACGCCACCACCGAGGCCCACATGCGGGTGCGTCAGTCGTTCCAGGCGTTCGCGTTCGCCGACGAGACGATCGCCGCCCGGCTGCGCGTCCTGTACGCCCGATTCCACCGCCAGATGGCCGACCTCATCAGCAAGGAGCAGGAGTCCGGCCGTGTCCGCGCCGACCTCGACGCGGCCGGTGTCGCGCTGGTGCTCGTCGCCCTGGCCGAGGGGCTGGCCGCGTACGTGCTCACCGGGGTCACGCCGGCCGGCGTGGCGCGCGACCGGCTGCTCGCCGAGATCGCCGCCCTTTACGGATGATGAGGCGCCCGAGCCCGTGGCCGGGCTCGGGCGCCTGTCTCACACGTCACGCGGCCAGGCGGCTGCGGAGCAGGTCCTTGGCCTGTTCGGCTCCCTTGCGGCTTTCGCCCTGGGCGCGGCGGAAGAACGCGGCCAGCTCACTGTCGCCGGTGCGTTCGGCGTCCGCGACGTAGGTCTCCAGCCGCAGCACGTTGCTGAGGCACTGCTCGACGAACCAGATCAGGTTGTAGTCCTTGTCCCGCGTCCCGGTGACGTCACCGGTCTCCTGCCGTGTCGGATCCATGGGCTTCTCCTCTGTGTCGGACGGTCGGTTCGTCGCTGATTGCCTCTTTCCCAGCAGGTGCGCTCTATGCCTGTACCTCGTTCGGTGTAATACCTTGCCGCGCAAGGTATCGGGTCGTACCGTGGTGTCATGTCCGAGGACGCAGAGGCGGCGCCGGGATCGGAGACCATCGCCCGGCTGCGCCGCGAGCTCGCACGCGGCACCACCGAGCTGGCCGTGCTGTCCGTCCTCAGCGTGCGCCGCCGATACGGCTACGAGCTGCTGAAAGTGCTGCGGGAGACGGGCGAGGGGGCCCTGGAGGTCAAGGAGGGCACGCTCTACCCGCTGCTGCACCGGCTGGAGGATTCCGGCCATATCCGCGCGTCCTGGGAGGCCGAGGGCCGCGCCAGGCCGCGCAAGTACTACGTCCTCACGTCGGACGGCCGTGCGTACCTCGGCATGTTGCGCGTCGAGTGGAGCGGCCTGGTCGACGGGATGCGACAGCTACTCGACACTCTTGGTGAGGTGCAGGAATGGCCGACGAGCGGCAGATCATCGACGACTACACCGAAAGAGTCGGACGCCACCTGACCGGCCCCGCCCGCGACAGGGCGAAGACCGAGCTGGGCGAGCACCTGTCCGACGCGGCGGAGGCGGGCGAGTTGACCGAGGCCCTGAGCAGGCTCGGCAGCCCGGAAGAGGCGGCGGCCACCTTCGCCCAGTTACGTGACGCGCCGCCTGCGCCCGTCGACGCCCGCTTCGTGGCGGTCGTGATCGACAACCTGCCCCTGGTCGGCGTCACGATCGCGCTCCTCGTCCAGGGGATCGTCCGGACGGTGGAGTCCGGGATCGGCTTCGGGCTGGCGTTCCCGCCATGGGTGTACTTCGAGATCGGCGACGGCTGCGTGGCCGTCGGGACCATGATCTGCGACTCCTATGACGACGCGGGGCTCCTCTACAGCCTGGGCGTTCCGCTCGCCCTGCTCTGGTCGATCGTCGGGCTGGGCCTGCTGGAGGCGCGGAACGGCCTGACACCCGGCAAACGCCTCATGAAGCTCCGCGTCGTGACCGAGACCGGGCTGCGCATCCACCCGGTCACCGGCGTCGTACGGCGGCTCAGCCTGCTGCTCGGGCCGCTCGCCTGGGTGGACTGGGCGCCCGTCGTGTGGGGCGACCGCAGGCGGGTGCTCGACCGCCTGACCGAGTCCAAGGTCGTGCGGGAGGAGAAGTGAAGACCGCCGTCCGCGTCCCGCCCCTGGCGGCGCTGGCCGCCGGCGTGGCGCTGTGGCATCTCCCCACGGTGGTGGACCGGCTGCTCGGCGGGCTCGACTTCGGCGTCATCCTGGCGTTGCGCTGGCTCGCCGCCGCGCTGCTGCTGGGCTTCGTCCTGGCCGTGGAGCGACGCCCGCCGTCGTCGGTGGGGCTGCGCGCCCCGCGCGGGCGCGACGTCCTGATCACCGTCGGGCTGTCCGTCCTGACCCTGGTGATCGCCTACTCCCTGTACGGCCTCCTCGCCGGCGCGGGCCCCGACCAGCAGACGCAGTCGGGGCAGATCATCACCAGCCTGTCGGTCGTGGGCAGCGTCCACCTGATCCTCAACGCGGCCGTCGTCGAGGAGCTCTTCTACCGCGGCTTCCTCATGGAACGGGTCATCGACCTCACCGGGCGGCCCTGGCTCGCCGCGCTCGTGTCGTACGCGCTGTTCGTCGGCGGCCACCTGCCCGGCTCGGGCGGGATCACCACGCTGACCGTCGTCGCCGTGGGATCGTTGCTCTTCGTCGGCCTCTACTGGGCGCGGCGCAACCTGCTGTTGTGCGTCGGCGCGCACGCCGTCCTCGACCTGCCCATCCTCGCGGTCGCCCTCACCTGACGGACGCGGCGGCGTCGCGGGAGGCCATGGCGTCGAGGAGGGCGGTGCCGCGCCGCCGGAGCAGGCGCAGCGTGAGGGCGGGGGCCGCGTACAGGACGGCGACGGCCGGCAGGAGCATCGCCCACCACAGAGCGCCGAGGACGCCGGCCAGCCCGACCACCGGAAAGACCGTCATCTGCCCGCCGGTCGGGTCGCCCGCCTGCTGGCCCGGGTAGACCCGGTCGCGGGCGTCGGTGCCCACGGCCGGCATCACGACCGCGAGCAGCGGCGCCGCGGCGCAGCCGACCGCCGCCGCGGCGACGGCCCCGCAGACGGCGGCGCCTCCCAGCGGCGAGCCGCTCGCCGCCCACAACACGGCCGCCAGCACGACGGACGGCACCCCGAACAACAGCGCCCACGCCGCCATCCGCCCCCGCACGTCCGCCTTGAGCGCCCCCGGTGTGGTGAGCAGCTGCCACAGCGCCGTGCCGTCCAGGGCGTAGGTGTTGATCGCCACCATCGCGCCGAACACCGCCGCCGCCGGACCCACCAGCGGCAGAGCCCAGCTCCAGTCGGTGAACGCGATGATCAGCGCCATCAGCAGCGGTGTCAGCCACGCGCTGCGCAGCTCCACGCCGCGCGCCGGGTCACGCAACCACGTGGCCAGCTCACGCGCGACGACCGCCGACACCTGCGGCGACGTGAACGGCAACGACAGTCCCCGCCCCGGTACGGCAGGCCGCCGCGGCGCGGCCCGGCGCGGCGGCCGGCGCAGGGCGCGAGCCGTCAGCGCGATCCAGCCCAGCTGCAGCAGTGCCCCCACGACCAGCAAGGCCGCCACCGGCGGCACGACCGCACCCGGCCCGGCGCCGTCGCGGGCGGCGACGACCGCGCCGTACCCCCAGCCGGTGGGCAGGGCCGCGAGCACGTCGGCCACCGGCTCGGGCAGCCCGCCGAGCGAGGGGGTGACCAGGGCGGTGTCGCCCTCGCCGAGGCGCGGCAGCAACCAGGCCGCGAACGGCACCCACCCGGCGAACGACACCGCGAGCATGACGGCGGTCTGCGTGGCGGCCAGCGTCATCCCGGCCCGGGTCTGCAGCAGCCAGGACGCCAGCGCCGCCACGGTCTTGCCCGCCCAGACCAGCAGATACAGCTGGGCCACCACCGCGACGACGGCGATCGCCACCACGACAGGCCCGCCCGGCGCGGCCAGGACCACCAGCGACGTCAGGCACGCCAGCGTGATCAGCGGCCCGACGCCGAGCAGCTCGGTCCACGACAGGGCGCGGGCCAGCCGCCACGGCCGGATCGGGTAGCCGCGCAACCACTCGCGCGAGATGACCGACGGATCGTGGCGGGGCTGGGCCAGCGGCCCGAACAGCCACATGCCGCCCCACACGGTGATCGCCACCGCGATCCAGCCCTCCTGAACCACGCCGCGCCCGGCCAGTGCGGCGCCTGTGACCACCAGCGCGGCCAGGACCAGACCGGAGACCAGGCTGAATCCGCGCTCGTTGTGCGGGCCGTTGCGGAAGAGGCTCAGCTTGAGCGCGAGCAGCGTCCGCGTCATGCCAGCCACTCCAGCGGACGCACCGGGTCGGCGCCGACCAGCTCCACGAACCGCTCGTTCAGCGTCGATCCCGCGGCCACCTCTTCGACCGGCCCTTCGACCAGCACCCGCCCACCGGCGACCACCGCCACCCGGCGGCAGTTGCGCTCGACGAAGTCCATGATGTGGCTCGACAGGACCACCGTGCCGCCGGCGTCGACGTACTGCTTGAGCACCTGCTCGATGGAGTGGGCCGAGACCGGGTCGATCGCCTCGAACGGCTCGTCCAGCACCAGCACGCGCGGCCGGTGCAACATCGCCAGCGCCAGATTGATCTTCTTGCGCATGCCGGTGGAGTACTCCACGATCAGCGTGCGCCGGACCGCGTCGAGGCCCAGGATCTCCAGCAGGTCGCGGGCGCGTGCCCGCCAGCCGTCGTCCAGCCCGCGCAGGCCGGCGCTGTAGCGCAGCACCTCGGTGGCGGTCAGCCGCTCGGGCAGCGACAACCCGTCCATCATGACGCCGAGCTGGGCCAGGGCGGTCTCGCGGGCGGTCCGCAGGTCGTGACCGGCGATTCTGATCGAGCCCGAGGTGGGCTCGCGCAGCCCGCAGACGGCCGTGAGGGTGGTGGTCTTGCCGGCTCCGTTGGGGCCCACGATGCCGTAGAACATCCCAGGTGGAATGGTCAGGCTGAGACCGTCGACGGCGACCACGGAGCCGAAGCGCTGGGTGAGGTCCGTCACCTGCACGGCGGGGACAGAGAGATCGGGCACGGAGTTCCTCTGAAAGACATCATGACATTTCGCCCATTTCTATCTGATCGGTGCCGGGTCGCGCCTCCCGTCATTCGACGTTCTCCCTACGCGAAGGGTGGGAGAGGTGCTGGGATACTTCTCGGCCCCCAACCGGTAGGGCCGTGGAGAGCCGGGGAGCGCCCGCCAATGCCGAAGACGCCGGATCGTACGCGATCCATGAACGCGCACGCCGTGAACCGCCGCGCGGTCCTGCGCACCACCGGGCTCCTCACCGCCGGCCTGCTCTTGGGCGCCGCTCCCGCCGCGGCCGCCGTCCGCCGCCCCACGCCGGCCGGGGCGTGGGCGGAGCTCCGGCGGGGCAACCGCCGCTGGGCCTCCGGCAAGGTCCTCCACCCGCACCAGGACCGCGCCCGGCGTGACGAGGTGGCGGACAAGCAGGAGCCGTACGCGACGGTGGTGTCGTGCATCGACTCGCGCGTGGCCCCCGAGCTCGTCTTCGACGCGGGCCTCGGCGACCTGCTCACGGTGCGCAGCGCCGCCCAGACCATCGACCCGCTCGTGTCGGGAGCGATCGAGTACGGCCCCGCCGAGCTGGACGTCCCCCTGGTCGTGGTGCTGGGCCACCAGCGCTGCGGCGCGATCTCGGCCGCCGCCCACGCCCTGGACGAAGGCCGCAGACTTCCCGGCCGCCTCCAGGACATCGTCGAAGCCCTGCGCCCCGCGTACGAACGCGCCGACGGCGACGTGGAGAACATGACCAAGCTCAACACCGTCGGCGTCGTCGCCGACCTCAAGGCCGACCAACTGCTCGCCCGCCAGGTCGCCAGGGGCAGACTCAAGATCGTCGGAGCCTACTACTCCCTCGACACCGGCCTCGTCACCCGCCTCGTCTAGAGGTCAGGGGCCGTGGTGGCCGTGTTCGCGGAGCTCGCCGCCCAGCTCGGCGCGGAGGTCGCCGAGCAGGGCCGGGGTGGCGACGACCGCCCAGCGGTCGCCGACGAGGTACGTCCCGCCGTACGGCTGCGCCGCCTCCAGCCAGGCGTCCTTGCCGGCCGCAGTGGCGAAGGTCATGATCGTGTAGCGGCCCTGCGGCGACTGGCACACGACCTGCCGGTAGTCGGCGGCCCGGCCCTGCTCCTGCGGTCGCGGGCAACGCGTGGCGGCGACGATGCGGTCCATGTCCACCGGCGGACGTGTCTCCGGCGCGGCGGCGTGGTGGTCGTGGCCGCCGGCGCTCGTCGGCTCGGAACCCTGGAACGACGCCACGGCCAGGCCCACCCCCAGGGCGGTCAGGCAGCAGGCGGCGACGGCTCGTAATCGGTGCAGTGGAAGTCTCACGTTGAACCCAGCTGTCGGTGCGGCTCTCATGCCTGGGTACGCGGCCGGCGCCCTCAGGGTTCAGATTCGTCCTTGAGACGTTCGAAGACGAGCTGGGTGCGCCGGACGGCGCGCACGCCGTACACCTGGCTGATCAGTTCGGGGGTGAGGACCTCGCCGGGCGGGCCTCCGGCCACGATGCGGCCGGAGCTCATGACGTACAGGCGGTCGCAGAACGCGGCCGCCTGGTTGAGGTCGTGCAGCACGGCCAGCGTGGCGACGCCCAGCTCGCGCGCCAGGTGCAGGATCTCCAGCTGGTGGCGGACGTCGAGGTTGGAGGTGGGCTCGTCGAGCAGCAGCAGGCGGGTCTCCTGCACCAGGGCGCGGGCGATGAGCGCGCGCTGCTTCTCCCCGCCGGACAGGGTGGCGTAGACGCGGTCCTCCGCGCCGGCCAGGCCGACGCGGTCGAGCGCCCGCGCGCAGCGCTCCTCGTCGGCGGCGGCGTCGCGTCCGTACGGGGTGCGGCCCATGAGCACGACCTCCCAGACGGTGAAGTCGAGCTCGGCGGGCGTCTCCTGGGCCACCACGGCGGTCCTGCGGGCGGACTCGCGCCACGGCAACCGGTGCACGTCGTCGCCGTCCACGCTGATGAGCCCGGCCGAGGGCCGCAGCGCCCGGTAGATCGTCCGCAGCAGGGTGGACTTGCCGCATCCGTTCGGGCCGACCAGGGCGACGAACTCGCGGTCGTCCACCCGCAGGTCGGCCTCATGCACGATGGGGCGGCCGTCGAGGCTCACGGACACGCCGGCGACGTCCAGCCTCATGTGACGGTCACCGCCCGGTCCACCGAACGGCGGCGCAGCAGCCACAGGAAGAACGGCACGCCGAACAGCGCCGTGACGATGCTGAGGGCCAGCTCCTGCGGCGCGACCACCATCCGCGCGGCCACGTCCACGAGCTGCAGGAATGCCGCCCCCAGCAGCGCCGTCACCGGCAACATCCGGCGGTGGTCGGCGCCGACCAGCAGGCGGGCCGCGTGCGGCACGATCAGCCCGACGAACGCGACCGCGCCGCTCGTCGCCACCAGCACACCGACCAGCAGCGACGTGAGCACGAACAGCGTGATGCGCAGGCGGTGCACGTTCACGCCCAGCGAGACGGCCGTCTCCTCGCCGGCGCTGAGCGCGTTGAGCGGACGGTGTTGCAGCAGCAGGTACGTCAGCCCGGCGGCCAGCACGACCGACGGCAGCGGCAACATCTCCCAGCGGGCGCCGCCCAGGCTGCCCATCAGCCAGAACAGCACCTGCTGAGCCGCCCGCCCGCTCTGCGCCTGCTGCAGCACGAAGCTGTAGGCGGCCTGGAACAGGTACGCCAGCGCCACCCCGGCCAGCACCAGCCGCGACGGCGTGAGCCGCCCCGAACGCTGGGCCAGCACGTACACCAGCGCCAGGGCCAGCAGCGCCCCCGCGAAGGCGGCGGCCGACAACGACAGCCCGCCCAGCGCGGAGGCGCCCATGATGAACACGACCACCGCGCCGAACGACGCCCCTGAGGAGATGCCGAGCAGGAACGGGTCGGCGAGCGGGTTGCGCACCAGCGCCTGCAGCACCGCTCCCACCACCGCCAGCCCGGCCCCGACGAGCAGAGCCAGCAACGCGCGCGGCAGCCGGAACTGCCAGACGATCTGCTCATGCACGGGCGTCCACGTCCGCGGCACGAGGCCGGGCACGAGGCGGTCGGCGACGATGGCCCACGCCTGCGGCAGGGCGACGTGCACCGCGCCGATGCTGACGGCCAGCCACGTCGAGGCGACCACCGACACGGCCAGCACGGCGACGAGCAGGGCGAACCGGCCGTTCCCGCGAGCGGCCGGCGTCTTTTGCGCGCTCATCGCTGGAAGGCGTCGGGGTGCAGGAAGCGGGCGAGGTCGACGACGGCCAGCAGGTTGCGGTAGCCGGGATGCTGGGCCGCCACGGGCAGCGCGAACACCCGGTCGTCCTTCGCGGCGGGGCTGTTCGCGGCGACGGAGAGGGTGTCGGCGGCCTTGGCCGCCACGGTCGGCTTCTTCTCGCCGCGCAGCGTGGCGTACTCGCTGATCACGACGGCGTCGGGCTGCGCGGCGGCGATCGCCTCCGGGTTCACCTCGGTGTAGTCGGCCTTGACGTCGGCCAGCACGTTCTGCCCGCCGGCGGCGGTGATCAGCTGGTGCGTCACCCCGGCGCCGCCGTACGCGTTGACCGGGCCCTTGCCGCCGTCGGTGGCCAGCACCTTGACCGGCGGCCGGCCGCCGACGCGCTCGCGCACGTCGTCGAGATCGGCGCGCAGCTCGTTGATCAACTGGTCCGCGCGGTCGGGGACGCCGAAGATCGCGCCGAGGTTGCGCAGGTCGGTGAGGGTGTCGTCGAGGGTGAACTCGAGCGCCGCCTCGGGGCTGCACCAGCCGCCCATGATGTACACCGGGGCGCCGGCGGCGTCCAGTTCCTCCACGGTGGCGTAGCCGCCGGCCGCGTCGAAGCTCGCGATGCTGTTGTCCAGGACGAAGTCCGCTCCCTGGGCCAGCATGAGCTCCTTCTGCGGCAACATGATCGTCGGAGAGATCTCCGGGATCCTGTCGTACGGCTCCTTGTGGCCGGGCAGGAACGCGCTCTCCGAGAAGTTCGTCCGCCCGGCGACCCGGTCGCCCAGGCCGAGGGCGAACAACGTCTCCAGCGCCGGGTGGTAGCCGGTCACCACCTTGGCGGGCGGCTTGTCGAAGGTGAGCGTGCGCCCGCAGTTGCTCACCGTGACCGGGAACCCGGCCTGCGGCGCCGCGGCCGGCTCGGCCTCCCGCGTCGCGGGGACCTGCCCGCAGGCGGCCAACGTCAGCGCCATCGCCAGGACGAGCAACTTCTTCATGACGCGGAGCCGTCGTGGGTGGTGCGGGGCATGCGGCGGGCCTCCGAAGTCGGACGGTCGTGATCCGGGGCCCATTCTGCACATAAGTTGCAATTACCAGCAACCTGCATCAAACGCGACGGGGTTGGCGCACGGTCGCCAGCCAGTTCGCGACCAGCGGATTCGTGTCGTTCCTGCGCCAGGCCATGGCCACCCGGGTGCGGACGTCGCCGGGCTCGATCCTGCGGAAGGCGACCCCTTGGAGGCGGACGCGCCGGATGCTCGCCGGAGCCACCGAGACGCCCAGACCCGCCCCGACCAGCGCGCAGACGGTCTGCCATTCCACCGCGCGCTGCGCGACCGGCGGGGTGAAGCCCGCCGCCGCGCAGAGGCCGACGATCTGGTCGTGCAGCCCTGGGCCGGCCGCTCGCGGCAGGAGCACGAACGGCATGCCCGCCAGTTGCCCGATCTCGACCGTCCGGTGGGCGGCGAGCGGGTGCTCGGCGGGCAGGACGGCCACGAACGGCTCGGTCAGCACGGTCTCGTAGCCGAGCTCCGTCTCGCCTGCGGGCGGCTCCCGCAGCAGCCCGACGTCGATGACCTGGTCGCGCAGGGCCGTGAGCTGGGGCGCCGTGGTCATCTCCAGGATGTCCAGCCGTACGTCGGGATACTCCTGCCGGAAGGCGCGCAGCAGGCCGGGCAGGAACGTCAAGGCGAGTGAGGCGGCGAAGCCGATGCGCAGGCGCCCGGCTCTGCCGCTCCCGGCGGCGCGGGCGGCGGCCAGGCCGTCCGCGAGGCCGGCGAGGGCACGCTGGGCGGCGGGCAGCAGCTCCCGGCCCGCCGCCGTGAGCGCGACGCGTCCCGGCGCGCGGTGGAACAGCGCATGGCCGACCTTCTCCTCCAGCCGCCGGATCTGCTGGCTCAGCGGGGGCTGGGCGATGCCCAGGCGGGCGGCCGCGTGGCCGAAGTGCAGCTCCTCGGCGAGCACGACGAAGGCGTGCAGTTGCGCGAGGGGGAGTTCTGGCCGATCCATACGTGTAGAGATATCAGCCCATGGCCGCGACCGTATTAGACGTATCCCCGCTGGTCGGCCTAGGGTCCTGACGCATGACAGAGCGACGCGCGATCCTCAGCGGCTCGACGTTCGAGGAGCAGATCGGCTATGCCCGGGCCGTGGTGGACGGCGACTGGGTGCACGTGTCCGGGACGACCGGGTTCGACTACGCCACCATGACGATCTCCGACGACGTGGTCGAGCAGGCCGAGCAGTGCCTGCGCAACATCGAGTCAGCCCTGGCCGAGGCGAGATGCACCCTCGCCGACGTGGTGCGGGTGCGCTACCTGCTGCCCGACCGGGACGACTTCGAGCCCTGCTGGCCGGTGCTGCGCCGCGCGTTCGGCGACGTGCGGCCGGCCGCCACGATGCTCGTGTGCGGCCTCTCCGACCCGCGCATGAAGATCGAGATCGAGGCGTACGCGCGCCGCCCCGGCCCGGCGGTCGGATGACTACCAGGTCGTGGTGCCGAAGGCGGCGCGCAGCCGGGCCATGTCGTGACGGTCGCGGTCGCGGGGCTCGTACCCCTGGTGGAAGGCGATCTGCTGGGCCACCGACAGGCAGTTCACCGGCACGCCCGCGATCACGCCGGTGGCGAAGGCGTCCGCCGGGTAGTGGAAGACGCCGCCGCGATCGTCGGCGTGCTGGACGGCGGACCCGTCCGGCCGGAACCGCAGCGGATGCAGGTCAAGCTCGTGGCCCTCGTCGTCCTTCATGACGAACCGGGCGGGCCGGCCGGGCTCGACGCCGGGCTGCTCGGCGAAGCCGGCGTTCTCCAGCGTCGTGATCAGCAACGGCTCCTGCTCGACGCGGTGCAGCAGGTCGAGGTCGTCGTGTTCCCGCGTGACCTCGCCCACCAGGGCGTCGATGCCCCACCCGCCGCCGACCCAGACCTCGCACCCGGCCTCACGCAGCAGCCCCAGCACCCGCAGCACCGCACTCGTCTCCATCACCCGAGGCATTCTGCCGCCTAGAACGCGAGGTCGCCGATCCACTCGACGATGGAGTGGTGCCGGGGGTTCCAGCCGAGGAGGTCGCGGGCGCGGGTGGCGCGGACGCGGCTGTTGGAGCCCAAGGCGTGCCGGGCGAACTGGGGGTCCCAGACGTTGCCGGGCGAGTCGGGATCCCACGGTCGCGGAGCGGGCATGCCGAGGGCGCGGGCGAGGGCCGCCGCCATCGCGCCGAAGGACTCCTCGCCGTTCTCGACGAAGTAGAACGTGCCGGGAGGGGACTTCTCCAGGGCGAGGGCGTACAGGTCGGCCATGTCGTCGACGTGGACGTTGGACCAGATGTTGTGGCCCGCGCCGACGTGGCGGACGACGCCGTCCGAGCGCGCCTGGCGGATCAGCGCGTCGATGAGCACGCTCTGGCGGCCCGGCACCCTGCCCCGCCCGTAGACGAGGCTGTTGCACAGTACGGCCGAGCGCACGCCCCGCTCGGCGGCGGCCAGCACCAGCCGGTCGAGGGCCATGCGTGCCGCGCGGATCGGGTGATCGGGCTCCCAGTCGTCGAGGGCGTCCTCGCCGAAGACCTCCTCCGATCGTTCGCCGGTCGTGCCGGTCGCCACGAAGCCGGTGCCGCTGGTGTGGAGCAGGGCCTTGCCCGAGCCGGCCAGGGCGGCGACGAAGGTCTCGACGGCGCCGCGATGATCGCTGTCGGCGGCGTTGACGACGGCGTCGGCGCGGCGGGCCAGCCGGGTGAGCGACTCGGCGTCGTCCAGGGCGCCCACCACGGGCTCGATCCCCAGGCGGGTGAGTGCCGCGGCCTTGGACGCGTCGCGGATCAGGCCGGTGACGGTGTGGCCGGAGTCGATGAGCCGTGCGGCGACCGTGCCGCCGATCAGGCCGCTCGCTCCGGTGACGAGGACGTGCAACGGGACCCCCTTGCAGGTGTTCGGACCAGGCGATCCTCGTCCCGCCTCCCGTCCGGGACCAAGCCGTGTTGCCGATCCGGCAAAGCCGTCAGCCGTCGAGGACGGGCAGGTCGAGGCGGGCGAGGCGGTCGGGGTCGGCGACGGCGTCGATGCGGACGATCCTGTCGTTCGCGATGGTGAAGCCCAGCACCGCGACCGGCCGCCCGCCCAAGGTCACCACGGCGCCCGCGGACCCGTTCACCAGGGCCGGGTGGGCCATCGCGGCGGGCCGGTGGAACGTGAGCACCTGACCGGCGACGGCCGCCGCGCCGCGCGCCACCACGGAAGCCTCCGGACGCGCCGTGCCTCCGTCGGCCCGCAGCACGGCGTCCGGGTCGAGAGCCGAGACGAGCGCGTCGAAGTCGCCCCGGCGGGCCGCGGCGTAGAAGGCGTCGACGATCTCCCGCCGGCGGCCGAGGTCGGGCTGGGGAGCCTGGACCTCGGCTCCCCGCACGCGGCGCCGGGCCCGGCTGGCGAGCTGCCGGGCCGCGGCCGGGGAGCGCCCGACCATGGGGGCGATCTCGTCGAAGGGCAGGCCGAACAGGTCGTGCAGCACGAACGCCAGCCGTTCGGCGTGGGTGAGGGTTTCGAGCACCACCTGCAGCGCGAGCCCGACCGAGTCGGCCAGCAGCGCCTCCTCCTCGGGGGTCGCCCCGTCCGTACGGGTGACGACCGGGTCCGGCACGTGCACGCCCATGAGGTCCTCGTGCCGCGTCGCGCGCGAGCGCAGCACGTTCAGGCACACCCGGGCGACGATGGTGGTCAGCCAGGCGCCGAGCCTGTCGACCCGGCCGGCGTCCGCGCGGCTGGCGCGCAGCCAGGCCTCCTGCACGGCGTCGTCGGCCTCGGCGAGCGAGCCGAGCATCCGGTACGCCACCGCTCTCAGGCGGGTCCGGTTCGCCTCGAAGCCCTCCGCCAGCCAGTCGGACTCGGTCATCGGTCACATTCCTCCGCCGCTAGGGGTCATAGAGGTGACACCTGGAATCCGCTCGATGTGACAAGGCGGCAGATCATGCAGACAGCCACGACCGACCTCGGCGAGCTGACCGGAGACTATGTCATCGACACCGCCCGTACGCGGATCGGCTTCGTCGGCCGCCACACGATGGCCACCCGGGTGCGCGGGTGGTTCGAGGCGTTCGAGGGCGGCGCGTACCTGGACGGCGACGACCCGTCGAAGTCCGACGCCGAGCTCACGATCCAGGCCGGCAGCATCAGGACCGGCGACCGGCGGCGCGACGGTCACCTGTGCGGCAAGTTCCTCGACGCCGACGGCCACCCGGCCATCACGTTCGTCTCGACCGGGGTGGTGCGGGCCGGCGAGCTCTTCAAGGTCGCCGGTGACCTGACCATCCGCGGGGTGACCAGGTCCGTCACCATCGACTTCCGGCTGACCGGGGTGGGGAATGACCCGGAGGACGGGTTCCGGGTGGGCTTCGCGGGCGGCGTCACGATCGACCGCGACGACTGGGCGGTGAACTGGAACGCCCTCACGGGGGTCCTGATCAGCAAGACGGTGACGCTGGAGCTGGAGGTCGCGATGGTTCGGCGGCCCTGACCGTGCTGGCACATAAAGCGCGATATGTCCAACCTTGTGTTAGTTCGGGGCTCGTGTAAAGGTCGCTTGTGACCTTCCGTCAGCGGGTGCGTAAGGCCCCGTTCGGCGGACGTACCCGGACCTTCGCGAGGAGCAGTAGGTGCACTTACACCGGGCATTTGTCAGCAGGGGGCTGGCGGCGGTCGCCGTCGCCGCGGCCCTGACCGCGTCAGTCCTCACCGTCCCGCCCGCGCAGGCGGCGAAGGCGGCCGACCCCGGCAGCTGCAAGACCAAGGACGACCCGTCCTGGTCCGGCTGGTCCGACCACGCCCAGGTGGGCGCGGCCCTGGCGCAGATCGAAGCGAGCAGCGGCGGGCGCGTCGGCGTCGAGGTCGCCGGCCGGTCCGCCCAGGGCAGGGAGCTGTGGGTCGCCCGCGCCGGCACCGGCGACCGGGTGTTGCTGGTGACGTCCGCCATCCACGGCAACGAACGCACCGGCACCGAGGCCCTGCTCGGCATCCTCAAGGACCTCGCCGCCGGCGGCGACGCGCGGACCGAGCGGCTCCTCGACGAGATCACCCTCGTCGCGATGCCGATGGTCAACCCCGACGGCGGCGAGCTCAACCGGCGCGTGAACGTGGTGCCGTGGGAGGACACGGTCGCCGCGTTCCCGCAGCTCGAAGGGGCTCCCCGCGCCTGGTACCACCGCCTCAGCGGAGACGGGATCGACCTGCCCGGCTACGACCTGAACCGCGACTTCAACCCCGACCTCGACTACGTGCCGCGGGCCGCCGACCTCCCCGGCGAGGAGACCGACGCCGGCTTCTTCCTGTCCTCCGAGTCCCGCGCGATCCGCGACGTGTACGTGGCCATGCGCGAGGAGAAGGGCTCCGTGGACGCGTACGTCGACCTGCACCACATGGGGCCGTGCGACATCCTCACCGGCGGCCCCCAGGACGGCGACCTCATCACCTTCTCGCTGGACTACCCGCCGCTCGGCGTCCAGGACGGCGCCGCCTACCAGGACGAATGGCCGGCGCTCGACCAGGACAAGTCCCGCCGTTACGCGCTGTCGGTCTACAACGGCCTGATCGAGAAGTACGGCGCCCAGTCGCCGCACGTGGCCGTCGGCCGCTACTTCCACCCGGACTCGCGCGAGTACGCGGGCCAGGGCCGATCGGCGTTCGCCCTGAACGGCACGGGCACCGTGCTCTTCGAGGTCCGCGGCCAGCAGGACGACCTGGGCCAGAAGCAGAAGGGCATGTTCGTCCAGTCGGTGCGCACGGGCATCGAGTCCCTGATGGACGGGCTGGCGACCGGCAGCGCCGACACCCTGGACGGTGACGACTTCTTCGACCTGCCCGACTACGGCTGGGACACCGCCGCCGACTGACCGGACCCCGTGACGGCCGCGGAGCGCGGGCTCCGCGGCCGTTCCTCACGCCGGGGTGGTGGCGAGTCTGCGCGCGGTCTCGATCACCGTCTCGCGGCGCCGCGCCCAGGCGGCCTCGTCGGTCTCCTCGTCCAGGACGGCGCGGCACATCCCGGGCACCGCGAAGCTCCAGGCGATCAGCCCCATGAGGGTGAACAGCAGGTCCTGGGCGGCGCGGACCCGGCCGTCCCCGGGGAGGTCGTCGGCGACGCCGCCGTCCACGAGGTGGTGGACCTTCTCCCGGAAACCGTCACGGCGCTGCCGCTCGCTCTCGCCGGCCTCGTCGCGGGCCTCCAGCGCCTCCCACAGCAGCAGCCTGATCAGCTCCGGGTGTTCCCGGTACCAGTCGAACATCTGCCCGATCGACTCCGCCACCGTGTCGGGGTCCATGGAGACGGAGGCGCGGACCTCCTCCAGCTTCTTGGAGGCGGTGGCGGGGGGCTGCGCCCGTGCATTCGTCGCACGCGCACCTGCGCAGCAGGCGGTCGGCGGTGCCGACGAGGGCCGCCTCCTGCCAGGCCACCAGGGCGTCGGCGACGGCGCCCGGCCACATCCGGGTGTGCTCCAGGGCGATCACCGCGGCCATGGGGCGGCGGCCGAGCCCGGGGACGTGACGGATCAGTGCTCTGTGGGCGCCGCACGCCGATCCTGGCGTACGGACCTGGGAAGGGGGCCTACGCGGCATGGCCCTTTCGGGACGGGGTCATGGGCACGATGATCGCATGCCTGGAGCGCGGGCTCCAGGCATGCGATCAGTGGATGCGTGTGGGTCAGCCGGCGCTGCAGGAGACCGTCGGCCAGGTCCAGTTGCCGTTGTGCTGGATCGTCACCCCCCAGTTGTCTCCGTTGCCGTTGGGTCTGGCGACCAGCACCTGGGAGCTGGGGTAGCTCGCGCTGATGTTCCAGGTCGACATGACCCTCGCCGGTGACGGGACGTTCATCGTCACGGTCCAGTTGCTGGAGCCGCTGACCGAGACGTTGAGGTTGTAGCGGTCGCTCCACTGCTGACCGGCCGACAGGGTCGCGGTGCAGCCGCCGCCGGGGTTGCCCGGGTTTCCGGGATTGCTGCTCGCGCCGACGGTGATGTTCGAGCTGCCGCTGCTCTGGTAGCCCTCGGTCGCGAGGATCATGTAGTCGTGGGTGCCGAGGCTCATCCCGTTACGGGCCCACGCGTCGAAGTGGTTGCCGGCGGTGATGGTGCCGCCCGTCCGCTTCGACTGCCGGACGCTCCAGTACTGGTTGAACGTCCTGGTGCCCTCGATGGAGGGGGCGTTGTAGCGCGTCGTCTGGTAGATGTCGTACGTGCCGCCGTCGCTCGTCACGGTGCCCTTGTACGTCCCCGTGGGCCGGTAGGTGCCCCAGTTGTCGACGACGTAGTACTCCACGAGCGGGTTCCTCGTCCAGCCGTAGAGCGTCAGGTAGGCGTTGCCGGACGGGTTGAAGCTGCCGGAATACGTCACGGTCCGCCGGCCACCGGGGTTCCAGCCCTTGCCCGCCACGAAGTTTCCGGTGTTCCGCCACGAGGTGCTGTAGTTGCCGCCGGATCCCAGCTCCATGGAGACGGTCCCGGGGCTGTCGGTCCAGAACGAATAGAAGTAGCCGTTGTGGTTCCCGGTCTGGTTCGAGGTCACGGGGGCCGCGTTGGCGGCGCCCGGCATCATCGTGGTGGCCGCGACCAGCGCTATGACGCCGACACGGCCGACGAGCCGCCTGATACGGCCGCGTCTGGGGCTCTCGGGGTCGTTCATCTGCGTGTTCTCCTCCTCGTGAACGATGGGGGCGCCGGCACGGTGACACGTCGTGACACGTGGCGGGGCGGGGAGGGCCTGGTCGCGGTGGGCGGACCGGAAGTACGGCGTCAGTGTTCGTCCGGCTTCGTCGGACTGTCAACGATCATCCGGGCGGCGCCGCGATCACGCATCGTTGCGGCGACGTAGAGCCTGGTCAGGACGCTGTCCGGCGAGCCGGGACCGGTTCTGATCCATGAAACTTTCAATGATCACCCGAAACATTCGCCACCGAGCCGTGGGGGCGACACGCCGGGGTTCGATAACAAGGTCCTTAAACATCAAAACGTGGTTGAATAACCCCCTTTCGGTTTTGACGGGTTGTTTGGGCTTGAAGAGGTAACTGAGAAGATCCGTATGGGTATGTCTGCTCGCGTCTGGGTCTTTCGCTGAAATGGCGGATGCCAGATTTCGAGCCGATCTATCCATGAACGGGAAAAAGAACGTGAATACTGAAAGTCGGCGGTCACGAACGTCGCGCCATGGGCGTCTCGTGGCACTAGCTCTCACCGGCGCGGTCGCCGGTGTCATGTTCCTTCCGCTCGGCCAGGCGGTGGCCGGAGCCAGCACGGGCTTCCCGGCCGTCGAAGCCGGCGGTCCGCCGCCCAGGCCGAAGGCCGCTCCGCGTCCGGCGGCGCCCGCCAGGCCGAGGGTGATCACGCACGTCCGCAAGGAGAAGCCCATCCTGGTGATGCCCAAGCGGCGCCACCACCACCGGGAACACCGCAACATCGACGCCATCATCGACAACTTCAACTTCAACGACGGCAGGAAGCGCGAGGCGCGGCACCACAGGCACCACCGCCACCAGCACCACCACCACCCGTTCTTCGGCCCCAACATGGTCGAGCCCGAGGACGAGCTGGTGCCCGAGGAGGAAGCCGAGCTGATCGACGGCCTCAACTAACTGCGCAATAAGGGCAAATGGTGCAATTGGCGCCGACCACCGATATAACGGTCGGCGCCAGGCGAAAAGCGCCGGCGCCCTTACCGATAACGGTGGGAGAAAACGGCGCGCGTCGCCGGAACACACCACCCTCGCAAACGGAGCTGTCGCGGATTCCGATCCACGACAGCTCCGTCATGCTGGGACGACATTTCGAAAAGCAGTCGACGAGGAGGGTTGCCGGGGCCAGGGCTACGGCACCGAGGCCGCCCGCGTCATCCGCCGCTGTTGCCGGAGGGTCACTGATCGGTGCGGAGGGCTTCGGTGGAGTAGCCGGCGATCTGCTTGTACCGCTGGGAGATCTGCGCCAGCTCCTCCACCTTGATCACGTCGTCGATGGAGTCGAACGGCTGGTCCCCGGTGCGCTGCCACACCTCGCGGATGATCACGTCCGGGGGCATGCTCCGGTTGGCGAGGACCACCTGGGTGGTCGCGGGCAGCCGCTCCGCCTCGTACGCCCGCAGCGCGACCACCGGGTCGGCCGTCGTGCTCAGGTGGTTGCGCAGCGCGCGGGCGTCGAGGATCGCCTGGCCCGCGCCGTTGGAGCCGCGCGGCACCATCGGGTGGGCGGCGTCGCCGAGCAGGGTGATCCGCCCTTCGCTCCAGCGGTCCAGCGGGTCCTGGTCGACCATCGGGTACTCGAGGACGGTCTCGGAGGCCCGCATCATCGCCGGCACGTCGAGCCAGTCGAAGTGCCAGTCCTCGAAGGCGCCGATGAAGTCCTCCAGGTCACCACGGCGGTTCCAGTCGCGCTGCAGGTGGCGCGGGGTCTGGATCTCGACGACCCAGTTGAGGAGCTGGTCGCCGTCCGGCAGGTTCCTGATCGGGTAGGCGACCAGCTTGCCGCGGTCGATCCAGCCGGCCCGCACCATGCTGGCCCCCGACAGGAACGGCCGGCCCTTGGTCACGCCCCGCCACATGTTGATGCCCGAGTAACGAGGCTCGCCCTCGTCCGGGTGGAGCTGCTTGCGCAGGACCGAATGGATGCCGTCGCAGCCGACCAGCAGGCGGGCCCGCACGGAGGGCAGGGGGTCACCGCCGGGGCCGACGAAGTGGGCGGTCACGCCGTTCTCGTCCTGCTCGGCGCGGACACACCGGTGCCCGAGCACCACCGCGTCCGGACCGATCCGCTCCCGCACCGCCGCGAGCAGCACCGCCTGCAGGTCGCCGCGGTGGATGGAGTACTGCGGATGCTCGTAGCCGGCGTTCAGGCCGGACGGCTCGCGGTAGATGAGCTGGCCGAAGCGGTTGAAGAACACCGATTCGCTGGTGACGATGCCGACCGCGGCCAGGTCGTCGCCGAGACCGAGCCGGTGCAGGACGCGCGTGGCGTGCGGCAGCAGGTTGATGCCGACGCCCACCGAGCCGAGCTGCGGCACGGACTCGTAGAGCCGGCAGCCGATTCCGGCGTCGTGCAGTTCGAGCGCCAGCACCAGGCCGGCGATGCCGGCTCCGACGATGAGGACCTCGTCCTCGGTTGAGCGGCTCGCGGGATCGGGGGACCGTCGCGGCATGAAGACTCCTGGCTTCTGTGCGGGATTGCGCCGACCGGCGGGGATGGAAGCCGTTGCCGGGGCATCGGCGCTGGGGTGAGCGCCGAGCACATGGTGCCATCGTGTTGTCTGGAGCAGACAAGTTCAGCGTAAAGTTTCTGCTATACAGAACAACATGCTCGACTCCCTGCCTCCCTATGCCATCGGATCGGTGGACAAGGCACTCCTCATCCTGCTCATGATCCGGGAGCGCGGGGAGGTGCGGGTCACGGACGTCAGCGACGAGCTGGGCGTCGCCCGCTCCACCGCCCACCGGCTGCTGCTCACGCTGGCCCATCGCGGCTTCGTCGCGCAGGACCGGGTCACCCGGGCCTACCGCGCCGGCCGGGTCGTGGTGGAGATCGGGCTCTCCGCGGTGGGCGGGCTCGACGTGCGGCGCAAGGCCAGGCGGCACATGGAGTGGCTGGCGGCCGAGCTGCACGAGACGGTCAACCTGATCGTGCTGGAGGGCAACGGCGCCCGCTTCATCGACGGGGTGGAGGGCGACCGGCCGCTGCGGGTGTCGTCCCGTACGGGCACCCTGCTGCCGGCGCACAGCACCTCGGGCGGCAAGGTCCTGCTGGCCGAACTGCCCGACGACGAGGTGCTCGCGCTCTTCCCCGACGGCCTCACGCGGGTCACCGACCGCACCATCACCGACCCCGAGGCGTTGCGCGTGGAGTTGCGCAGTGTGCGCGAGCTCGGCTACGGAGTGAATCACGAGGAGAGCGCCGCCGGGCTGGACGCCGTGTCGGTGTGCGTGCGCGACCATCTCGGCCGCGCCCTCGCCGCGCTCGCCGTCAGCCTGCCGCACCAGCGCATGACCCACGGCAACCTGCACATGATGCTGCCGCTGCTGCGCCGTGCGGCCGAGGCCATCAGCCAGGATCTCTGATCAGGAGGGCTCCGGCCGGGCAGCCGCCGGAGCCCAAGTTGTTCTGCTGTGCAGAATCTATGACCGTTCGATTCCCTTTTACGAAAACCACCCGTAACTTCTGGCAACGAACAGCAGATCCGGGCGCCCTGCCACGAAACGGGTATATGTCATGATTCAGCATGGAAACGGTCGCATCAGCATGCTCTCGCGCGGGTGGCGTCGGTGACCTACAACGACTACGACGCCCCCCACGCCGACCTGCGCGAACTGATCGAGCGGATCGACCGGTCCGGTCAACTGATGAGGGTGGGCGGCGTCGACCCTCATCTCGAGCTCGGCACCCTCATCGAGCTCATCGCCCACCGCGGCGGTGAGGGCGGCCCCGCCGTTCTGTTCGACGACCTCGTGGGCGCCAAGCCCGGCCATCGGGCCTTCTCCGGCGCCACCAACTCGGCCGAACGCCTGGCGCTCACCCTCGGCCTTCCGGCTCCGAGCCATCCGCTCGACGTCGTGCGCGCCTACCGCGACCGGATGAAGACCCACGAACCGATCCCCCCGGTCACCGTGGACGACGGTCCGGTGTTGGAGAACGTCCTGCGCGACGACGAGGTGGACGTGACCGCGCTGGTGGCGCCCTTCCTGCACGAGCGGGACGGCGGCCGCTACATCGGCACCGACGACCTGGTCATCATGCGCGACCCGGACGACGGGTGGGTCAACATCGGCACCTACCGGAGCATGGTCCACGGGCCGGACCGGGTGGGCCTGTGGATCTCTCCCGGCAAGCAGGGCCGGCAGATCAGGGAGAAGTACTTCTCCCGCGGCGAGCCCTGCCCGGTCCTCATCTCCTGCGGCCACGACCCGCTGCTCTTCCTGGCCTCGGGCAACGAGCTGCGCTACGGCCTGTCGGAGTACGACTACGCGGGCGGCCACCGCGGGCAGCCGTTCGAGGTCGTGGCCTCCGAGCTCTACGGCCTCCCCATGCCGGCCAGGGCCGAGCTGGTGCTGGAGGGCGAGATGTACCCCGGCGACGTGGCGCCGGAGGGGCCGTTCGGCGAGTTCACGGGTTACTACGCCGGCGGGCGCTCCGACCAGCCCGTGGTGCGGATCCGCCGGATCTACCACCGCAACGACCCCATCGTCACGGTCGCCTCGCCGATCAGGCCGCCCTCCAACTTCTCGTACAGCAAGTGCGTGATGAAGGCGGGGATGATCTGGGACGAGGTGGAGCGGGCGGGGCTGTCCGGGGTGCAGGGCGTGTGGTGCCACGAGGCGGGAGCCGCCCGGCTGTTCAACGTCATCTCCATCAAGCAGGCCTACGACGGTCACGCCAAGCAGGCCGGCCTGCTCGCGGCGTCCTGTCAGTCGGGCTCCTACCTGGGGCGCTTCGTGGTCGTCGTGGACGACGACATCGACCCGACGAACACCTTCGACGTCCTGTGGGCCATGTCCACCCGGTGCGACCCCGCCGAGGACATCGAGATCATCCGCCGCGCCTGGAGCGGGCCGCTCGACCCCCGCATCCCGCACGGGCAGACGCACAACTCGCGGGCCATCATCACGGCCGTCCGTCCCTATGACCGCCTCGCTGACTTCCCGCCTGTGGCCGAGGCCGGTCCGGAGCTGCGCGACCAGGTCGCGCGCAAGTTCGCCGGCGTCCTGTCCGCGCTCGGCGCTCCAACCCCCCACGTGCAACCGGAGGAAGCAGAATGAGCAGGCTCCGCCAGACCGCGATCGCCGCGGTGACCGCCGCCCTGGCCCTCGGCCTCGCCGCGTGCGGCGGCGACACCTCCGCCACCGGGAGCGGTGACGACGCCACCATCACGTACGGCATCTACGAGCCCGGCGCCGACTCCGGCTACCTGCTGATGGGCCAGGAGAAGGACTTCTTCGCCAAGCACGGCGTCAAGGTCAACGTCGTCCAGCTGAAGAGCGCCCAGCAGGCGTTCCCCGCGCTGCTGGCCAACCAGGTCGACGTGATCCAGGGCAACCCCAGCGAGGCGCTGCTCGCGGCGCAGAAGGGCGCGAAGCTCAAGTTCGTCGGCTCCACGATGCCCGGCCAGAACTACGCGCTCTACGCCAAGAACGAGGTCGGCTCCCTGTCCGCGCTGTCCGGCACCACGCTCGGCGTCTCCACCCCGACCGGCCTGCCGGCGGTGGTCGCCAAGGCGATGATGCTCCAGTCCTCCGTCGACCCGGCCTCGGTGAAGCTGGTCAACTCCGGCGGCTCGTCCGACCGGTACAAGGCGGTCGTCGGCGGGCAGATCCAGGTCGCCTCCGCGCCGCTGGACTACGCCGCGCAGGCCGCCAAGGACGGCGTCAAGCTGCTCGGCCGGGCCAAGGACGTGGTGCCCGACTTCCCCAGGTACGCCCTGATCACCAGGGACGACGTGCTCCAGTCCAAGGGCGCCGCCGTCACCGGGCTCATCGCGGGCCTCGTGGAGGGCATCCGCTATGCCAACGATCACCCGGACGAGGCCAAGGCGCTGGCCGCCAAGACGCTCAAGGTGCCGGCGACCGACCCGATGATCGACGAGACGTACAAGGAGTTCCACGACGGCGGCTACCTCGCCCTGAACGGTGAGATCCCGGTCAAGCAGATCAAGTACCTCGCCGACCTGCAGACGAAGCTCGGCATCACCCCGTCGCCCATCGCCGTGGACCCGATGGTGGACGACAGTTATCGCCAGAAGGCCGTGGCCGAGCTCGGCGAGGTGCCCTCCCGCTACTACGGAGACGCCAAATGAGCGGCGACCTCGCGGTGGACGTCCAGGGAGTGTCCAAGGTCTTCCGCGACGACAAGGGCCGTGAGGTGCAGGCGCTGCACGACGTGTCGTTCCAGGTGCGCCGCGGTGAGATCGTGGCGCTGACCGGGCGCAGCGGCTGTGGGAAGACCACGCTGTTGCGCATCGTCATGGGCCTGGAACACCCGACCTCCGGCACGGTCGAGGTGGACGGTGAGCAGGTCCGCGGGCCGGGGGTCAACCGGGGCATCGTCTTCCAGAACGCCGAGCTGCTGCCCTGGCGTACCGCGCTCGGCAACGTCGAGTTCGGTCTGGAGGCCCGCGGGCTGCCCAAGGCCGAGCGGCGGGCGGCGGCCGAGCGGGCGATCGAGCTGGTCGGGCTCGCGCATGCGGCCCACCGCCGTCCGCACGAGCTGTCGGGCGGCATGCGGCAGCGGG
The DNA here is from genome assembly GCF_003236395.1 of Nonomuraea aridisoli. Classification (GTDB taxonomy): domain Bacteria; phylum Actinomycetota; class Actinomycetes; order Streptosporangiales; family Streptosporangiaceae; genus Nonomuraea; species Nonomuraea aridisoli. The sequence continues at coordinate 10,035 of NZ_POUD01000001.1, read as the reverse complement.
TCGGCATCGCCCGCGCGCTCGCCATCGACCCGGCCGTGCTGCTCATGGACGAGCCGTTCTCCGCGCTCGACGCGCAGACCAGGGAGAACATGCAGGCCGAGCTGCTGGAGATCCACGAGCGGACCGGCAAGACCATCGTCTTCGTCAGTCACGACATCGACGAGTCCGTGTTGCTCGCCGACCGGGTGGTCACCCTGGTGCCCGACCCCGGACGGGTGCACGGCGTGCTCGACACCGCCTTCGGCGGTTCCACGTCCCTGGACGAGCGCCGCGGCTCCGCGGAGTTCGCCCTACGCCGCCACGAGCTGCTGCAACTCGTGCACGGCCGGGAGATCCAGCAGCAGGATGGAGTGTCCGCATGACCGCCCTGGCAGACAAGGCGGCGCCGGCCGTCGACGACGAGACCTCGCTGTCCAGGAGGATCCGGGCCCAGCGCCGAGGCGGACGCGACCGCCTGATCACGGCCGGCACCGTGGTCGTCCTCCTCATCGTCTGGGAGGTCGCCGCCCGCCAGGTCAACCCGATCCTGGCCGCGCCGCCCAGCGCCGTCCTCCAGGCGCTGATCTCCATGATCGGCGACGGCTCGCTGCCCAAGGCGGTGTGGGAGAGTGCCCAGCCCTTCCTGGCCGGCTACCTGCTCGCCATCGTCGTCGGGGTGCCGGTGGGGCTGCTCATCGGACGCTTCCGGGTGGTCGAGGCGGCGATCGGGTGGCTGATCATCGCGGGCTACGCGATGCCGATGATCGCCCTGACCCCGGTCTTCATGCTCTGGTTCGGCCTGGGCTTCGCGGTCAAGGCGGCGATGGTGATGACCATGACGGTCTTCGCGATCTCCATCAACACGTGGAACGGCGTGCAGAACGTGCCGCGTACACTCATCGAGGTCGGCACCGCGTTCTGCGCCTCGCAGCCGCGCATCCTCGGCCAGATCGTGATCCCCTCCGTCATCCCGTCGATCATGACGGGCCTGCGGATCGGCATCGGCAAGGCCGTGGTCGGCATCGTGATCGCGGAGTTCTTCACCGCGATCGGCGGTGTCGGCGGGGTCATCGTGGACGCCGGCCACAGCTTCCAGCCCGACCGCATGTTCGCCGCGGTCGTGGTGCTGATGCTCGCCGCCGTCGCGCTGACCGGGCTGATCGGCCTGGTCGAGCGGTGGCTGGCCCCCTGGAATCGGTCCATCACCGGAGGAGCGCATTGAACACCCCTGTCATCGCGGGCGCGCCGCGCCGGGTCGTCGTCGGCGTCTCGGGCGCGACCGGCACCGCGCTGGCCGTACGGACCCTGCAACTGCTCGGCGCGGCGGGGGTGGAACGGCACCTCGTCGTCAGCCCCGCCGCCCGGCGCACGGCCGCGTACGAGATGCCGGACGCGTCCTTCGACGCCGAGGTGGTGCACAACTTCCGGGACATCGGCGCCTCCATCGCGTCCGGCTCGTATCCGGTGGACGCGATGATCGTGATCCCGTGCAGCGTCAAGACCCTGGGCGCCATCGCCGCGGGCGTCTCGGAGAACCTGCTCGTGCGGGCCGCCGACGTCACGCTCAAGGAGCGGCGGCGTCTGGTGCTGTGCGTACGGGAGACGCCGCTGCACCTCGGGCACCTGCGGGCGATGGTCACCGCGACCGAGATCGGCGCGATCATCGCGCCGCCGATGCCCGCGTTCTACGCGGCACCGGAGTCGCTGGACGACGTGGTGGACCACATCGTGGCCCGGGCGTTGTCATTGATCGGCGTGACCGTGCCGGGCGCGCCGCCGTGGCAGGGAGAGCCCGCCTCGGTGGCGCGCCGGCAGTCCGACGCCGAGATCCGGAGCCAGGGCGGCACCACCAGGTAGGCCGCCGGTTCCGCGGGCTCCCCACGCACCTGCGACGGGGAGCTTTCCCGCGTGCTCGGCGATCACCGCGGCTCCGGCCTCCTGGCGGCGGCGGCCGCCCGGATCAGGGCGGGGGCGGCGGCGAGCAGGGCGACACCGCGCAGGGCGGCCGCGACGAGGTACGGTGCGCGCAGCCCCAGCGCGTGCGCCACCAGGCCGCCGGCGAGCGCCCCGAGGGGCATCAGGCCCCAGCCGAGCATCCGGTAGACGCTGTTCACCCGGCCGAGCATCTCCGACGGCACGCTCTCCTGCCGCAGGCCGACGGTCACGATGTTCCAGAGCGTGGTGACGAAGCCGTTGACGGCGAGCAGGGCGCCGAGCACGTACGCGTTCGGGCTCAGGCCGATCCCCGCGAAGACGGCCACGTTCGTGACCAGGGCGGCCAGCAGCGCGGGCAGGGCGCCGAGCCGCTCGACGAGGCGGGCGTTGACCAGGGCGCCGAGCAGGCTGCCGAGCGCGGCGGCGGCGAGCAGCAGGCCGTAGCCGCGCGGGCTGAGGGCGAGCGTCTGGGTCGCCAGCAGCACGAGGGTGGCGTTGGCGAGCTGGCCGCAGAAGTTGTTGACCCCGAGCAGGATCGCGAGGGTGCGCAGCAGCCGGTGCCGGGCCAGCATGCGCAGGCCGTCCGCGATCGCCCTGCCCATGGGCGGACTCTGCCGGGGGCCGCCTCTCGGCAGCGTCGCCAGCAGCGCGGCGGCCAGCGCGAAGAAGCCGGCGGCCAGCCCGTACGGGAGGGCGGCGGCCACCGCGAAGAGCAGGCTGCCGATCGGCGGGCCCGCGAACTGCAGGCCGATCGTGTTGATCGCCTGCTGGTGGCCGTTCGCCTGGTGCAGCTGGGATCTGGCGACGAGGTCCGGCAGGAGTGCCTGGGCCGCGTTGCCGATGACCACGCCGCACGTGCCCAGCGCGAACGCGGTGATCGCGAGCGCCGGGACGCCGACGTGGCCGAGCGCGGCGAGGACCGCGACGACGCCGGCCACCGCGGCCTGCACGACCTGCGCGCGCCACAGCAGGCCGGCCCGGTCGTGGCGGTCGACGAGCGCGCCGACCGGCAGCGACAACAACAACCACGGGACGTACGTCGCGGCCGACACGACCGACACGAGCCTGGGGTCGCGCGTGACCGCGACGGCGAGCAGGGGGACGGCCGCCGCGAACACCCCGTCCCCGACGGTGGCGAACCCCGTCGCCCACCTGAACCGCCAGTAGCGCGTGGGCAGGTGTGACCCGGCATCGGTGAGCGTCATCCCAGGAGCTTCACGCCCCGCCGCCCGCCGGCGACACCATTCAGCCCCCGGCTACACGGTCGGGCTCACCTCGCGCCGGGGTTCCATAATCCGTGCATGGCGCTGACGATCCATCTCGGTGTGGAGGAGCTGGCGGCGACCCGGTTCGCGGTGTCGCCGCTGTCGGAGACGGTGTCCTGTCTGCGGCAGCTGGGCGACCGGGACAGGCACGCCGTCCACCGGCCGTGGTTGCGGTGGGCGCTGGACGGCCTCGCCAGGGAGCCGCTCGATCTGCCGCACACCTGGCCGCTGCTGGTGAGCGAACGGCTGAACTGGCCGGAGTTCCTCGTGCCGGCCCCACGCGGCGCGAGCACGACCATCGAGCAGGATCTGGCGGCCCTGTGCCGGACGAGTCCGGATCAGGTGCGGACGAGTCTGCGGCGGGTGTTCGGCGCGGAGCCGCCCGCCGCCGTCGCCGCGCTCGCCGCTGACCCGGAGGAGGGCCTGCGCAGGATCGCGGGGGAGCTGCGCGCGGCGCACGACCGGCTCATCGCGCCGCACTGGTCGCGGATCAGGGCCGTGCTCGACGCCGACGTCGGTTACCGCGCCAGGCGGCTGGCCGCCGGCGGGGCGGCGAGGTTGTTCGCGGACCTGCACCCCGACCTGCGGTGGGACGACGGACGCCTGCTGCTCGGGGGAGCGCGCTGGCCGTCCGCGATCACGGTGGACAGGGGGCCGGGCGGGCTGGTCCTCATGCCGGTCGCCCTGGGGTCGCCGCACGTACTGATCAAGAAGAGGACGTCCACGCAGACCACGGTCCGCTACCCGGCACGGGGCGTCGGCGCGTTGTGGACCGCGGGGACGCGGGCGCCGTCGGCCGGCGCCGTCAGGCTGCTCGGCCGGGCCAGGGCCGAGCTGCTGGAGGCGCTGCGCTCCCCGGCGACCACGACCGACCTGGCGCGTACGTTCGGCGTCACCCCGAGCGCGGTGTCGCAGCACCTCGGCGTGCTGCGTGACAGCGGCCTCGTCGCGCGGGAGCGGACCGGCCGTAACGTCCTGTACCGGACGACCGCTCTGGGCGAGTCCCTGTGCGATCCGGCGGGTACGTCTTGACACGCCGTCACCGCCACACCCTACTCTTGCTCATATGAAGAGTTCTTCAGATGTGAGCGTGGACGGGTGCACGGTCAAGGTCGTCGACGCCGATCGGGTCGCCGCCGTCTGCGAGCGCATGCCGCCCGCCGACGACCTGGCCGACACCGCCGACGTCTTCGGCCTGCTGTCCGACCCCAACCGGCTGCGGCTGCTGGTCGCCCTGCTGGACGGCGAGCTGTGCGTGTGCGACCTGGCGGCCGTGACCGGCCAGAGCGAGTCGGCCGTCTCCCACGCACTGCGGCTGCTGCGCGCCCACCGCATCGTGGCCGCCCGCCGCTCGGGCCGGATGGCCTACTACCGGCTGGAGGACCCGCACGTACGGATGTTGCTCGACCTGGCGCTCGCCCACACCGAGCACACCGAGGCCGTCCACCCCGAACGCGAAGGAGCCCCGTGATGGGCGCCGGTCACGGGCACGGTCACGGGCACGCGGGCGCCCGGCACCGTTGGCGGCTGGCCGTCTCGTTCGTGCTGATCGGCGCGTTCTTCGTGGTCGAGCTCGGCTACGGCCTGATCTCCGGGTCGCTGGCGCTGCTGTCGGACGCCGGTCACATGGCCGCCGACGTGGTCACCCTGGGCGCGGCGCTGGTCGCGACCCGGATCGCCACCCGCCCCGACACCACCGGCCGGCGCAGCTACGGCTCCTACCGGGCCGAGGTGTTCGCGTCGCTGCTGGCCGTCGTGCTGATGCTGGTGGTCGCGCTGTACGTGGTCGTCGAGGCCGTCGGCCGCATCGGCAGCGCGGCCGAGGTGGCCTCGGGCCCGATGCTGATCGTCGGCGCCGCCGGCCTGGTGGTCAACGTCGCCGCGCTGGTCCTGCTGCGCGCCGGCGCCGGCGAGAGCCTCAACGTCAAGGGCGCCTACCTGGAGGTCGTCGCCGACACCGCCGGCTCCGTCGGCGTCATCGTGGCCGGCTGGCTGATCGCCGTCACCGGCCAGACCGTGTGGGACACCGTCATCGCCCTGGCCATCGGCGTCTTCGTCGCCGTACGCGCCGTCGCGCTCGGCCGCCAGGTCTTCGCCGTCCTGGGCCAGCACGTCCCCGAAGGCGTGGACGCCTCCGCCGTCGCGGCCGACCTGGCCGCCATCGACGGCGTACGCGACGTGCACGACCTGCACCTGTGGACGCTCACCTCCGGCATGAACGTCGCCACCGCCCACCTCGTCACCGCCGACCTGAGCGACAACCACGCCGTCCTGGACCGGGCCAGGGACGTGTTGCTCCGCCGCCACGACATCGCGCACGCCACCCTCCAGGTCGAGCCCGCCGACCACCGCGGATGCGACGAACTCGGCTGGTGACCCCAAATAGGTATACTTGCGGATGAACCTCCCTATTGAGGTCGCGGTGGTGGGGCCCACCGCCCCGTCGGCCGGACCGGCGGGCAACCGCGGCGCGAGGCCGCCAACGGTCCCTACCAGAGGTGATGTCGTGCTGCTGGTAGGAGGAACCGCGAAATGTCCCGTCCCGAAGTGGAACGTCCCGCCGATGTGCACCCGCCGGTCCAGCGGCCGGCGCCGCGGGTCCCCTGGCCGACGCTCGGGGTGATCGCGCTCGGCGGCGCGGCGGGCGCGCTGGCCCGCTACGGCCTCGGCGTCGCCTTCCCGCACCAGGCCGGAGCGTTCCCGTGGACGACGCTGGCCGTCAACGTCTCCGGGTGCCTGCTGATCGGGGTGCTCATGGCGGCCATCACCGAGATCTGGTCCGCGCCCGGATGGGTGCGCCCGCTGCTCGGCGTCGGCGTGCTGGGCGGATACACGACGTTCTCCACGTACATCCTGGAGATCCGCCAGCTGCTGGCCGGCGGGGCGGCGCGCGCGGCGCTGGCGTACCTGGTGGTCACGCCGGTGCTGGCGCTGGCCGCGGTCTGGGCGGGCAGCGCGGCGACGCGGGCCCTGAACCGCCGGAGGCGGGCATGAAACTGGCCGGAGCCGCCCTGCGGCTGACCATCTTCGTCGGCGACACCGACACCTGGCACCACAAGCCGCTCTACCACGAGATCGTGCACCGGGCGCACGCCGCCGGGCTGGCCGGCGCGAGCGTGTTCCGCGGCGTGGAGGGCTACGGCGCCGCCAGCCACATCCACACCACGCGCATCCTGTCGTTGTCGGAGGACCTGCCGATGGCGATCGTCATCGTCGACGAGGCCGAACGCGTCCGCGCCTTCCTCCCCGAGTTGGACGAGCTGATGTCCGAGGGACTGGTCGTCGTGGACGAGGTCGAGGCGATCCGCTACACCGCCGGCGGGACGGCCGGATGAGCGGCCCGCTCGCCGTCGTGCTCGTGGCCGCCGGCGCGGCGATCGGCGCGCCGCTGCGCTACCTGGCCGACCGTTTCGTGCAGGCCCGCCACGACACCGTGTTCCCGTGGGGCACGTTCGCCGTCAACCTGGCCGGGTCGGCGCTGCTGGGCTTCCTGGCCGCGCTGCCCGCCGACCCGGCGCTGATGACCGCCGCCGGGATCGGCTTCTGCGGGGCGCTGACCACCTACTCCACGTTCGGCTACGAGACGCTGCGGCTGGCCCAGGAGGGCGCCCGGTTCGCCGCGGTCGCCAACGTCGCCGCGAGTGTGGCGGGCGGGCTCGGCGCGGGCGTGTGCGGGTTCGCACTCGCCCACGCCGTGACGGGATGAGGCGCGGGCGGGTGCGGGTCCGCGCTCGCCGCTGTACTCGGGGTGGATGTGGTGGTCGCGGGCCGGGCACATGCGTCCGGGGTCGCGGTATAAACACGCGGTATAAACAGGCGATACCGTGACGAAACCTGCCTGGAGGTCGACCTCCGTGAATTCCCCCCGCACCGCCGTCGTGCTGCCCACCACGAGGGAGACCGCGATCTGGGGCTATTTCCCCACCGACCGGGCGCCGGTGCTCACCGTGGACTCCGGCACGGTCGTCAGGATCGACGCCGTCAACCAGAGCGGGGTCTCCGCGGCGGACGGGCCGGTCGCCTACTTCGAGGCGCTGGGCGTCCCGGCCGGCGAGGTGCTGCCCGAGCTGGCCGAGGTCGCGCGGAACCCGCGCCCGACCGGGTCCAGCGGCCACGTCCTCACCGGCCCCGTCGCCGTGCGGGGGGCCGAGCCCGGCGACGTCCTGGAGATCGACATTCTCGACCTGTCGCCGCGCGTCCCGTACGGCGTGAACATCTCCGGCCCCGGCAGCGGCGTCTGCGGCGACCTGCTGGAGACGGGCTCCACCCGCCTGCTCCGGCTGGACGCCGCCGGCGGCCACTACGCCTTCGGCCACGGCATCGAGGTGCCGTTCCGGCCGTTCGCGGGGATCATGGCGGTCGCGCCGCCCACGTCGGCCGGCTTCGTCTCCGCCAACCCGCCGGACCGGTGGGGCGGCAACATGGACTTCCGCGACCTGGTCGCCGGCACGACGCTGTACCTGCCGGTCTTCCAGCCGGGCGCCCTGTTCTACGTCGGCGACACGCACGGCGCGCAGGGCCACGGCGAGGTGAACCAGACGGCCGTCGAGCACTCGATGGCGTTCACCGCCCGGTTCACCGTGCGCAAGGACCTCCACCTGGAGTGGCCCCGCGCGGAGAGCGACACGTACGTCTGGTGCATGGGCATCGACGCCGACCTCGACGTGGCGCTGCGGATCGCCGTCGAGGAGGCGGTCGGCCACCTCGTCGAGCACTCCGGCGGCGCGCTCACCACCGCGGACGCGTACGCGCTGTGCAGCATCGCGGTCGACTTCGTCGTCGCCGAGGCGGTCGACGGCAACAAGGTCGTCGTCGCCTACATCGCCAAGTCCCTGCTGCCCCGGCGCTGACGCCGGGGCGCGGTCATTCGGGGGAGGTCATTCGGGGGAGTGGCGCCGGATCTCCTCCGGCCAGGCCAGCGGCACGCCGAGGGCCCCGGACAGGAGATCCTGGAACCGGCGCACGTCGTCGCGGCGCACCTGCGCGGGCGTGCGGCCGGAGTCCAGGCAGTACGCGGCCAGCGCGCCGGCGGCCTCCCCGATCGACCACTCCACCGGGTGCAGCCGGTAGGCGCCGTTGGCGATGTGGGTGGTGCCGATGTTCTTGTTCGCCGGCAGGTGGACGACGTCGAAGCGCTCCGGGCTCACCTTGGGCTGGAGCGGATGGACGTGCTGGCCCACTCCGCCGCCGGCGACCTTGCGCTGCTTCACGCCGGTCGGTATCCCGAGCGGATCCGGTCGCTGGTGCTGGTGGCCGCCCGGGCCCGGGCGGCCGGGATCGAGTTCCCGATCAAGGGACGGCGCGAAGCGTTCGCGCTGCGCAGCGGCGAGCCCTGGTACGAGGAGGCGGTGCCCGCCTTCGAGCGGGCGATGGCCGGGGAGGCGACCAATGACGACTTGTGGTTGCTGAACCGCCTCAGCTACGGCCGCTGGGACGCAGCCGCGGAGGCCCACGCCGCCTCCGGCGAGGACGGCTACAACGAGGAGGCCGCCCACGCCTATCCCGGTCCAGGCGCATTCGACGATGCGGCCTCGGTGCGCGAGGTGCTGGCCAAGCTCGACGCGCTGGTCCTGGTGCTCGCGGGGGAGTTGGACCTGTCCCCTCGCCCGGACAAGGCTGCGGAGGTTGCCGCGCTTCTCCCGCGCGGAGAACTCGTCGTCCAGACGGGCGCCGCGCACTACCCATGGCTGGACGACTCGGAGTTCTTTGTCCGGACCGTAGGCACTTCTTGCGCCGAAGCGGCGCTTAGCGGTCGGCTCCGAAGTCAACCCCCGAAGGACTTCCCGGAAAATCGGATGAATTAGATTCAACCGGTCAAGTCGTGCGGGGGAGTCGTCGTTGTTCGCGGACCGGTTGTTGCCGGCGTTGCCGGCGTTGTTCGGGGGGACGTTGCTGGCCGTCGTCCTGTTCGTGCCGTTCGTCTTCCACAGCTACCGGCGGCGCGGCGAGGTGGGCTTCGGGCCGGCGCTGCTCGCGTTCGGCTTCCTGGTGTACGGGTTCGCGCTGGTCGCGTACACCCTGCTGCCGCTGCCGCGGGTGGACGGCGCGTGGTGCGCCGCCCATACGGCGATGAGCCACCCGCAGCTCGACCCGCTGCGCTTCCTCGACGACATCTCGCGGGAGCAGCGGGCGCCGGGGCCGCTCGGGCTGCCGGCGAACCCGGCGGTGCAGCAGGTGCTGTTCAACGTGGCGCTGTTCGTGCCGCTGGGCGCGTACCTGCGGCACTACTTCCGGCGCGGCGTGGTGACCGTGGTGCTCGCCGGGGCCGCGGTGTCGCTGCTGATCGAGGTCACCCAGGTCACGGGGGACTGGTTCCTGTTCCCGTGCCCGTACCGGCTGTTCGACGTGGACGACCTGCTGGCCAACGGCCTCGGCGCGGGGCTGGGCGTGTTGTTCGCGCCGCTGCTGCACCTCGTCCGCGGACGGAGCGCCGCCCTCTCCCCGCAGGCCGCCCGGCCGGTCACCGCGGGGCGGCGGCTGCTCGGGATGCTGGTGGACCTGGTCGCCGTCTTCCTGCTCGGCGGCGTCCTCGCCACCGCGCTCGACCTCGTCCTCCGGTACGGCTTCGACCTCCCCCCGGTCGGGCCGTGGGCGCACGCCGTGCTCGACCCGTGGCTGCCCGCGCTGCTCCTGCTCGCCCTCCCGTCGTTCGGCCCGTCCGGCGCCACCCTCGGCCAGCACGCCGTACGGCTGCGCCGCACCCGCGCCGGCGGCGCCCGGCCCGGGGCCCGGATCGTCCCCGCGCTGTTGTCCGGCGGCTTTGGCTACTGCCTGCTCATCGGCCTGGCCCCCTTCGCCCCGGCGGCCGGCGGCCTGGCCGGCCTGGTGCTCCTCGCCACCCTGATCCTCGCCCTGC
>NZ_POUD01000019.1 GCF_003236395.1 Nonomuraea aridisoli | reverse complement strand
TGTATAAGAGACAGGCCATGAACCATCCCGCCTCCGATCCCCCCGCCCCGGAGTCCTCGGCTTCGGTGCGGCGGAGGGCGTTCGCCAAGGGGAGTGTGTGGCGGAGCCCGTCGGCGGTGATCGGCGGCGTGCTGGTGGCGCTCATGGCGGTGCTGGCCGTCATCGGCCCGCTGATCTGGGGCGAGGCCGCCGAGCGCATCGACGCCGGTGCCATCCTCCAGGGGGCCTCCGCCGAGCACCCGCTCGGCACCGACAACCTGGGCCGCGACCTGCTGGCCCGCGTCCTGGTGGCGGGCCGCTACTCGCTCGCCCTGGCCCTGGCCGCCACGCTCATCGGCGCCGTCCTCGGCATCCTGCTCGGCGCCCTGCCGTCCGTGCTGCCCCGGCGCGGCGCCCGGCTGGTCACCGGCCTGGTCAACGCGCTGGTCGCCTTCCCCGGCCTGCTGCTGGCCATGTTCACGGCCGTGATCGCCGGACTCGGCGCGCGCGGCGCGGTGCTCGGCATCGGCGTGGCCATCGCGCCCGGCTTCGCCCGGCTCACCCAGACCCTGGCCGCCTCCGTCGCCGGCGCCGACTACGTGGCCGCCGCCCGCATGCTGGGCGTGCCGCGCCGCCGCGTCCTGGGCCGGCACATCCTGCCCAACATCGCCGAACCGCTCATCCTCAACCTCGCCCAGGCGCTCGGCGGCGCGCTGCTCGGGCTGGCCGGCATGTCGTTCCTGGGCCTCGGCGTGCAACCGCCGGACTTCGACTGGGGACGCCTGCTCTTCGACGGGTTCGCGCGCATCTACGTCGATCCCGAGGTGGCGCTCGGCCCGGCGGCGCTCGTCGCGCTGGCCGGCATCGGCTTCAACCTGCTCGGCGACACCCTGGCCAGGGCCGCCGCCCGTTCCTCGGCCGCTCGGCAGGACGGCGCCCGCCCCGAACCCCCTCGGGCCGAGGGTGAGCCCGACCCGGATGCCGTCCTCGAGGTGTGCGACCTGAGCGTCTCCTTCCCCGGCGGCTCCACCCCCGTACGCGGCCTGTCCCTGACCGTGGCCCCCGGCGAGATCGTCGGACTGGTCGGCGAGTCCGGCAGCGGCAAGAGCCTGACCGCCGCCGCGATCGGCGGCCTCGTCCCCTACCCGGGCGCCGTCACGTACGGGCGGCTGCGCCTCGGCGGCGCCGACGTCGCCGAGATGTCCGGCAAGGAGCTCGGCACCGCGCTCGCCATGGTCTTCCAGGACCCGATGGCCTCACTCAACCCCGCGCTGCGGGTCGGCGGCCAGCTCGCCGAGGTGGCCGTCGTGCACCAGGGCGCGAGCCGGGCGGACGCCCGCCGCCGCGCCGTCGACCGGCTCGGCCACGTGCACCTGCCCGACCCCGCCAAGCAGGCCGGCCAGCACCCGCACGAGCTGTCCGGCGGCATGCGCCAGCGCGCGGTCATCGCGATGGGCCTCATGGGCACGCCCCGGCTGATCATCGCCGACGAGCCCACCACCGCCCTGGACGTGACCGTGCAGCGGCAGATCCTCAAGCTGCTGCGCGAGGTCGTCGAGGAGACGGGCGCCGCCCTGCTGTTCATCTCGCACGACATCGCCGTCGTCGGCGAGCTGTGCGACCGCGTCGTCGTCATGTACGCCGGCCGCGTCGTCGAGGAACTGCCCGCCGACCGGCTGGCCGCGGGGGCCGCGCACCCGTACACGCGGGCGCTCATCGCGTCCCTGCCGGACCTCGACACCGACCGGAGCCGGCCGCTGGCCGGCATCCCCGGCACCCAGCCCGCCCCGGCCCAGGTCGGCGCCGGCTGCGCGTTCGCCGCCCGCTGCGCGCTGGCCACCGAACGGTGCCGCACCGAACGCCCCGAACTCGTCGTCCACGGCCCGCGGCAGCGGGTCGCCTGCTGGGAGGTCACGTCGTGAGGATCGAAGGGCTGACCGTCCGCTACGGCGGCTTCACCGCGGTCGACGACGTCACCCTCGACATCCCCGACGGTCACGTCCTCGGCCTCGTGGGCGAGTCGGGATCGGGCAAGTCGTCGCTGGCCAGGGCCGTGAGCGGGCTCGTCCCGTACACCGGGAGGATCACGGGCGCCCCGCGCGTGCAGATGGTGTTCCAGGACCCGTACGCGTCGCTCGACCCGCGCATGACGGTCGGCGAGACGGTGGGGGAGGGGATCGCCAAGCGGCGCCGCGCCACCGAGGTGCCGCGCCTGCTCGGCCTCGTCCAGCTGCCCGCCGAGCTGGCCGGACGCTACCCGCGCGAGCTGTCGGGCGGCCAGCGTCAGCGGGTGGCCATCGCCCGCGCCCTCGGCGGCGAGCCCGCGCTGCTGGTCGCCGACGAGATCACCGGGTCGCTGGACGTGTCGGTGCAGGGAGCGGTGCTCAACCTGATGCGGGAGCTGCGCGACGAGCTCGGCCTGTCGATGGTGTTCATCTCGCACAATCTCGCCGTCGTCCGCTACGTCGCCGACACGATCGCGGTCATGCACCGCGGGCGCGTGGTCGAGCACGGGCCCGCCGAGCAGGTCGTCGGCGAGCCCGCGCACGACTACACGCGCGCGCTGCTGGCGGCGGTGCCGCGGCTCAGAGGGTGATCCACTCCGTCGAGGTGGTGACCTCGTCGAGCACCTCCGGCAGCGGCTCGACGCCGAGGCCCGGGCCGGTCGGCACCCGCAGGTGGCCGTCCTCCAGCTCGAACGGCGCCGTGATGTCGGTGGCGTAGTAGCGGCGCGAGCCCGAGGTGTCGCCCGGCAGGGTGAAGCCGGGCAGCGCCGCCAGGGCGACGTTCGCGGCCCGGCCGAGGCCGGTCTCCAGCATGCCGCCGCACCACACGGCGATCCCGTTCGCCCGGCACAGGTCGTGCACCCGCCGCGCCTCCAGGTAGCCGCCGAGCCGGCCCGGCTTGATGTTGACGATCGAGCAGGAGCCGAGCGCGATCGCCGCGGCGGCGTGCTCGGCCGACTCGATCGACTCGTCCAGGCAGATGGGCGTCTTGAGCTGCCGGGCGAGCCTGGCGTGCTGGACGAAGTCGTCGTTGGCCAGCGGCTGCTCGATCAGCAGCAGGTCGAAGGCGTCGAGGCGGGCCAGCTGCCGGGCGTCGACCAGCGTGTACGCGGCGTTCGCGTCCACCTGCAGCAGCAGGTCGTCGCCGAAGCGCTCGCGCACCGCCCGCACCGGCTCGACGTCCCAGCCCGGCTGGATCTTCAGCTTGATCCGGACGTACCCCTCGTCGAGGTAGCCCGCCACGGCGTCGAGCAGCTGCGGGATCGAGTCCATGATGCCGACGGAGACGCCGCACGGCACCCGGTCGCGGGCCGCGCCCAGGAACCGGCCGAACGACTCGCCGGACGCCCGCAACTGCGCGTCCAGTACCGCCGTCTCCAGGGCGGCCTTGGCCATGCGGTGCCCCTTGATCGGCTCCAGCGCGCGGGCCACGTCGTTGACGCCGAGCGTGCGCGGCAGCGCGGGCAGCAGGAAACGCCGGATCACGTCGGCGGCGCCGTCGGCGTACTCGGAGGAGTACAGCGGCTCGGACATCGCCACGCACTCGCCCCAGCCCTCGCCGTCCGGCGTCACCACGCGGACCAGCAGGATGTCGCGGGTGGTCTCGGTGCCGAACGAGGTGCGGAACGGCGCCACCAGCGGCATCGCGATCCGGCGCAGCTCAACTCCGGTGATCTTCACTATCTCTCCACTACGTAGAAGGACTTCTCGCAGAACCCCGTCACGGCCGCGCCGTCGGCCATCAGGCCGCCCAGCACGTCGCGCACGGCGTGCCGCCACGCCTTGGCCATGCCCGGGTCGGCGCGGCGCAACGCCTCGATGTCGGCGGGCAGCGCGACCAGCACCGTCGCGGCGTCGGCCCGGCAGGTCACGGGGCGCCCGTCCTCGTCGGCCAGCGCGACCGCCGCGTCCGGGGGCCTCGGGACGTCGTGCGGCTCCCCGCGCACGAGCGCCTCCACGTGGGGCGCGGTCAGCTGCCAGGAGGCGAGCAGGCGGTCGCTCTCGTCGCCGTGGTTGATCGCGTCGTTCATGACGCCGTAGAAGCACGGCAGGTACTCCTGCGGGCGCGCGCCCAGCTTGGCGAGGTTGAAGTGGGCGTTGCGGCGCACGAGGGGGTCGTAGGTCCACGTGATGCGCCGCACGTCGCGTTCCAGCGCCCAGCGGCGCTGGTGCAGCTTCAGCTCCAGGCCGATGCCGCGGCCGGCGGCGCTGCCGGTGATGTGGGAGTGCAGCGAACCGTCCGCGGCGAAGAAGGCGGCCGAGCCGCCGACGAGCCGCTCGCCGTCGTACGCCCCCGCCACGTAGTTGCCGGCGTGCGACAGCGCGCGCAGCAGCTCGATCGTGATGGGCGGGTCGCCCGGCTCGAAGTGCCAGATGTCCTCGTACAGGGCGAGGAGCCGCTCGAACTCCGCCACCTCATGGAGTTCCCTGACCGCGATCAACCTGCCGCCTCTCCTTCTGGGATGTTCACTGGCGACGGTATGTCATGGTGCGGGCGGGCCGATTCGTGCCGGACGACCAATGAGAGGCGGTCCGTTCGTCGCGGCGAACGGGACGGCGGTCCGGGCTCACAGCCGTGCACGCGCCGACCGGAGCTCGGGGAACACCACCCGCGCCATGGCACGGCTCGCGCCCGGCGAGCCCCAGGTCGCCGACCGGGCCGGGTGATTCGCCGTCGGCGGCCCGTGCGTAGACTTGCCGTTTTGTGCACTGAAGGGTGTTTTTTTCCCGATGTCAGGAGGGACCACATGCGGGAAGACGAACGGCCGCCGCGGCTCGTGGTGGAGCTGCTCGCGGAGCGGGAGGCCGAGGACGCCGCGCTGATGTCCATGCTCGCCGGCCTGGTCAACACGGTGTACGCCGACGCCGAGAAGGGGTTGTGGCGCGAGGGCGCCGCCCGTACGAGCGCGGCGGAGCTCGCGGAGTTCACCCGGGCCGGCCAGATCGCCGTGGCCCGCCTGGACGGGCGGGTCGTCGGATGCGTCCGCGTCCAGCGGCTGAGCGACGAGCTGGGCGAGTTCGGGATGCTCGCCGCCGCGCCCGAGCACCGCGGCATCGGCGCGGGCCGCGCGCTGGTCGGCTTCGCCGAGGAGCGCGCCCGGGTGGACGGCCACCGCGTGATGCAGCTGGAGCTGCTGGCGCCGCAGACCTGGTCGCACCCGTCGAAGGAGTTCCTGGCGGACTGGTACGGCCGGCTCGGCTACCGGATGGTCAGCGTCGGCGACGTCGCCGAGAGCTACCCGGAGCTGGCGCCCCTGCTGGCCACCCCGTGCGACTTCCGCGTCTACCACAAGAGCCTCGCCTAGCCCGTGCAACCTGGGGTCCGCAACCCGAGGCCCGCCGGTTCCATCGCCGCGGCCGGGCTGTGATCCTGGACGGACACGACCGCATGGGCCCGCCGCGCCCATGCGGCCGGCGACCCAGGACCCGCACCAAGGAAACGCTCATGACTGATCTGCCTCCCGTCGTCCAGCAGGCGGTCGACGCGGCCAACGCCGGTGACACCGACGCCTTCCTCGCTCTCTTCACCGATGACGGAGCCGTGGACGACTGGGGGCGGATCTTCCGCGGCCACCCGGCCATCAGGGGCTGGAGCGACAAGGAGTTCATCGGCGTGCGGGCGAGCCTGAAGGTCACCGCCGTGCGCCGGTCGGGCGCCACGACCACGGTGTCGGCCCAGGTCGGCGGCGACGGCTTCAACGGCCCGTCCGACTTCGCCTTCACCGTGAGCGGCGACCGCATCACCCTGATGCGCATCACCGGCTGAGGCGGCGGTCAGGAGGCTGATTCGAGGGGGTTGGCGGCGATCCGCCCGGCGACGTCGTTGCGGACCGACGCGGCGGCGGCGCTGTCCGGCTTGCGCCTCGCCTGGTCGGCGAAGCACGCCAGGAACTCCGTGCCGAACCCCAGGCGGGGATGGCGGGCGAGCATCCGCGCCCGCGTGTCCGCGTCGAACTCCCCGGCATGCCGTCCGACCACCTCCCAACTGGTGGCGACCTGCAGCATGTGAGCCTCGGGGTCGGCGAGCGCCGACACGTCGTCGCGCATGTGCAGCACGATGACGTCCTCGACCCTGGCCGCCCGATCCGCCGGCCAGCCGGCCGCCACCCCGAAGACCCATCCGAGGCGCCCACCCGCCTCCTCGAACGGCACCGTGTGGCTGTCGAACGTCTCCGTCAGCCCGATGTCGTGCAGCAGCGCCGAGACGTAGTAGAGCTCGTCGTCGTAGGAGATGCCGTGCTCGCTCGCGTACATCGCTCCCCAGAGGTAGGAGCGGACGCAGTGGTTGAGCAGCGCGGACGAGTAGAAACGCCTGGCCACGGACAGGGCCGCCGCGGTGGCGGGAGTCTCCGGGAACATGCGCTCAGGCTCTCACGCCACCCGGCCGTGATCCCGGTTCCGGACGCGTGTCATCGAGGCGCCTCCAATCGTTACACACACTATGTGTAACGTACGGGAGAAGAAAGGCCGAGACGATGACCTCGTACGACACGACCCGGCCGAATGCGCCACCTTCAACCTGATGACCCCGGTACGGCCGGTCGACGTCACCGCGGACGGAGAGCCGCGCCGGGTCACCGCCACGTCCGAGCCGGACCTGTTCTGGGCGCTGCGCGGCGGCAAGGGCAAACTGCGGCGTGGTCACCGCCCTGGAGTTCGGCCTCTTCCCGGTCGAGCGCTTCTACGGCGGCGGCCTGTTCTTCGCCGGCGAGCACGCGGCGCGGGTGCTGCACGCCTGGCGCGAGTGGACGACCGGCCTGCCGATGGAGGCGACG
The DNA here is from genome assembly GCF_003236395.1 of Nonomuraea aridisoli. Taxonomy (GTDB): domain Bacteria; phylum Actinomycetota; class Actinomycetes; order Streptosporangiales; family Streptosporangiaceae; genus Nonomuraea; species Nonomuraea aridisoli. Next base: position 56,089 of record NZ_POUD01000019.1, on the reverse strand, counting down.
TCCTCCATCGCGTTCCTGCGCCGGCCCCGCTGCCCGGGGCGCCGGAGCCCCTGCGGGGGACGTTCGTCACGCACGTACGGTTCTCCGCCCTGCTGCCGGGGCAGGAGGCCGAACGCCTGGTCGCGCCGCCCGTGCTGGACACGATCGCCGGCACGCCCTACCGCATGGCCCGTACGCCCGCACATGGACGCGCCCCGGCCCGCGCCGTGGGTCGAGCGGTCGGCGGCGCTGCGGGACTTCCCCGGCGAGGCCGCCGACGCGCTCCTCGGGGAGATCGGTCCCGACTCGGGGACACGGCTCGGCTTCGTCGAGGTGCGGCTCCTCGACGGCGCGCCGGCACGCCCGCCCGCGGTGCCGAACGCGGTGTCCGGCCGGAACGCGCGATGGGCGGTGATCGCTTCAGGCGCCGGCGCCCCCGACCAGGCCCCGGCCTTCCGCGAACAGCTGGACGCCCTGGCCGGGACGCCGGCGCCGTGGACCCAGGACGAGATGAACGCGAACCTCCTCACCGCCGCCCAGGGCGCCACCCCGGACGAGCTGCGGGCCGCCTACGGCCGCGAACGCCACGACCGGTTCGCCGCGATCAAGAAACGGTACGACCCGCGCAACCTGTTCCGCGTGAACCACGACATCGTGCCCGCCTGACCGCGCTCAGACGGAGGCGTCCGCCGGGACCATCGGCGTCAGCTCGTGACCCTCGTCGTGGACGAGGATGAAGTCCGGGTCGGTACGCCGTGCGGCTGCCAGCAGCCGCCCCATGACGTCGGCCGTCAGGTCGAGCCCCAGCGCGGCGGCCACCCGCTCCTGGCATTCGGCGAGGCGGGGGAAGTCCTCCTCGACGAACTCCGCCCGGCACTCCTCGGAGATCGCGCGCATCGCCTCGACGCCGCCCCGCCAGCCGATGAGGCAGTCGAGCCACCACGGCGCGGCGACGACCAGGGTGAGCAGATCGGTGAGGTTCTCCGCGACCAGGCTCGTCATGCCGTCGGACGACAGGAACAGCACCGGGCGCTCCTCGCCGCCCTCGCCGCAGAAGAAGTAGCCGCAGCCGCTCGCCATGCCCGCCACGGCCTCCTTCGGCTGCCCCGACCGCAGCCTCTCCTCCTCGCCCACCCAGTACGGGCGGTCGAGGTCGAAGTCGAACGGGTGGATGAGGAGATCGGCGAGCTCGGGGTCGTCCTTGATCCGCTGAATGAGGCTCATGCGGCATGATCCTATTGCTCCCGGTTCCTCCCTCGGACGGGGTCCGGGCACGCCTGGAACCGGCGATCCGTGTCGTGCGCGCGGCGGCCGGTGACCTTCCACCGTCCGGGCAACGGGCCGGCGATCGCGATGAAGCTGGTTCACCGACCTGGAGAGCCGAGACCGGTGTCCTCGTCGAGAAGGGCGTCGTTGAGGGCGATCGCGGTGGTGGTGGCGTGGCCGGCGGAGCCCGCGACGGTCAGGGCGGGCCACGCGCACGACCCGGCCGCCCAGACCCCCGGCACCCCCGTGTGGCCGTTCTCGTCCGTGACGACGGCCGCGCCGCTGATCGTGCAGCCGAGCGCGGCGGGCAGCGGCGAGGCGGGGCGGCGGGCCGTGGCCGCGAACACCGCCGCCCGGGGCAGGAACTCCCCGTGCTCGAACTCGACGCCGGCGAGACGCCCGCCGTCGGCGAGCACCCGTGCGATCGGCTCCTCCCGCACGGCGACGCCCGCCGCGCGCAACCACTCCAGCCGCCCGTCGTCGAACCCGGCCGGGCCGTTGGTCAGCAGGACGAGGTCGCCGGTGAACCGCCGCAGCAGCAGCACCTGCCGCCAGGCCCGCTCACCCGCCCCCACCACCGCGACCGCCCGGTCACGCGCCTCCCACCCATGGCAGTACGGGCACGACACCACGTCGCCGCCCCACAGATCGGCCAGCCCGGGCACCGGCGGCAGCTCCTCGGTCACTCCCGTGGCCAGCAGCAGCGCCCGCGCCAGCACCCTGCCGCCGTCACGCAGCCCGACCTGCCATCGCGGCCCCTCCCGCTCCGCCTCCGTCACCAGGCCGGGGACGATCTCGGCGCCGTAGCGGCGGGCGTCGTCGCGCGCGAGCTCCAGCAGGCGGCCCGGCGCCACGCCCTCGTGCCCGGCCAGGTTGTGCACGGCGTGCGAACGCGCGTTGCGGGGCTCGCCGCCGTCGACGACCGTCACGGCGCGACGCGCACGCGCCAGCACCAGCGCCGCCTGCAGCCCCGCCACGCCGCCGCCCACCACGATGACCTCACTCGTCCTCATGGGGTCACCCAAGCAGGTGTCCGTATCGTGAGCAAATTTGTATCGGAATGCGAGACGGAGATAATCGGTTGCCGTGGCGGGTGCGGCGCTGACACGCTCGTCGGTCATGCCCTCCTTCTCCGCGCCCGACGGCACCGAGCTGGCCTACCACCTCTCCGGCCAGGGGAGCCCGGTGATCTGCCTGCCCGGCGGCACGCAGGACGCCGGCTATCTCGGCGACCTCGGCGGCCTGTCCGCCCACCGGCGGCTGGTCCTGCACGACCCGCGCGGCACCGGCCGGTCCGCGACCCCCGCCGACCCGGCCTCGTACCGCTGCGACCGGCTCGTCCGCGACGTCGAGGCGCTGCGCGAGCACCTCGGCCTCGACCGGATCGACCTGCTCGCCCACTGCGCCGGCGCCAACCTCGCCCTCCTGTACGCCGTCCGGCACCCCGAGCGCGTCGCCAGGCTCGCCCTCATCACGCCGAGCACCGTGGCCGTCGCCCTCGCCCCCACCGGCCGGGAGCGGCTCGAGGCGGCCCGGCTCCGCGCGGACGAGCCCTGGTTCGGCCCCGCGTACACCGCCCTCGAGGCGATCGTGGCCGGTGACGGCGACGACTGGGAGGCCGTCGACCCCTTCTTCTACGGCCGATGGGACGCCCGGGCCCAGGCCCACCTGGCCGCCCAGGAGGGTCGCCGCAACGCGGAGGCCGCCGCCGTCTTCGCCGTCGAGGGCGCGTTCGACCCCGAGGCCATCCGCGCCGCGCTCGGCTCCCTCCCCGCGCCGGCGCTGGTGCTCGCCGGCGAGCTCGACCTCAACTCCCTGCCCGGCGTCGTGGCCGGCCTCGCGGCGCTGCTCCCCGGCGCCGAGTACGTCGTCCAGCCGGGAGCGGGCCACTACCCGTGGCTCGACGATCCCGGCCGGTTCACCGCCACGGTGGCGGCGTTCCTCACGGGTTGTTCGGGGTGACGTTCACGGCGCTGCCCGTCGGCACCGGGACGATCGAGATCTTGCCGTCCTGGATGGCCTTGTAGAGGATCGCGCCCTGCGGCCCGAGCACCTTCGCCAGCTGCTCCAGCGACTTCAGCTCGGTCAGCGCGCGGGTGTTCTCCGCCTCCTGGGCCTTCTGCCGCTCCTGCGCGGCCTGCGTCTCGGTCTGGGCGTTCACGATCGCCTCGGGCGGCTCCGGCTGGCGGATGATGAACTGCAGCCGTTCGAAGTACTGCCCCTGCGTCAGGGCGGCCACGTACTGGTTGGTCAGCTTGGCCATGTCCTGCTCCCACAGGGCCTTCTTGGCGGGGTCGGCGTAGAGGTCGCGCCAGTTGTACTTGAGCGTCGCCTCGTCCATCGCCCGCTCGACGCTGTTGCCGATGTAGAACTGCAACATCCGGGTCCAGCCGTCGGACTCGTAGGCGGCGTACTTCTTGCCGATGTTCTCGTGGAAGGACTGCAGCTTCTTGCAGTCGGAGGCGGAGAAGTAGAACGTCAGCCCGCCGGACATCGTCATGACCTGGCCGTCCCGGCTGACCGACGTGATCTGACTGCCCTCCGACTCGTCCCGGCCGGAGAAGTCGTACGTGCGCTGGCCGTTCGGGTAGCGGTAGCCCTCGTCGCCCGGCCCGGAGATGTCGCGGGTGGACGGGCTGAGGCACTCCTGGAACTTCGTGGAGCTGAACATGCCCGCGTCGTAGACGATGCCGCCCTCGTCGGGCTCGACGTTCGTGATCGAGCAGCCCGACAGGGCGGCGACGGCGAGCAGGCATGGGGGGATGAAGCGCTTCACTGAGGATCTCCTGCCTGGAATCGGTCTGCGAAGAGGGCAGAGATGATAGGGGCACGGGGTTGATACCGGTCCCGATTCGGGAATGTCCCGCCGATCATGCTTGCCGGGCCTCGCGGACGCGGTTACGCTCCCGTTGTTCGGCACTTTTGGGACGGAATGCGTCTATAAATTGTGTCTGGTGGTGGGCTTGAAGCGGTTCGAGGGTGTTGATCCCCGTACGCCGGTGCTGGTGGGCGCAGGACAGGCGTCCGAGCGGATCGACGAGCCCGGCTACCAGCGGCTGTCGGCCGTCGAGCTGGGCGCGGCCGCCGCGCGCGAGGCCCTCGCCGACACCGGCGCCGACCCCGCCGAGGTGGCCGCCGCCGTGGACACGGTGGCGGGCGTGCGCCAGTTCGAGATCTCCACGCCGGGCGCGCGGGCGCCCCTCGGCAGGTCCGCCAACTACCCCAGGTCCGTCGCCCGCCGGATCGGCGCCGCGCCCCGGCGGGCGATCCTCGAGGTGGTGGGCGGCCAGTCGCCGCAACATCTCGTCAACGAGTTGGCCGCGACGATCGCGGCCGGCGGCGCCCGGGCGGCCCTGATCGTCGGCTCCGAGGCGATCTCCACCGCCCAGCACCTCGCCGGGGCCGCGGACCGGCCCGACTTCACCGAGAACGTCGACGGCGACCTCGAAGACCGCGGGTACGGCCTGGCCGGGCTCGTCTCCCGGGCGCTGATCGCGCACGGGCTCACCGACGCCCCCACCCAGTACGCCCTGTTCGACAACGCCCGCCGCGCCCGGCTCGGCCAGAGCCGCGAGGAGTACGCCGCCGGCATGGGCGCCCTGTTCGCGCCGTTCACGAAGATCGCCGCCGCGAACCCCCACGCCGCCGCGCCCGTCGAACGCACGGCGGAGGAGCTCGTCACCCCGTCGGAGCGCAACCGTCCCATCGCCGACCCGTACACCCGATACCTCGTGGCCCGCGAGAAGGTCAACCAGGGCGCGGCCGTGCTGTTGACATCGGTGGAGGAGGCGGAGCGGCTGGGGGTGCCGCGCGACCGCTGGGTGTTCCTGCACGGCCACGCCGACCTGCGCGAACGCGACCTGCTGGAACGCGCCGACCTCAGCAGGGGCCCCGCCTCCGTCATGGCCGCCCGCCACGCGCTGGAGCTGGCCGGCATCGGTGCCGGCGACCTGGCCGCCATCGACCTGTACAGCTGCTTCCCGATCGCGGTCTCCCACGTCTGCGAGGGCCTCGGGCTGCCCATGGACGGCTCGCGCGAGCTGACGGTGACCGGCGGCCTGCCGTTCTTCGGCGGACCCGGCAACGCCTACTCGCTGCACGCCATCGCCGAGATCGTGCGGCGGATGCGCGCGCAACCCGGAGCGTACGGGCTGGTCGGGGCGAACGGCGGCATGCTGAGCAAGTACTCCGCCGGGGTCTACTCCACCACCCCGGCGCCCTGGCTGCCCGGCCGCAGCGCGACCCTCCAGGCCGAGATCGACTCCTGGCCGGCCGTCGGGCAGGTGGCCCACCCTGACGGCTGGGCCACCATCGAGACGTACACCGTCAAGCACGGGCGCGACGGCAGGCGCACCGGCATCGTCGTCGGACGGCTGAAGGCCGACGGCCGCCGCTTCCTCGCCATGACCGCCGACGGCGACGACGCGGTGCTCGACCTGCTCACCACCGGCGAGCCGATCGGCCGCCGCGTCTACGTACGCTCCTTCGGCTTCGGCAACCGCGTCACGCTCGGGGACGCGCGGATGGACGAGCTGTTCCCGCCCCGGCCGGCCGGCCTGCGCGACGACTACGCGCACGTGCACGTCCGCCGCGACGGGCACGTCCTCGAGGTCGCCGTCGATCGGCTCGAAGCCGCCCACGACGAGCTCGACCAGGTCTTCGACGCCTTCTTCGCCGACCCTGACCTGTGGGTCGCGATCCTCACCGGAACGCCCACCGACCCGCTCCCGACGAACGACGACCTCTCCAACCGCCCGGAGCCGAAGCCCAGCCCGTCGGATCGGGTTGAGCCGGAGTCGGGCCTGTCGGGTCGGCCCTCGGCGAAGAGTGTGGTGAGCCCGCCCCCGCCGAAGACCGGCCTGGCAGGACTGACCGCTCGGCGTGGCATGGCGAAGCCGGTCATCGCCGCGGTCAACGGCCCCGTCCTGGGGGCCGCCTTCGAGGTCGTGCTCGCCTGCCACCTCGTCGTCGCCGACGAGACCGCCGTCTTCGCGCTGGACCAGATGAGGGCCGGCCAGGTGGCGACCGGAGGAGGCCTCGTCCGGCTGGCCCGCGCCCTGCCCGCCAAGCTGGCAACGGAGCTCGTCCTCACCGGCCGTCACCTCACGGCCGCGGAAGCCCACCGGCACGGCCTGGTCAACCGCGTGACACAACCGGGCGGCGCGTTGGAGGGCGCCCGCGCCCTGGCCCAGGACCTCCTGGCCGTCGCACCCCCAGCCGTACGCGCCTCACTCCGGATCCTGTCCGAGACCGCCGCCATCCCGGACCCGATCGACGCCATCACCCACCCGTCCCCCGCTCTGGACGAAGCCCTTTTCACCGAGGACGCCGCCGAGGGCTGGCGAGCCATGACCGAGAACCGCCCACCCCACTGGCACAACCGCTGACCACCGCGCGGGGCGCCGGCCGCTCGCCAGACCACGAATCCCGCTGCACGAAATCAAATTGCAATTGTTCATGTCTTAGATAATTTTTCTTTCTGTGCTATTCTCGTTTTGTCATCAAAGAAAAGCCAAAGTAATTTCTCGGCCGTGATGAACAACCGAGAACCGAGCCAGACCGCGTTGACCGCGGCGGCGGCGCGGGCGGCCCACCTGGTCGTCGACCGCGAACCTCTCATCTTCCGCGACACGGTGGCGCGAGCCCTTCTCGGCGATCGCGCCGAGGAACTCATCGGCTACCACCGCGAGCACGGCGACCATCTCATCCTCTCCAGCGCGCGGACCATGACCGTCACGCGCAGCCGCTACACCGAGGACCGCCTCGCCGACGCCGTCCGACGCGGGGTCGCGCAGTACGTCGTCCTCGGCGCGGGCCTGGACACCTTCGCCTACCGCTCACCGCATGCGGAACGCCTCCGCGTCTTCGAGGTCGACCATCCCGCGACCCAGGAGTAGAAACGCCGGCGACTGGCCGAGGCGGGGATCGCCGTCCCGCCCGCGCTGGCCTTCGTCCCGGCGGATCTGGAGGCCGATTCACCGGCAGGCCGACTGGCGCAGGAGGGGTTCGACCCGTCCCGGCCGGCGTTCGTGAGCTGGCTCGGGGTCACGATGTACCTCACCCGTGCGGCCATCGACGCGACCTTGGACCTGATCGCCGGCTTCGCCTCCGGCACCGAAGCGGTCATCGACCACATCGTCCCCGACGAACTGCGGGACGCCGACGGCCGCGCGTACGCGGAGGCGATCATGTCCTTCTCGGCCGGCCAGGGTGAGCCCTGGCTGACATGTCTCGGGCCGCAGGACATGGCGTCCCTGCTGGCGGAACACGGCCTCGAGGCGGTCGAGCACGTCGGCCAGCGCGACGCGGTCGACGCCCGCCTCTGGAACCGATCCGACCCATTGCGCCCAGCAAGCCTGGCGATGCTCGCCCGCGCCCGCGTCCGCAGGTGACCATCGGGCCACCCGGCAGAAGCGGGCGACCACCGTCCGGCGGAAAGCGGGTGACCCCAGTTCGGCATGACGCGGTCGATCGCCAGCCCGGCAGGAAACGGGCGACCGCCGACTGACAGGAGATGGGCGACGCCGCCCGCGCCATCGCGTCGGCGGCGCCGGGGGACCGCCGCCTGCCCGAAGGAGTGTGCGGATCGCCGATCTCGACGGGACGACCTTCCGGCGCAGGACCCGGGCGGCTGGACGCATCCCTCGGGGTGTGCCCGATCGGATGCGACGCGGCAGCGTCCGGCTTACGAGAGGCCGACCTGGTCGGGGATCACGCGGGGGAGCCCGCGGAGCCAGCCCTCCAGGTCGGCGGGCCACCACCGGCCGGCGGTCAGGCGGCCCAGCTCCTGGCCGACCGCCGACGCCGAGGCGTGCACCGGCACCACGCGTACCGGCGCGGCGCCCGCCAGGACGCCGAGCCACCAGTGCCGCCAGGTCGCCGTCATCCCGTCGGGGTCCAGCACCAGGTAGTAGTCGGGCAGAACGAGCCGGTCGGCGCGCAACTCGGCCAGCGCCGTCTCGACGGCGACCTCCAGGGCGCCGGTGGGAGCCGTGCCGTCGAAGAACGCCGTCCAGGCCGCGGCGACGTCGGCCAGCGGGTCGGCGTCGTGCACCACGTACGTCGCCGACGACCGCCCCGCGAGTTCCATCACCTCGGCGGGCCGCCGATCTCCCCGGGGGATCGCCCGTACGTTGTGCAGCCCCTCCAGGCCCGCGACCACGTCTCCGGCGCCCTCGCCCGCCACCACGACCACCGTACTGATCAAACGCCGCATATCGGGCAGTTTATGTCGGCCGCCACCGCCGGCCGGACCGGCCCGGCGAGGGCGCGGAAACGTCGGTGGCGGCCGTTAGGGTTCCGCGCATGGACGAGACCTCCCGCACCCGCAGCGTCGTGCACGCCTACGTCGACACCGCAGAGAGACGCGACTGGGACGCCTTCGCCGCCCTGCTCACCGACGACGTCGTCTACGAGATGCCGCAGACGCGGGAGCGCATCCAGGGCAAGACCGCCTATCTCCAGTTCAACACCGACTATCCGGGTGACTGGCATCTGAAGGTGCGCCACGTCGTCGCCGACGGCCGTCACGCCGCGGCCTGGCTCGACGCCCGCGTCGGCGACGAGCCACAGGACGCGTGCGCGTGGTTCGAGCTGTCCGCCGAGGGCCTGATCAGCCGCATCACCGACTTCTGGCCCGAGCCGTACGATCCGCCCGCCGGCCGCGAACACCTCGTGGAGCGCTGGTGACGGCCGATGCGTCCCGCACCCGCGCGGTCTGATCGATGACGGCGGCGTGCGAGCGAGGCACCATGCGCACACACGAGAACCGTCCGCTCGCCGCGGACGGCACAGAGATCGCCTAGGAACGATCCGGCGCCGGACCGACGCTGGTCATGGTCGACCCTGCGGGGGGCTACTCCGGGTTCGACTCCATCCATGGCTGGGGGCGCTGCTGGCCGAGCGGTTCAGTGTTCTCACCTACGCCCGGCGCGGTCGCGATGAGAGCGGCGACACCGCGCCCTACGCGGTCGAGCGCAAGGTCAGGATCTTGCTGCGGTAGCGACACCGCCCTGGTCTACGCCCGTCTGCTCGGGAGCGCTCGAGGATGTTGTCGAAGCGCAGATCGAAATGCAGGAGCGTGTCACCGACCGCCAGTTCCGTCCACATCGCTTCGGCGGAGGCGAGACGGGACAGGTGCTCGCGTTCCCATTCCCCCCATGCTGTCAACGGTGACCGCGCCCCGGACACCGTTGCGCTCAAGCTCCCGCCAGGTCTCACACCGTCCGGCCATCCGCTCGGCCAGCGTTGGCAGGCCGCCGATCGGCGAGGGCGTCAACTCTCTGGCGCACACGGCCAGCGCCTCCAACGCGGCGGACAGCTCATCGGGCCACCATGGCTTATGCGGCTGCGCGCCCGGCGTGATCTCGAAGCACAGCAGGAGCCACCCGGCCAGCTCACATGCGAATCGCAGCCGTGGCGTGGGCACCGTCCGGGGCAACGCGGCGGCCACAACCGTCTCGGTCCGACAGTCACGCACGCCGGCCGCATCGTCGCCTACGGCCTTGATGAACACCTGCTCGCCGGTGGTCAGCGTGGCGACACCGAGAACGCCGAAGGAGAACCCGCCTTGACGTTCCTCGAAGTCCCGCACGGTAGAGCCCAACCGGTATTCGACTGCCCGTCTCATGACGACCGGGAGCTCGGTCCACTCGCGGCGCCGGGTTCTCATACGCCCCAGCCAACCAGGAGCCGCCGGTGGTCCGCGAACCATTTGCGGGCTGCGTCTCTCAGCTCATCGAGACGTGGTGTGGCTGGGGTGGGCCAGGCCGACGACCCCGCGCTGGAGCGACGCTCCCGTACGGACCGGCGTGGTCTGGCAGTGCTGTCGCTGCTGTCGTCGGGTGGGTTCTCGATCGTCTCGTTCGGCGGCGGCCTGGTGGGGTTCATGGTCCTCGGCGTCCTCGACGTGTTCGGGCCGTCTGGGAGGCCCGCTCCGCGCACGACCTCGGCGGCCCGCCGCACGTCCGGCGACCACAGGCCCCTGGCCGTTCGCGGCCGTGGCCGTGCTGCTCCCGCTGGTCCCCGCGGCCGTCAACCTCGCGCGGCCATGCCGCTGTGGATCGGCCCCAGAGGCGCGATCGAGGAGTTCGTCGCCGAGTTCGCCGGGTACCAGGTCGCCCTGCTGTGGCCGGCCACGGACCTGCTCGTCGGCGTCGGCGCACCCGCCGCGCCGGTCGCGGTCGAGGTCGAGGCCGTGCGCCGGACCAGAGGGGTGCTGCGCGGCACGACGTACACGCTGGCCCTGGCCGGAGGGGAAGGGCGACAAGGTCGTCACCTACCGCAGGCCTCCGAAAGGCGCGGTCCGCGGCCCGGTCGGCTAGGGAACGTGCGGGTACGCTGCGGGTAAAAAACCGTGTCGATTCTCCATGATTCGGAAATCCTGGGAAGTTTCGTTATAGCTGGCTGGTTGCCGGAGATATCCAATCGATAAGAGAAGTGCCGGTCCGGGAAAATCGTCCGGCACGCGATATACGGGGGAATCAATGACGATCCGCCAGTACCTCGGACTCGGATTCCGACCAGCGTACGACCCCTACCCGCACCCGGGAGGTCGTGGCGGCTCCGACAGCTCGCGGAGTGCTCGCCGCCGCAGGCGTCGCCGCTGACGACGTCGCCCGCCCGGGAGGGTCCGGGAAAGCACAACATGACGTAGCCAGGACGACGCGAGTGCGGCGACACTCGACGCCGCCCTGGCATGCGCCGTGTCAGGGGGAAGCGACATGGCACGCACCAACGACGACGTGGCCGCCGTGCTGGAGGAGTACGCTGACCTGCTGGCCATCACCGGCGCAGAAGACTTCAAGATCCGCGTTTACCAGAAGGCGTCCCGCTCCATCGGCGCGTACCCCGCCGACATCGCCGATTACGACGCCACCGCCCTCAAACAGATCCCCAACGTGGGCGAGTCGATCGCCGGCAAGGTCGCCGCGTACCTGCGTACCGGCAGCATGGCGAAGCTCGAGGAGTTGCGCGCCCGCATCCCCGCAGGAGTGCGCGCACTCACCCGCATCCCCACGCTGGGGCCCAAACGCGCGATGGCGCTGCACCAGAGCCTGGGCGTGGACTCGCCGGAGAGCCTGGAGGCCGCCATCCACGCCGGCGCGCTGGACGACGTGCCGGGGTTCGGCCCCAAGAGCGGGGAGAACCTGCTGCACGGCATCGCCCTGCTGCGCCAGGCCGCCGAACGTGTCCACCTCGGCGTGGCCATGCCGCTGGCCGAGGACATCGTGGCGGCGCTCCAGAAGGTGCACGGCTGCCGCCGCTGCGGCTACGCCGGGTCGCTGCGCCGCATGAAGGACACCATCGGCGACATCGACATCCTCGCCACCTCCAACCGCCCCAAGGCGCTCATGTCCGCCTTCGTCGCCCTGCCCCAGGTCACCGAGGTGATCGTGCGCGGCGACAAGAAGACCTCCGTCAGGACGGAACAGGGCCTCCAGGTCGACCTCCGCGTCGTGCCCCCGGCCGCTTGGGGCGCGGCCATGCAGTACTTCACCGGCGCCAAGGCGCACAACATCCGCACCCGCGAGATCGCCGGTCACCACAAGCTCAAGCTCTCGGAGTACGGGCTGTTCGACGCCGGCACCGACGAGCTGGTCGTCTCCAAGACCGAGGAGGAGGTCTACCGGCGGCTCGGCCTGCCCTGGATCCCGCCTCCCTTGCGCGAGGACACCGGCGAGATCGAGGCCGCGCTGGCCGGCCGGCTGCCGGACCTGGTGACCGAGAACGACGTGCGCGGCGACCTGCACACCCACACCGACCTCACCGACGGCCTGGCGTCGCTGGAGGAGATGGCGGCCGCCGCCGCGGAACGCGGCTACGCGTACTACGCCGTCAGCGACCACGGGCCCGACCTGTTCATGCAGCGGATGACCCTGGACAAGGCCCGCAGCCAACGCGAGCGGCTGCGCGAGCTGGACGAAACCTGCCCGGTCAGGCTCCTGCACGGCGTCGAACTCAACATCGGCCCCGACGGCGACGTGGACTGGCCGGCCGACGTGCTGGCCGAGTTCGACGTCTGCGTCGCCTCCGTGCACTCGCATTTCGACCTGCCCCGCGACCGGACGACCAGGCGACTCGTCCGCGCCGCGGAGAACCCGTGCGTCAACGTCATCGGCCATCCCAGCGCCCGGCTGATCGGCCGCCGCCCGCCGATCGACGCCGACTGGGAGGCCGTCTTCGAGGCGTGCGCCCGCACCGGGACCGCGCTGGAGGTCAACGCCTTCCCCGACCGCCTCGACCTGGCCGCCGATCTGGTCAGGCGGGCCAGGCGGCAGGGCGTGAAGTTCGCCGTCGACAGTGACGCCCACGCCGTCGGCCACCTGGCGAACCTCCGCTACGGCATCGGCGCCGCCCAGCGCGGCTGGCTGACCGCCGACGACGTGATCAACACCTGGCCGCTCGACCGGCTCACCGCTTTCCTGCGCAAGGAACGGACGCTGACCCCCGCCTGAGCGGCCTCACGGCGACAGCGTGACGCCGAACGTCGTACAGACCAGATCCGCGAAGGCGGAGGCGGCCGACGTGAGCCGCCTGCCGGACGGCGCGACCAGCGACACGCCCCACGGCGGCAGACCGGCCACGCGCCGCCACACCAGCCCCCGCGCCCGCCTGACGTGGGATCTGGGCACGATGGCGACGCCGAACCCGGCACGGACCAGCTCGGCGCACGTCATGATGTCGGCCACCTCCACCGCGACGCTCCGGCGCACGCCCGCCTCCCGGAACGCCTCGTCGGTCAGCGCCCGGGCGCCCCAGCCCTCCGGGAAGTCGACGAACGCCTCCCCGTCCAGATCGGCGATCCGCACCTCCCCGTCGGGCAGGCGGTGGTCCGCCGGCGCCGCCAGCACGATCGGTTCGCGGGCCAGCTCGGCCACGCGCAACCCGTGCGCCCACGCCGGCGGCACCCACGCGAACGCCAGGTCGAGGTCGCCGTCGCGCACCTGACGGGCGAGAGTCAGGGAACCGCCCGGAGCGGGCCGGGGCTCGATGACCACACCGGGATGCGCGCGGTGGAACTTCGTGAACAACGTGCCGGCGTCGATGAGGGCCAGCGACTGCATCATGCCGATCCGGAGTCGCCCCCGCACCACGCCGCGAACGGCGGCCACCTCGTCCCTGGCGGCCTCGACCTCCCGCAGGACCCGCAGGGCGGCGGGGAGCAGCGCCTCACCCGCCTGGGTCAGCCGCACGCCGCGACTCGTCCGCTCGAACAGCGCGGCGCCCAGGTCCTTCTCCAGTTTCCTGATCGACACCGACAGGGCCGACTGCACGAGGTTGAGCCGCTCGGCCGCCCTGGTGAAGCTCGAATGCTCGGCGAGCACCACGAAGTGCTCGAGTTGCCGCAACTCCATCGGTATTCCCCGAATCGATGGCAGCGATCGAAGGTCTTCGTTGGACAGCATAGCTCGGCGGGGCGAAAGTGAACATGCTGGTCACCGGGCCCCTACGGGGCCATGCGGCGGCCAGGACGCGTACGAGCCACACGACTCCTCGAACGGGAGTGACGACACATGAATCGGCTTGCCCCGAAGATCGGGGCGATCTTCTACATCCTCTGGGGCCTGGTGCACATCAACGCGGCCTACGCCCTGCTGACGCTCGGGTGGTCGCTCGATCCGGGCATGGTGCAGGCCCGCGTCTTCCAGGACGCGTGGAACATCCTGGCCGGCGCCGTCGTCGCGATCATCGTCGGCGCGGTGATGAACTGGCGCAACTCCAGGGCGGGCTTCTGGATCAACCTCGTCCTGGTGTCCCTGCTCGACACGGCGTTCGTGCTGTTCGTCCTCGTGCCGGGCTACGCGCCACTGTGGCCGGGGCTGCAGGGCCCGATCGCGTGGGTGATCGCCGCGGTCTTCAGCGCCGTGGGCGTCCTCGCCGCCCGCCGGGAGGACACGCCCGGCCCCGCCCCCTCCTACGGCCGCGCCGCGCGCACGTAGTACAGCAGGTACGGCAGCTCGCCCTCCGACTCCACCTGGAACCCGGCGTCGACGATCAGCGAGCCCAGCACGTCGCGGAGGTCGCACTCCGTCGGCCCGAGACGGCCGGCGAGCGGGCGGGACTCGACGACGAGCAGCCGCCCTCCCGGCCGCAGCACCCGGTACATCTCGCCCAGCGCCTCCGGCCGGTCGTCGGCGGGGATGTGGTGGACGACCAGGGTGGCGGTCACCGCGTCGAACGATCCGTCGGGGAACGGCAGGGTCTGGGCGCCGCCGAGGACGTACCTGCAGTTGCCGCGGGCGCGGGCGGCGGCGTACTGGATCATCGCGGGGGAGGGGTCGAGGCCGGTCACCTCGCCCGCGGGCCCGGCCACGGGGGAGAGGATGCGGGTGAGGTAGCCGGTGCCGCAGCCCACGTCGAGGATGCGGTCCCCGGCGCGCGGCCGGACCATGGCGGCCAGCCGGGTGAACACCGCGCGGCGCGCCCCCAGGAACCACACCGCGGCGGACACCTCGTACGCGAGCGGGTGGTCGATCGTGCCGGTGTGGTGGCGCGGCAGCCGTACGTGCCCCATGGGGTCATTCCTATCCCGGGCGCGGTCCGGCGGACGCGACCTTGACCTCGGCACGGGACGCCCTTGAACGCACGCCGTCCCCGGTCCGCCGGAGCGGGGCCGGGGACGGCGTGTCCGGTCGACCCGGGACGGTCAGTGGCGCACGGCGCCGTAGTCGTGGGCGATGGGGGCGCGGTTGAGCAGCGCGGTGTACAGCTCCTCCCACAGCGGCATGACGACCTGCGGCGTGTAGCCGCGGGCGGTCTCCGCGGCCGCGGCGCCCATGCGCCGGCGCAGGTCGGCGTCGCTCATCACCTGCGACAGCGCCTCACCGAGCTTCGGAACGTCGCGCCGCGGCACCAGCAGGCCGTCCTTGCCCGGCGTCAGCACGTCGGCCGGACCGGTCGGGCAGTCGAAGGCGACGATCGGCAGGGCGTGGCCCATCGCCTCGATCATCGCCATCGGCAGCCCCTCCATCCGGGAGCTCAGCGCGTAGATCGACGCCTTGGCGAGCTCCTCGTGGAGGCGGTCGCTGCGCCCCATGAGCGTGATGCGATCGCCCATCTCCTGCTTGTCGATGCGGTTCTGCAGCTTCTGCTGGAGCGGTCCGGTGCCGAAGATCTGCAGCTTCCACTCGGGGTGGGCCTGCGCGATCGAGGCGAAGGCCGGGATGAGCATGTCGAAGCCCTTCTGGGGCACCAACCGGCCGGCCGCGATGACGATCGGGTTGCTGTGGTCGGAGTGCTTGCGGTGCTCCATCGGCACGGCGTTCGGGATGCGGACGATCGGCATGTCCTTGAAGATCGCGCGGTATTCCTTGCGACTGGTCTCCGTCAGCACCGCGACCGCGTCGAAGCTGCCGTAGTAGCGGGTGATGTGCTCGCGCACGGCCGGATGGTACGAGGCCAGGTTCATGTGCTCCTGCGCCACCCGGACGGCCTTGCTGGAGCCCCGGCGGGCCGAGATCAGGTTGAGCGCCGGGCGGGTGGTCACCAGGATGCCGTCCTGGACCGAGGACACGTAGTCGATCAGCGCGCTCTCCACCCGCTGGGTGAAGTAGTGGGCCGCGAACTCGCCGTACGGCACGATCTTGCCGCGGGCGCGCCGCCACACCTTGCGGGCGAAGGAGTCGGGCACCACGCCGTCACGCTGGTCGACCAGCGCCCACACCTTCACCCGTTCGTCGATCTCGAACTGCGGCTTGGTACGGCGGCGCACCGCGCTGACGATCTCGACGTCGTGGCCCGCCTCGGCCATCGCGTTGGCCTGGTTGACGACCGTGCGGATCGTGCCGCCCATGCCGTAGGCGTGCACCAGCATGTAGCGGATCTTCATGGCAGGTACTCCCAGGTCTGGCACATGGGCTTCAGCACCTCGGGGATCTCGTCCGGCGACGGCAGGTCGCGGCCCGGCTGGACCTCGCCCGAACGGATCTTGTCCTTCCAGTCGCCGAGCCCCTTCGTCACGACGTCGGGAGTGCCGTAGGTGAGCATCTCGGGGGCCCAGTCGATGCCGAGGAACTCGCAGATGCTGCGGGCGGTCTTCTCCGGCTCGCCGGTCAGGTCCTCGTACCGCACGGTCAGGCCGGGCAGCGCCTTCCTGGCGCGCTCCACGGCCTTCATGTAACGCAGCGCGTCGGTCGCGGCCTCCTCCGGCGTGCGCTTGTCGGGGCTCGCCTCGTGCCACGACGTCGCGATCGAGGCGGGGTGGCGCAGCAGGAAGATGTAGCGCGCGTCCGGCCAGCACGCCGCGATGCGGTCGTAGGCGAAGGCGTTGGCCGGCGTCTTGTCGACGATGTAGCGCTTTCCGCTGCGTACCAGCTCGCGGTGGAGCACGCGGTCCCACAGCAGGTGTTCGAGGTCGGCGCGGTTGTGGCCGAGGGCGGCCATCGCTCGTTCCGCCAGCCCGGTGCCGAAGTCCACGCTGAGCCTGCGGACGTGCAGCTCGTGCGGGGCGTGCAGGTCGGGGTGGGCGTTCATCATCGAGCGCAGCAGCGTCGAGCCCGACCGCACGGGGGAGATGACGAACACGGGGGCGGTGAGCAGGCGATCGGCCTCTGGGTCGGCCGGTGGCCGGAACGACACCTCGGCGGGCTTCTTCTTCGGCGCCGGCCGTTCTGGCACGACCTTTCCGCTTTTTCCTACTCGTTCGATTCGGAAACCCGCGTACTTGGCCAGCGCGCCGCTGACTCTACGCTGCCACATCATGATGGGCGAGGGTACCGCCAGTTTCTGGAGATTGACTGAGAATCGGCCCCGAGATGTCGAGATAGTGTCCAGAGTCACGCCGCACGCGACACATCACACTACTCCGATACGCTGCGTAACCATCGCGACCCCCCTTTAAACCCCCTTTACGGTCGTCGGGCCGCCCGAGGGAGCGTCATGGAAGATTCTGTGAGGTTACTGTGCGGGATGACCTGTGTGAACACGCCTCGGAAGAGGGGTGACCAGGAGGTTCCCCCGGAAAAGCGGCGTAAAGTGTGTTGCCGCAGTCACCGAGCCGACCGCTGAGGAGCGTCTGCACGTATGTCCGCGACATCCCCAGAAGACCGCCCCCAGCCGCCTGACGGAGGCGGCGTGGCACGGGTGCGCGGTAACGACTACCGGGTCCTCCAGCCGCCGGAGCACTTCACACCCGAGCTGCGGGTCAGCGTGATCATCCCGGCCTACGGCGGGCAGCGGAAGCTCGACCTGGTGCTGCAGGCGCTGGCGCGGCAGACGTACCCGGCGGAGCTGACCGAGATCATCGTGGTCGACAACGGCAGCGTGCCGCCGCTGCGGCTGCCGCAGGGCGTGGACGCCCGCCTGGTCCTGTGCGAACAGCCCGGCCGCGCCTGCGCCCGCAACGCGGGCCTGGCGGAGGCCACGGGCGACGTCATCCACTGGCTCGACTCCGACGTGGTGCTCACCCCCGGGGCCATCGAGGCGCACATGCGCTGGCACCACACCGCTCCCTACCTGTCCGTCACCGGCTTCATCAGGTTCACCTCGGCCGAACCGCCCGAGGTGCTGCCCGACGACCTGGAGGCGGCGTTCGAGCCGGCCGAGCCGCACGCCTGGCTCGTCCGCCTGGTCGAGCGCACCGATGGCCTGGTCCGCGGCACGCAGCGGCCGTTCAGCCTGCACGTGGGCGGCGCCACCTCCGTCAGCGCCCGCCTGGTGGAGCTGGCCGGCCCCATGGACGACGAGCTGATCCTCGGACAGGACACCGAGATGGGCTACCGCCTCGCGCAGGCCGGCGCGGTCTTCATCCCCGAGCCGCGGGCCCGCGCCTACCACCTGGGCCCCACCATGCGGATGCGTGAGCAGAAGCGCATCGACCGGGTCAGCCACGCGTTCGTGGCCGACCGCATCCCCGCCTACCAGTGGCTGCGCACGCACCCGGACCGGCAGTGGAAGATCCCGTACGTGACCGCGGTGGTCGACGGCACCGCCGGCTACGACAACGTCCGCGCCACCGTGGACGCGCTGCTCGCCGGCACGACCGGCGACCTGTCCGTGGTCGTGGTCGGCCCGTGGGACAAGCTCGACCGCGACCGCCGCGCCCCGCTCAAGGACCCGGACCTGGAGCTGGTGCTGGTCCACGGCCACTACGAGCACGAGAGCAGGATCCACCTCGCCACCACGGAGGAGGTGCACCCGTCCGTGCCGTTCGTGCTGCGCGTACCGGCCGGCTGGGTGCCCGGCGAGGACACCGTGAGCCGGCTGCTCAACGTGGCCAAGGCCGACGAGGCGGGGCTGGTCGGCGTGCTGCTGGAGGAGACGCCCGAGGGCGTCACCGTGGCGCGCCTGGAGCGTGTGTCGTCCTTCGCCCGGGCCCGCCTCGTCGCCCGGCCCGGCGAGCCGCTCGACGACGTGGTGGACGAGGTCTCCGCCGTCCGGTGGGTGGAGGGGGAGACGTACGGGTTCGGCCGCGAGCCGGTCGAGCTGCTCGGGCGGCGCGCGGCGTACCGGGCCAGGACGGAGGCCAGGGCCGAGGCCGACCGCCTGGCCAAGGAGAACGAACGGCTGCGCGCCCAGGTCGCCAAGTGGCGCGACGAGGCGGGCCGCTGGCGCAAGAGCGCCGTCGAGCTGCGCCGCGAGGTCGGCACGCTGCGCCGCGACCTGCACGCGGCCACCCGCGCCGCCCAGACGGCCGCCAAGACCGGAGTGCGCTTCAAGCTCCCCGGCAGGGTGAAACGCGCCCTGCGCCGCGCGACCGGCCACTGACCGCCCCGGGCCGAACGAGCGCCCCCTTGCCGGCGGCTCATCGACCGTCTGATGCGGAAGCTACGGCACCGGCGCGGCGGCCCTCCGTTCGCCGGGCGGTGTCCCGGCGTCCGCGGGGCGTCCGGTCTGGGTGCGGTACCAGCCGAGCGAGCCGGTCAGCCGCGCGGCCAGCCGCGTGTCGCCCAGGCTCACGGCCGCCTCCAGCGCGGCGCGCAGGTTGGCGGTCTCGGCGTCCAGCCGCCGCACCCAGCGGTGCCGGGCCGGCCCGCTCCGGTACGTCTCCGCGCACTCCGCGAACTGCGTGTAGTACATGGCGTACCGGTGCAGGACGCCGTCGTGCTCGCCGGCCGCACGCAGCCGCTCCAGCCCGTACGCCGCCACGGACTCCAGCAGCCGGTACCGCTCGCCGGTCCGCACGACCAGGGACCGGTCGACCAGCCGCGCGAGCAGCCCGGCGACGTCGGCGGGGTCGAGGTCCCCTCCCGCGCCGGGTCCGGCCGGGTCGAGCAGACCGGCCGGATCGCCTGGGATCGGCGCGGGTGCCGCGCACACCCGCTCCGCCGCCTCCAGGGTGCACCCGCCCACCTGGACCGCCAGGCGGCGCAGCACGACGCGTTCGGGCTCGGTCAGCAGCTCCCAGCTCCAGTCGAGCGCCGCCCGCAGCGTGCGCTGGTGCGCCGGCCCGGCTCGCCGCCCGGCCGACAGCAGCCGGAAGCGGTCGTCGAGCCGGTCGGCCACGGCGCGCACGCCCAGCGCCCGCACCCGGGCCGCGGCCAGTTCCAGCGCCAGCGGGAGGCCGTCGAGGCGGCGGCAGATCGTCTCGACGGCGCCGGCCTGCGCGGCCGTCACCGCGAAACCCGGCAGCGCGTCACGGGCGCGGGCGGCGAACAGCCGCATCGCCGCCTCGACGTCCAGCGGCGGCACCTCCCGCACGACCTCGCCGGCGACGCCCAGCGGCTCCCTGCCGGTGGCGATGACGCTCAGCCCGGGCCCGGCGCGCAGCAGCAGCGCGGTCAGCTCGGCCACCGGCTCCACGACGTGCTCGCAGTCGTCGAGGACCAGCAGCGCCCTGCGGCCGCCGAAGGCCGTGGCGATCAGCCGGTCGGGGCCGGTCACGCCGTCGTCGCGCAGTCCGAGGGCCGCCGCGACCGCCTCGGCCGTCTCCGGCCCGGACCCGGCGCGCACGGACGACAGCTCCACCAGGTACGCGCCGCCGGGGAATCCACCGCTCAGCCGGCGGGCGGCCTCCAGCGCGAGCCGGCTCTTGCCCACCCCGGCGGGGCCGGTGAGCGTCACCAGCCGCGCCGTACCCGGCAGGGCGAGCAGCTCGGCGAGCAGGTCGTCCCGGCCGATCAGCTCGGTGAGCGGCTCGGGCAGCCGGGCCGGCGCGGGCGAAGGAGGGCCCGCCGGGCGGCGCAGCTCGGGACGCTGCTCCAGGATCGCCTGGTGCAGCGCGACGAGCTCGGGCCCTGGGTCGAGGCCGAGATCGTCGCGCAGCCGGGCGCGGAAGGCCCGGTAGACCTCGAGCGCCTCCGCCTGCCGCCCTGACCGGTAGAGGGCGCGCATGAGCAGGCCGTGGAAGCGTTCCCGCGCCGGGTGCTGGGCGGCCAGCTCGGTCAGCTCGCCGATCTGGGAGGCGTCCTGGCCCAGCGCCAGCCGTACGTCGGCGTAGTCCTCCAGGACGCTCAGCCGCTGCTCCTCCAGCCGGGCGGCGGCGGCGCGCACCAGCGGCTCGGCGGGGAAGTCGGCGAAGGCCGGCCCGCGCCACCAGGCCAGGGCCTCGGCCAGCAGCCCGGCCCGCTCGCCCGGATCGGCGGCGGCCCGGGCCCGTGCGGCGGTCTCCAGGAAGCGGCGCGCGTCGGTGTCGCCGTCGAGCAGGTAGCCGGGCGGACGCGTGACGATCAGCTCCCTGGCCCCCGGCTCCGCTTCGTCGAGCGCCCGGCGCAGCTGCGACGCCTTCGCCCGCAGCGCCCCCAGCGGATTGCCCGGCGGCCGGTCGCCCCACAGGCCCTCGATCAGCCGCTCGGCCGCCACCACCCGCCCGTCGTGGGCGAGCAGGAACGCGAGGAGCGCCCGCACCTTCAGCTCGGGCACGCGGACGGGCCGGCCGTCACCGGTGGTCGCCTCGATCGGCCCGAGTACGGCGAAGCGCATGGACCTCACCCTAAACAGATCCGAATCAGACCGGAACGTCCCGACTCCACGCTGATCGCATGACGACCACTACGGAAACCACCCGGGGCGGGGCGCGCGCGTGGCTGGGCCTGTCCGTCCTCGCCCTGGCCACGCTCCTGCTCGCCGTGGACAACACGGTGCTCATGCTCGCGCTCCCGCACCTGGCCGCCGACCTGGACCCCAGCGCCACCGAGCTGCTGTGGATCACCGACGTGTACGGGTTCATGATCGCCGGCTTGATGATCGCCATGGGGGCGGCCGGCGACCGGATCGGCCGGCGGCGGCTGCTGCTGATCGGCGCGGCCGCGTTCGCGGCCGCCTCCATCGTGGCCGCCTACGCCACCTCGACCACGATGCTGATCGCCGCCCGCGCGCTGCTGGGCGTCGCGGGCGCCGCCATGGGGCCGTCGTCCCTGGCGCTGGTGGCCGGGCTGTTCGCCGACGCCAGGCGGCGGGCCCTGGCCATCGGCGTGTTCACCGCCTGCTTCATGGGCGGGGCGGCGGCCGGGCCGGTGATCGGCGGGCTGCTGCTGCAGCACTTCTGGTGGGGATCGGTGTTCCTCATGGCGGTGCCGGTGATGGTCCTCGTCGTGGCCGGTGGCCTGACCCTGCTGCCGGAGACGGCCGCGCGGGGCTCCGGCCGGATCGACCTGCTCAGCGTGGCGATGTCGCTCGCCGCGATCCTGCCGCTGGTCCACGGCCTGAAGGAGCTGGCCGACGACCCCGGGCGGCCGGTCGCGTACGCCGCGATCGCCGTCGGCCTGGGGTTCGGCGCGGCGTTCGTGCGGCGGCAGCGGCGGCTGGCGGAGCCGCTGGTGGACCTGCGGCTGTTCGGCAGCCGTACGTTCAGCGCCGCGCTGCTGATCCTGGCGCTCGCCATGGTGGTGCAGGGCGGCGTCTACCTGTTCGTCAGCCAGCACCTGCAACTCGTCGAAGGGCTCTCGCCGCTGGCCGCCGGGTCGTGGATGGCGCTCCCGGCCCTGGCCCTGGCCGCGGGCTCGCTGGCCACGCCGGTCCTGGCCGGCGTGTTCCGTCCGGGTCCGCTCGTCGGGACCGGGCTGGTCGTCTCGGCGGCCGGGTTCGCCGTGGTCGTGACGGGCGACGGCCTGGGCGCGCTGGTCACCGGCGTCACGGTCGGCTTCCTGGGCATGGCGCCGGTGGGCGCGCTGGGGCTCAACCTCATCGTCGGCTCGGCGCCGCGGGAGCGTGCCGGGTCGGCCTCCGCGCTGGCGGAGTGCGGCGGCCAGCTCGGCATCGCGCTGGGCATCGCGCTGCTCGGCAGCGTCGGCACGGTCGTCTACGGCGCCACGGTGCGTTCGCCGCAGGCGGGCGACTCGCTCGCCGAGGCGCTCGGCACCGCCGCCACCCTGCCGCCGGGCCCCGCCGCGGCGCTGGTGGAGCAGGCCCAGGCCGCCTTCGGCCAGGGCCTGCTCACCGTCGCGGCCGTGAGCGCGGTGGTGTCACTCGCGCTGGCCGTGGTCTCCATGTCGCTGCTGCGGCGCCTGCCCCCGGTCGGCCGTTAGCAGGCGGACGGGGCCGAACAGGCCGGTGGTGCGCTGGCCGGGGAAGACGAAGTGGGTGGGGCTCACCTCGTCCAGGTACGGCCCGAGCGTCCCGAGCACGAGGATCTCGACCGTGTTGACCCCTTCGTCCAGCTCCACGTCGAACGTGTACGGCGAGCACACCCGCACCCCGCACGCCCGCCCGTTCACCGTGACCTCCGCCGTGCCGCGGACCCGCCCCAGGTCGAGCCGGCCGGGCCCGGCCGACGCCGTGACGGCGGTGCGGTAACGCACGCCGCCGCTGTAGCCGGGCAGGCCGCGTTCCTCCCAGTCGCCGAGCCGCATCCGCCCCGGCCCGCAGGCGAACCGCACGGGCCCGCCGAACGCCGCGCCTCCCTGCGCGCCCGGCCGCGTGGCCACCCGCAGCTCGACGGTCCCCGCGGACAGGTCGCCGGCCACCTCGGCCGGCCCCGCGTCCACCGAGATCGCGCCCGGCGGCGGCTCCAGCAGGAACGTCTCCACCAGCGGGCGGGCGCCCGGCACCGCGAACGTCGCGGGCAGCGCGGTGGGCCGGCCGTCGAGCCAGCCGGCCTCCGGCAGCGGATGCGGGCGCGGCCGCAGGTAGAGGGCGGCGGGCTCGCCGTGCTGGCGGCGGCGTACCCGCGGGCGGGGCGACCAGCCGGGGCCGGAGACGGCCAGGCCGTCCACCAGCACCCAGCCGTCCGACTCGATGCGTACGGTGTTGTCGCCCGCGCGCAGCAGGCCGGAGACGTCGTAGCGGCGCACCCGGGGGATGTCCGCCTCCGCGTACGGGTCGAAGCCGCCCTGCCGGCCCGCCTCCACGCCGTTGACCAGCACCCGGCACGACGCGGTCGAGGCCACCTGCAACGGCTCGGCGGCGGCCGGGTCCCCGACCCGCACGGTCGTCTCCAGCGGCGCGCCGGAGATCCACTCGGGGCGGGCGGCGCCGGCCGGGTCGGCGACCAGGCAGACGTAGGCGCGCAGGTCGAGGTCCTCGTCAGGGGTGAGGATCAGCTCCAGCAGGTGCTCGCCGGGCGCGAGCGGCGCGCGCGTGACGGCGGCGTACCCGGGATCGTCAAGAAGCAACTCGGCGCCGTCGAGCCGCAGGGTCTTGGCCGCCCCCGCGCCCACGGCCAGCCACGCCCGCGGGCCCGGCGGCACGGTCAGCAGCGTGCGGAAGCAGGCCCGCGTGCCCGCCGCGACTCGGCCGAACGCCAGGAACTCCGCCGGCACGTGCCCCTTGGGACCGAGCGTGTCGCGGTGGACGGGGTCCTTGCGCAGCCCGCGCGAGGCCGACCAGACCGACGGCGTCCACGGGCCGTCGCCGACCCGCTGCTCGCCGTGCGGCCCGAACGTGACGTGCACCGGCTCGCCGTCCGGCGTCCGCAGCGTCCAGCGTTCGACGCCCGCCCCGCCGCCGAAGTCGGACCACGTGTCGTCCAGGGTGGGCACCAGCTCGACGTCCCACTCGTCCCCGAGATCGCTCTCCACGGGGTACGCGGGCTGCGGCGGCGCCGGCTCGGCCTCGGTGCCGTCGAAGACCAGCAACGCGGCCGGCCCGTCGTCGAACGGCACCACGACCTCCACCGTGTCGCCGTCGCGGGTGTGCGGCAGCGCCACCGGCTCGCCGCCGCCGAAGAGGCGGGCCAGGCGCGGCGTGCCCGAGACGCCCCGGACGGTGACGCGCATGTCGCGGACGTAGCGGGCGGGGTCGAAGTCGATGGAGGCGTCCAGCCAGCCCAGCTCCACACCGCGCTCGTCCGGGCGGCCCACGCCGATCCTGCTCGCCATCGGGTGCGTCGCGGTCAGGAACACCAGCGTGGTCCCGTCGGTCTCGCGCACCAGCGCCGGCACCGGAGCCTCCACCCGGCGCGGCAGGTCCGCCAGTGCCTCGCCCAGCGCGGCGGGCGAGCCGGCGTACCGGACCCGGTCGTGCTCGACGGGCCGCGTGCCGACCGTGACGACCAGCCCGCCGGCCGCGGCGAACTCCGCGAGCCGGGCCGCGACGTCCGCGTCCAGCTCCGTGACGGCGGGCAGGATGATCGCGCGGTACGCCTCCGCCGCGACCGTCAGCCGCCCGTCCTCGACGGTCGCGCGCCGCACCGAGTCCTCGTCGATCACGTCGGCGTCCAGGCACAGCCGGTCCAGCACGCCCGGTTTCGTGGCGAACCACGCCATGTCGCCCACGATCTCGCGGTAGACCTCCTGCGCCCGCGCGGCGTCCGCTCCCACCGATACCGGGCCGGTGCCCGCCTGAGCGGTGGCCGTCGGCAGCAGCACGGCCACGTCGCAGGCGTGCCGCCCCTGCGACAACACCGCGCACAACCGGGTGACGGCGTCGGCGAACACCCGGTGGTGGCGCCAGTACGGCTGTCGCCAGTCGGTGGACGGCGGCGCCCACTCCCACCAGCCGCGCCGGGTCGTGTAGTAGACCGCGTGCGGGTTGTACAACGTCGCCCCCGCGCGCAGCCACGGCAGCAGCCAGTCGAACGTCTCCTCCAGCGTGCCGCCCCAGCCGCTGGAGTGGAACGCCTCGATCCACGTGCGCGGCCGGCCGTACAGGTGGGCGAGGGAGGCGTGCAGGCGGGCGTCGCCGTGGTGGTCGGAGCCGGGCGCGCCGAACCAGCGGTGGGTGCGCGCGTAGTCGGCGTACAGTTGCACGCCCTCCACGGGGTGCCCGGCGCGCGCCGGGTCCTGCTGGTCGCAGCCGTTGACCAGGCCGTGCCGCTCGTGCCACTCCGCCAGCGGCCGGAAGAACGCCTCCTCGGCGAGCTCCGCCCGCGTGCGCTGGTAGGCGAGCCAGTCGGGCTCGTCCAGCGAGAACGCCTCGCCCCGCCGGGTCAGGTGCTCCTCGGCGAACCGCGCCGACCACGTGGGCAGCGTCGGCAGCTCGTCCTGGAACGATCCGGCGATCACCCGGCCGAACCAGTGCCCCACCCGCCGTTCGAACTCGCCGTGCACCCGATCCAGCAGCACCGCGCACGCCTCACGCGACAGGTAGTCGAAGCCGCGCCGCGTCACCGAGCCGTCCGGCGCCAGCCACTGGCCGGCGAACTCCGGGCGTTCCACCACGAGCCGGGCCTGCAGGTCGGCGCCCGAGAAGCCCAGCTGGTCGTAGAACCACAGGTACGCCCCCAGCTCGTACGCGTCCGCGCACACCCCGTCGAGCAGCTCCCACCACGCCTCCGACAGGAACGGCGGGTCGTCGGCGTCCGCGCCGAAGCCCGGCCCCGACGGCGCCAGGTTGAGGATGACGAGGTTGCGCACCCCGCCCGCCACCAGGCGTTCCAGCTGCCAGCGCAGCCGGTCGCGGCGCAGCGGCTCGCCGCTCCACCACCAGATCGCCGCCGGCGAGTACGCCGCGGGCGGCTCCCGCAGCAGGTCGAAGACGTTCACCCTTTGAGTCCGCTCGCGAAGCCCTTGATGACGTAACGCTGCAGCGCCAGGAACACCAGCACGATCGGCACCGCGCCGAGCACGAGACCGGCGAAGACCAGGCCGTGCTGGGAGACGTACTGGCCGACGAAGGCGAAGACGCTGACCGGGACCGTCTCGTAGCCGGAGCCGCCGAGGTAGACCAGCGGCGTGAAGAAGTCGTTCCAGATGAAGACGGCGTTGAGGATCAGCACCGTGCCGGTGATCGGCCGCAGCAGCGGGAAGACGACCCGGGTGAACGCCACGAGGTGCGAGGCCCCGTCGATCTGCGCGGCGGCGGCGTACTCGCGGGGCAGCGCCCGGATGAACCCGGTGTAGAGGAAGACGGTGAACGGCAGCTGGATGCCCGTGTAGAAAAGGATCATCCCGGCATGGGTGCCGATCAGCCCCAGGTCGTTCACCAGCTGGTAGAGCGGGATCATGCCCAGCTGGAACGGCAGCACGATGCCCAGCAGGAAGAGCACGTACAGGCCGTAGCCGAGCCGGGTCCGCACCCGGGCCAGAAAGTACGACGCGAACGAGCCCAGCGCGATGAGCGCCACCAGGCTGACCACCGTGATCACCGTGCTGTTCACCAGCGACGGGCCGAGCGCCGCCGCCGTCCACGCCTCGGCGAAGTTCGCGAACGTGGGCGGGTCCGGCAGCGCCAGCGGCGACTGCGAGATCTGCGCCGGGTCCTTCAGCGACAACGACACCAGCGCGTAGACGGGGAACAGGAACGCGACCGCCACCGCGATCATCACGATTTCGAGGAGGAACGTCCTTTTCACGCGGTCACCTCACGGCTGCGCAGGTAGTACACCTGGACGAGGGAGACGGCGGCCACGAACAGGGCCAGCACCAGCGCGATCGCCGTGCTGTAGCCGAACTTGCCGAACACGAACGCCTGCTTGTACAGCACCGTCGAGAGCGTCTCCGTGGCGTAGCCCGGGCCGCCGTTCGTGGCGGCGAAGACCTGGTCGAACAGCTTGAGCCCGCCGATCGTCGAGAGCATCAGGTTGATCGTCAGCGCGGGCGCGAGCAGCGGCCAGGTGACGAAGCGGAAACGCTGCCACGTGCCCGCGCCGTCGATCTTGGCGGCCTCGTGCAGCTCCGGCGGCACGCCCTCCAGACCGGCCAGGAAGATGACCATGGAGTATCCGGCGTTCTGCCAGATGACCATGCCGGCGATCGACCACAGCGCGACCGACGGGTCGCCCAGCCAGTCCACCCGCACGCCGAGCAGCCCGTTGAGGCCGGAGGACGGGTCGGGGTTGTAAAGGTACTTCCACAGGAACGCCACCATGACCGGGCTGACCACGACCGGCGCGAAGAACACCACCCGCAGCAGCGCCCGGCTCCTGAGCCGCACGTGCACGCCGAGCGCCAGCAGCAGCCCGACGGCGTTCTGCACGACGACGATGGCCACGGTCAGCAGCAGCGTGTTGACGATCGAGCCGAGCGCCTGCTCGTCACCGAGCAGCGTGCGGAACTGGGCCAGGCCCACGAACGACATGTCCTCGCCGATGCCGCTCCAGTCGGTGAACGCGTACACCACGCCGCTCACCGCCGGGTAGAGCACCACCACCGCGTACACCACGAGGGCGGGCGCGGCGAACAGCCACGGCGGGCTGGTCACGCTGAATCGCCGCCGGGAGGCCCGCGCGGGCCGGGCCCGGTGGGCCGTCACGGGTGTCACTTCTGGTACGCCTCGTCCATCTTCCGCAGCGCCTCGTCAATGGTCGACTCGCCGGCCAGCAGCTCCTGGATCACCGCGAAGTGCACCGGCTGCACCTCGGCGTTCGGCCAGCGCTGGTCCATGAACGGCACCGCGCGGTCCTTGGTGAACGGCAGGAACGACTCCACGGCCGGGTCGATGGTGGAGGCGGCGTCCTGCACGAGCGGGATGGCGGCGATGGCCTTCGCCCAGGCGTTGATGTTCTCCTGCTTGCCGAGGAAGTCGATGAACGCCTTGGCCTCCTCGACGTTCGCGCCCTTGGCCCCGGCGCCGAGCCCGACGACGACGCCGGCCGGGATCCACACGCCCGCCGCGTCGTCGGCCCCCGGCACCGGGAACATCGACAGGTCGTCAGGGGTGGAGGCGGCCTTGCGGAAATCCGGCAGCACGGCCGAGACCTGCACGGCCATCGCCGCCTTGCCGGTCGCGACCATGGACGTCTGCTGCTCGAACGTGGTGCCGTTCGGGTTGTCGTTGAAGAAGCCGCGCTTCTGCAGCTCCAGGTACATCTCCATGGCCTCGCGCCAGCCGGACTGCGCGAAGCTCGCCTGCCCGGCGAGCTGCTTGTCGTCGAACGACGGATCCTTGGCGTAGACGGTGGAGGGCACCAGCGCGTACGTGATGAGCTGGGTCACCCACGGCGTCTGCGCGCCCAGGGCGATCGGCACCACGCCGGCCTTCTTCAGCCGGTCGCAGACCGACAGGAACTCGCTCCACGTGGTCGGCGGCGCCTCGACGCCCGCCTGCTCGAACGCCTTCTTGTTGTAGACGGCGCCGATGACCGACGAGCCCGCCGAGTAGATGTAGGTCTTGCCGTCGAGCTGGAAGGCGGGCCTGAAGCCCTCGGGGATGGTCCGCGTCCACGCCTGCGCCGACAGGTCCGCCAGCAGCCCGGCCTCGGCGATCTGCGACATCGACATCGCGCTGCCGCTGCCGGGGTAGACGACGTGCAGGTCGGGGGCGTTGCCGGCGCCGAGCTGGGTGCGCACCGAGGTCTGCACCTGGTCGGTGGGGGCGTACGACGCGGTGATCCGCACCGCCGGCTTCGCCTGCCGGTAGGCGGCCACGAGCTGGTCCATCGGGGTCTTCTGGTCGGACACGCCGATGAACTTCAGCTCCGTCGTCGCCTGCCCGCCGCCCGACGGGGTGCTCGTCTGGGGCCGGGTGGAGCAGGCGGTGGCGAACGCGGCCGCGCCCAGGCCGCCCATCATGCGCAGGAACTGGCCCCGAGACACCCGGGCGTCGTGCAGCAGGTCGGTCATTGTGTCTCCTCGGTCGTTCGGAAGGTGTGATCCCCCGAGAGAACCTGGTGGGCCCGCCCGCCGGCACGCCGTGCCGCGACTGGCGTCCGTCCCGGGACACGGCGACGGCCCGGCTCCGATGCGAACGTTTTAATGCCTGCGGTCCGCATCTCGGTGGTGAGCGCCACGCCCACCTCCCTTTGAAAAGGGTTTGTTAACTTAACAATCAAACTTGTTAAAACTGATAGATGGGGGGAGAGTACGAGTCGCCCAAGATGGGTGTCAAGGGTTACGATTCGCTGCCGTCCGAGTGAGGTGGAGAACCAGGTGAATTCGCGGCCGCACACCTCGAGCAGGTCAGCGCGCTGGCACGGCATGGCCGAGCACATCGTGCGTCAGGGCTCCGCGTCCGTCACCGAGCTCGCCGAGAGCTTCGGCGTGAGCGTGATGACCGTCCACCGCGACCTCGACGAGCTGGAGCGCCAGGGGATGGTGCGCAAGGTCCGCGGCGGGGCCACCGCGCAGGCCAGCAACGTGTGGGAGAGCAACATCGCCTACCGGCTCAAGGCCCACACGGCGGAGAAGGACGCGATCGCGCGCGTGGTGGCCCGGATGATCGAGCCCGGCAGCTCCGTCATGCTCGACGACTCCACCACGGCGCTGGCCGTGGCGCGGCAGCTGCACGAGCTGGCCCCGCTGACCGTGGTGACGAACTTCCTGGAGGCGATCAGGCTGCTGGCCGGCCACCCCGACATCCGGCTCATCGCGCTCGGCGGTGAATATCACGCCTCACATGACTCTTTTCTCGGCCTCGGCTGCGTGGACGCGGTCGAGGCGGTCAGCACCGACGTCGTCGTGGTCTCCACCTCCGCCATCTCCGAGAAGTACGCCTTCCACCAGGAGCAGGAGATCGTGCTGGTGAAACGGGCGATGCTGCGCTCGGGCGGGCGCCGGATCCTGGCGGTGGACGGCTCGAAGCTGGCCCGGGTGGCGCTGCACCGGGTGGCGCCGCTGAGCGACTTCGACGTCGTCGTGGTCGACGCGAACGCCCCCGCCGACCTCCTCAAGCGCCTGCGCGACCACCACGCCCACGTCGAGGTCGCCCAGATGTGAACCCGTGACGCCCACGTCCCCCGCCCGGCCGCTTCGGGGTGATGTAACGCAAGAAGATGTTATTTGTAACTTGCATCTTGTTAAGACGTTGCCTGCTTGCTACAAAGTGAGGGCTTTCGCCCCCCACCTTAGGAAGCAGGCATGGACCGTCCCTCGCGACGTACGTTCCTCGGGCTCGGCGGCTCCGCACTGGCCGTAACCTTCACCACAGCCTTCACCACCAACCTGGCCGACCCCTGGACCGCACGTGCGGCCGTGAAGGGCGACTACCCCTTCCGGCTCGGCGTGGCCTCCGGCGACCCGCTCTCCGACCGGGTCATCCTCTGGACGCGCCTCGCGACCGACCCCCTGGAGCCGCTCGGGGGGCTCCCGTTCGGCAAGATCAAGGTCGAGTGGGAGATCGCCGAGGACGAGACGTTCACCCGGCGCGCCCGGCGCGGCACCACCTGGGCCCATCCTGAGTACGGCCACTCCGTGCACGTGGACGCCAAGGGGTTGGAGGCCGGCCGCGAGTACTTCTACCGGTTCCGCGCCGGCGGCGAACTCAGCCCCACCGGCCGCACCAAGACCGCACCCGCCGCCGGCAGCAGCCCCGAGTCGATGCGGCTCGCGTTCGCCTCGTGCGCGGCCTGGCAGGACGGCTACTACACCGCCTACCGCCACCTCGCCGAGGAGGAGCCCGACGTGGTCTTCCACCTCGGCGACTACCTCTACGAGTTCGGCATCCTGCCGATGGGCGGCAACCGCAACACCCCTGTTCCCGAGCAGTTCCGGGTGCAGTGCGACACCCTCGACCGCTTCCGCATCCAGTACGGCCTCTACAAGAGCGACCCCGACCTGCAGGCCGCCCACCACCGGGCGCCGTGGATCGTCACCTGGGACGACCACGAGGTGCTCGACAACTGGGCCGGCCCCTACGGCCCCGGCGGCGAGGTCACCGAGGAGGACTTCCTGGTCATCCGGGCCAACGCCTTCCGTGCGTACTGGGAGAACATGCCCATCCGGGTGCCCGCGCCCGAGGGGCCGGACGCGCGGATCTATCGCCGGTTCACCTTCGGCGACCTGGCCGAGTTCAACGTGCTCGACACCCGCCAGTACCGGGACGACCAGCTCTGCGGCGACGGCCAGCAGATCGGCTGCGACGACCGCCTCGACCCGGCCCGCCAGATGCTCGGCGCCGAGCAGGAGAAGTGGCTGCTCGACGGCCTCGGCGCCTCCCGCGCCAGGTGGAACGTGCTGGCCCAGCAGATCGCCATGATGCAGCTCGACTTCGCGCCCGGCCCCGAGCAGCAGCTCAGCATGGACCTGTGGGACGGCTACAAGGCCGCCAAGGACCGCCTGCTCCAGGGCATGATCGACCGCGAGGTGAGCAACCCCGTGGTGCTGACCGGCGACATCCACTGCAACATGGCGGGCGACCTGAAGGAGAACTTCGACGACCCGTCCTCCCGGACCGTCGGCGTGGAGCTCGTCTGCACGTCCATCAGCAGCGGCGGCAACGGCAACCCGAACCAGGGCATCCCGCCCGGCGGCGCCGACCCCCTCAACCCGCACCTGAGGTTCTCCAGCTACGAGCGCGGCTACGTCTCCTGCGAGGTCACCCGCGACCGGTGGCGCTCCGACTTCAAGGTCGTCCCCTACGTGAACCGGCCCGGCGCCCCCATCTCCACCAGGGCCAGCCTGGTCACCCTCGACGGCGCCCCCGGCGTCAACGTGCTCTGAGGAAGGAGCGATCATGCGTACCCTCACCGCCGCGCTGGCCGTCGCCGCCGTCGCCACGCTCACCACCGCCGCCGCCTGGGCCCCGGACCCCGAGCCGCCGTCCTCGGTGTCGGTCAAGGTCAAGCCGGGCTCCTCCCGGGGCACCGGCAAGCTCATCCCGGTCGCGGGCGCCGAGCGCCTCGTCGCGCCGCTCGGCGTCGACCCCGCCTGCCCCGCCAAGATCGACATCGGGATGCGCAGCGACGCCGAGAAGGCCGGCTTCGCCACCATGAACGTCGAGATCGACGCACCGCTCACCGCCTCGCGCACGATGCTGACCAGCTACCTGCCGCCCGGCCACGAGGTCCGCGCGAAGCTGCTGGTCGCCGTCCCGCCGGGCACCGAGCAGGGTGAGTACGGCCTGCGCCTGCGCACCCCCGCCCAGACCCTGTCCGTGCCGGTCGAGGTCGTCACCGTGGACGAGCTCGAGAACGGCGGCAACCTCGCGCTGCGCCGCCCGGTCACCGCCTCCTCCCAGCACGCCGGCGCCAACTACCCGCCGTGCAGCGTCGTCGACGGCGACCGTTCCTCCAACGGCTGGGCCGGCGGCAACGGCTGGAACGACGCCACCGGCCGCGCCTGGCCCGACACCGTGGCGATCACGCTCGGCGGCGCCAAGCAGATCTCGCGGGTGGACCTGTACACGCTCGACACCGAGCGCTACCCGGCCGGCACGTACGGGCTGCGCGACTGGGACGTCCAGGCGCAGGTGGGCGGCCAGTGGCAGACCGTCGCCCAGGTGCGCGGCAACACCGCGGGCGAGGCCCGCTCGGAGTTCGCGCCCGTCACCGCGGACGCCGTCCGCGTCGTGGCGCTGGCCTCGAACGGCGCCAACGACTACACCCGCATCATCGAGGTCGAGGTCCGCTGACCGAAGGAGGTTCGTCATGAGCACGTTCACTCGCATCACGCCGCCCCGCGTCAAGGTGGGGCTGGTCGCCGGGGGCCTGGGGGCGTACTGGCCGCAGTTCCCCGACCTGCTGCCGCAGCTCCAGCGCTCGGCCGCGCGCGTGTCGGAGCGGATGCGCGAGTTCGACGCGGAGATCGTGGACGTCGGGTTCATCTCCGACGCCCAGGAGGGGGCCCAGGCCGCGGAGAAGCTGCGGGAGGCGGGCTGCGACCTCATCGTCGGCTTCCTGACCACGTACATGACGGCCACCATGCTCGCGCCCATCGCGCAGCGCAGCGGCGCGCCCATGCTGCTGATCAACCTGCAGCCGACCGAGTCGATGGACCACGCCACGTTCGACACCGGCCAGTGGCTCGCCTACTGCGGGGCGTGCCCACTGCCGGAGATGGCCAACGCCTTCACCCGGCTCGGCATCGCGTTCCGCTCGGTGTCGGGGTACCTGGAGGACGAGCGGGCGTGGACGAAGATCGGCCGCTGGGTGCGGGCGGCGGGCGTGCGCGCCGCGCTGCGCCGCGGCCGGCACGGCCTCCTGGGCCACCTCTACCCGGGCATGATGGACGTCGCCACCGACCTCACCCTCGTCAGCGCCAACTTCGGCGGCCACGTGGAGGTGCTGGAGTTCGACGACCTGCGGGTACGCGTCGAGAAGGTCACCGGCGACGAGGCCGCCGAGCGGGTCAAGCTGGCCCGCGATGTCTTCGAGCTGGCCGACTCGGTCGACGAGGACGACCTGGAGTGGGCGGCCCGCGTGTCGGTCGGCCTGGACCGGCTGGTCGAGGACTTCGAGCTGGACAGCCTCGCGTACTACCACCGCGGCCTGGACGGCGAGATCCACGAACGGCTCGGCGCGGGCATGATCCTCGGCGCGTCCCTGCTCACCGCGCGCGGCATCCCGGCCGCCGGCGAGTACGAGTTGCGCACCAGCCTCGCCATGCTGATCATGGACCGGCTGGGCGCGGGCGGTTCGTTCACCGAGTTCCAGGCGCTCGACTTCCACCGCGGCCACGTGGAGATGGGCCACGACGGCCCCGCCCACCTGGCCATCAGCGCGCGCAGGCCGCTGCTGCGCGGCCTCGGCGTCTACCACGGCAAACGCGGGTGGGGCGTGTCGGTGGAGTTCGACGTCAAGCACGGGCCCGTCACCGTGTTCGGGCTGCGGCAGGCGCGCGACGGCCGCTACGGCTTCGTTGTCTCGGAGGGCGAGGTCGTGGACGGCCCCCATCTCCAGATCGGCAACACCACGTCGCGGGTGGACTTCGGCTGCGACCCGGGGGAGTGGACCGACGCCTGGAGCGCCACCGGCATCTCCCACCACTGGGCCCTCGGCACCGGCCACCGCGCCGCCGACCTCCAAGCCACCGCCGACCTCCTCGGCGCCGACCTCACCCTCGTCCAGCCCTGACCCTGCCCCGGGGCCACGCCGGTTCTTCCGGTACGCAGGCGATCGGCTCGGTCGGAAGGCCGAGCCTGACGAGACCGCCGGCCAATCCTCGACCCCGGTTGTGGGCCGGAAGAGGCCCGGCTCGGCGCCACATGCCCGACCCGCCGCCCGGTGAGCAGGCGATCAACGGCCATGAACGGTCGGCCGGGCGTTACGGCAGGACAAGAAGCCTCCGTGCGGTGCGGATTCGACATCTGCACCACATCGGAGGCTTCTCCCTTGATGCCTGCGCCTAGCCGTCGATGATCCGGTCGAGCCAGTCGCCCAGCAACTGGCTCTCGGAAGGGGTGAGGACCTTCAGGTCCGCGAGGGCGGCCCTCAGGGTGATGGCGCCGGCCACGACGTCGTGCCCGGTCCGCGTGGCGTCGGCAGTGACGGGCTCGGTGATCGCCTGGATGACCGCTTCGCGGACGATCCGGGCGGCGTCCATGTCACGCTCCGCCTCCGGCGTGGCGATCAAGGCCAGCGTGGTGCCACGGCCGGCCGAGTGGATCACGCGCGCCGCCCGCTCCTCCGGGACGCGGAGCCGACCGGCCAGGGCGACACGGTGCACCAGCGTGGCGAGGATCTCGGCGGCCTGCTTCGCGCCGTCGGGCTCGGCGCCTGCTCGCGGGCTCCCGTAGATCAGCGAATACAGCGTGGGCTCGGCGAGACCGAACCCGACGTGCAGATCCCAGCCGCGCCGCAGGTCCTCCACGGGGTCGCCGCTCGGTGTCATGCCGCGCTTCTGGGCGAGGTACGTCATGAGCCCTCGACTGGCCACGGCGTCCAGCAGACCCTGCTTGTCACCGAACAGCCGGTACAGGATCGGCGCCTGCACGCCGGCGGCCTTGCAGACCGCCCTGGTCGAGACGGCGTCCCTTCCCTCGCGCGCCAGCAGCTCCGCCGCGACGTCGAGGATCATCTCCCGCTTGTTCTTGCTGGACATGTATCGATGCTAACAGGGCTTCGACGTAGTCGATAACTCTTCTGCTAACAGGCTCTTGTTATCGGATCGATGACAGTGTTAACTGGCAATCGTTAGCACCTGCCGCAAGGGGGAGTGTACATGAGTACCGCATCACGCATCGCCATCGTGACCGGAGGTTCGCGGGGTATCGGCCGCGCCGTCGCCTCGAGGCTCGCCGCCGCAGGTCAGGACGTCGCCGTCGTCTACGCGTCCAACGACAAAGAGGCGGACGCCGCCGTCGGCGAGATCGAGGCGGCCGGCGCCCGCGGGATCGCGCTGCAGGCCGATGTCGCCGACGAGGCCGCGGTCACCGCCGCCTTCGACACCGTGGAGCGGCGCCTCGGCCCCGTCGACGTCGTGATCAACGCGGCCGGTGTGATGGCGCTGCAGCCGACCCGCGAGCTGGACCTGGCCGAGCTGGACCGGCAACTGCGCACCAACGTGCGGGGCACGTTCGTCATGGCGAAGGAGGCCGCCCGCCGCATCCGGCCCGGTGGCGCCATCGTCGCCTTCTCCACCAGCATCACCCGCCTGCGCTTCCCGACCTTCGGCGCCTACGCCGCGACGAAGGGGGCGGTGGAGGCCCTCGTCCCCATCCTGGCCAAGGAACTGGGCGGCCGCGACGTCACGGTCAACGCGGTGGCGCCGGGCCCGACGGCCACGGAGCTGTTCTTCGACGGCAAGACACAGCAGGACATCGACCGGATCGCCGCCATGAACCCGATGAACCGGCTCGGCACCCCGCAGGACATCGCCGAGGTCGTCGCCTTCCTGGCCGGGCCCGGCCGGTGGGTCAACGGCCAGGTCGTGTTCGCCAACGGCGGCGCCGCCTGACCCCGCACTCGACCATCTAGGAGGGACTCTCATGGAGACGCGTACCAGCACCACGCCGGCCACCACCGTGGCTCGGCCCGCCGCCGGACCGTTCGCGGCCTTCACCGCCATCGCGGCCGTGGTGGCGGCCGTGGCCGCCTACAGCAGCACAGCCCTGGGCCTGGAGGCGTGGGTCATGTTCGCCGGCTGGGTGGCGTGGTTCACCCGGCCCACCTCCACCCGTCTCGGCATCCACGCCGTCATCTGCCTCTGGCTCGGCATGGTGCTCGCCGTGCTCGGCCACACCATCGTCGGGCTCACCACGCCCATCGCGGGCGCCGTGGCCCTGCCGCTCGCGGTCTTCGTCCTGGCCACGGTCGTGGTCGGCCTGCGCACGACGCCCGTGCTCAACAACATGCTGGCCTGGTTCCTCGGCATGGTCACCTTCTTCGCCGCGGAACCCGAGCACACGCTCCCCGGACTGCTCACCCTGATCGCCGGTAGCGCCCTGGGCGCCTTCGCCGGCTTCGCCTGCCAGCGGCTGCAGCACCGGTTCGCCACGTGACGGCCCGAGCGGGGGCGGCGCGCCGTCCCCGCTCGCCCGACCAACCCTAAGGACAGATAAGCCATGCTCCTCATCCCACGCACCGGCCGCGGCCTCGGCGCGGTCGCCGCTCTCGTCAGCGTCCTGGTCCTGCCCGGTTGCGCCACCCCGGAGTCCAGCGCGTCACAGGACGGCACGCCGGAGTCCGGCCCGTCGCGCAACAGCACATCCGAGCCCCGCGCGCCACAGAACAGCACAGCCCAGGTCACGCACGGCCTGGTCCCCGGAGAGGTCACCGAGATCGCCGGCGGCCTGACCATGCCCTGGGGCCTGACGTTCCTCCCGGACCGCTCCGCCCTGGTGTCCGAGCGGTCGACGGGACAGATCCTGCGCATCCGGCAGGGCCGCGATCCCGAGCCGATCGGCACGGTTCCCGGCGTCGAGGTGACCTCCGAGGGCGGCCTCCTCGGCCTGGCCGCCTCACCGTCCTTCGACAGCGACCGCACCGTCTACGCCTATGTGTCGGCCTCGCCCACCAACCGCGTCGTGGCACTGCGCCTCGCCCACGACCTGCGCTCCCTGCGCCAGGAGCGGGTGATCCTCGAGGGCATCGAAACCGCCGACCGCCATCACGGCGGACGCCTGCGCTTCGGGCCCGACGGCAACCTCTGGATCGGCACCGGCGACGCCTTCTCACCCGAGAACGCGGCCGACGACGCGTCACTGAACGGCAAGATCCTGCGGATCCGCCCCGACGGATCCGTGCCGCCGGACAACCCCTCGGGGACCGTCATCTACTCCAGCGGCCATCGCAACGTGCAGGGCATCGCGTTCGGCCCCGACGGCACCGCCTACGCCTCCGAGCTCGGCCACCGCACCTGGGACGAGCTGAACGTGCTGCGCCCCGGACGCGACTACGGCTGGCCCGAGTCCGAAGGACAAGAGGGCTCGCACGGCGAACGCCCGCTGTTCACCATCCACCCCGACGACGCCTCGCCGTCCGGCATCGCCGTCGCGGGCGGGGCCGTCTGGATGGGCGCGCTCGGCGGGCAGCGGCTCTGGCGCCTGCCCGTCGACGGACCCCGGGCGGACGGCGACCCCGTCGCCTACTTCACCGAGCGCTACGGACGGATCCGCACGGTCGAGCCGGCACCCGACGGCTCCTTGTGGATCACGACCTCCAACACCGACAGAGCCACCTGGGGCGGCACCGACGCCCGCCCCGGCGACGACCGGATCCTGCGCGTCGAACTCGTCCCCGCCACCTCCTGACCCGAACGGAGAACCGCCATGTCCACCGTCCTCATCACCGGCGCCGCCACCGGCATCGGCCACCTCACCGCCCAGGCACTCACCCGCGCCGGGCACACCGTGTGGGCCAGCATGCGCGACCCCTACGGGCGGGACGACGTGCATCGCCAGGAACTGCTCGACTTCGCCGCACAACACGGCGGGACACTGCGCGTCGTCCCGCTCGACGTCACCTCGCAGGAATCGGCCGACGCGGCCGTCGCCACCGTCCTGCGGGACGGCGGCGACCTCGACGTCGTGATACAGAACGCGGGACACCTCTACGTCGGATACACCGAGGCGTTCACCGCCGAGGACATCGCCCACCTCCTCGACGTCAACGTCATCGGCGCGCACCGGGTGAACCGGGCGGTCCTGCCTCACCTGCGCGGCCGCGGCGGCGGCACCCTGCTGTACGTCGGCAGCACCATCATCGTCACCACGCCGCCCTTCCTCGGCCCGTACGCGGCGTCCAAGGCGGCCTTCGACACCCTGGCGGTGGCCACGGCGTACGAGGCGAACCCGTTCGGCATCGAGACCTGCATCGTCATGCCGGGCGCGATCACCAAGGGCACCCAGCATTTCCCGAACGCCACCCGAGCCGCCGACGCAGCCGTCTCGGCCGCCTACGCCGAGCTCGACCCGCTGGTCGCACGCAACGAGGAGGCGACCTCCGCGCTCTTCGTGCCCGGAGTCGACCCGAGCCCCGTCGGAGTCGCCGACGAGATCACCCGTATCCTCGCCCTCCCGCACGGCGGCAAGCCCTTCCGCACCGTCATCGACTACACGCAGGCCGGCGTCGAGGCGGTCAACGACGTCGCTCGCCGCACGCGCGAGAACTTCGTCCACCGCATGGGGTTCGGCGAATTGCTAACCCCGCGGCAACGGCACACCGCAGACCTGCCCGTCACCGGCTCGCCGAACTCCTGAGGGCCGGTCACCAGCGCCTATAACCGACAGGCGCGGACGCACGTACCGAACGCTCAGCTGCGCCCCACCTCCCCTGAGAAGCCCCTGAACAGGGATCCCTGGTTCAGGGGCTCTTCGGTTCGCCGGTCGCGTTAGGGGAGCCGGCGCGGTGCTGTCTCCTGCTGGGCCTTCGACACCCGCTTCCTGGATGGGTGGTGTGCCACCTCAACGGCCGCGACCAGGCTCCCGCCGCTTTCGAACCATGCCCGCGGCCTTTACGGATTCCGCGGTCTCTACGGATTCCGGGGCACAACGCTCTGCAGCTTCGCGACGGCCACATCGCGGCCGGACACGCTCGGTCAGCGGTGCGCTCAGAATCCGATCAGCTCCGGTGCGTCGCCGGCGGACCGGAGTATGCCGGGCAGGACGGTACGCAGCCGTTCGATCTCCTCCGCCGGCAGGTCGAGGAGCACCTCGAAACACGTCTCCGTCTCCAGCGCGTCGGCCGCCTCGGCGGTCAGCTCGAGCCGCAGCACCGTGCCGTCCACGGCGAGAGAGCGTACGCCCTCGCCCGTGGCGCGCATGCGGTCGCGGATGATCCAGCAGTCCTCGCCGGCCGACGCGACGGCGAAGTGAGCCTCCTTGGGCGCGTCGGTGTCCCGAACCAGCACGGCGAGGTGCCGGTGGCGCTTCTCCTTGTGCTGGAAGCCGCGGGCGGTCATGGCCGTGGCCGGGACGTAGGACAGGTCGCCGCTGATCGACGGCGGAGGTGGCGGTGGCTGATCGTTGTGAGAGCCACGGAGCCACTGGCCGTGTGTGTCGCCCCCCATGGGCAGCGTGAGCGGCGGCGCGGTCGGCAGCGCGTCCAGCAGCCAGCCGGGCGCCTCCTGGCGGGGGAACACGGTCAGCTCCGCCAGCGCCGCCACGGGCGGCACCTCCGCGAACGGCGGCCCGGAGGCGTCGACCCGGCCGGTGTAGCCCCGGCCGCCGGGCGCGAACCACAGCTCGCAGGTGAACCAGGTGCCGTGCCCAGACGTACAGGACACCTCCCGCATCCGCCGGAACGGCTCCTCCATGCCCTCGACAACGATCTCCCGCCCATCGCAGGTGACGGTCGTCAGCGCGTACGCACCCACCTGGCCACGGCGGACGACAAGCTCCGACCAGCCCTCCCCGGCCGCGGCCCGGGCGAGATCACCGACGGCCATCCGCATCGCGTGGGCTTCGTCCCGCCGGGACGACCAGCGCTTGTTACGCGTGGAATCCATCCTCATCCTTCCCGCCCACCGGTGCCGCCGGCACCGAGAGCGCCCTGACACCCACTCAAGGAACCGGCAACAACGGACCCAGACCCGCGCTCGCCAGCAGCGTGACCACCCTCAGCAGCGGTAACCCCGTCCTCGACCACGGCCCGGCCGGGGTTTGGAGCGGTCATGACGCCGGCGAGGGGCCGCTTCGTTCGGTCGGGGGTCAGAGGGCTGGGATTGTTACAGGGTCTGGGAGTGGCTGGTCGGGTGCTGTGGGGGTGTGGCGGACGGCTTGCAGGAGGCGGTTGCCGGGACGGTCGTTGACGAGGGCGATCATCTCGTGCAGGTCGCCGGTGAGGTTTCTGTCGTTCTCCAGCTCCGTGATCCTGGAGCGGATGACGGAGTGGATGCGGGCGGTGCCGGTTCCGAGGCGGGGTGGCGGAGCGCCGTCGTCGATGCCGCGGACGACCAGGTCGACGCCCTGGGCGCTCATCAGGTACTGCACGGCCAGGACGGTGTCGAGCCGGTCCTGGTTCGCCAGCAGGTTGCGCAGGGACGCCATCGCCATGCTGTTGTGGTCCTCCTGGCCGTCCTTGGCGGGCCGCGACAAGGTCCCCGACGGGAACGTCCGTACCTGCATCTCCGGGATCAGCGCCGTGGCGACGGTCTGGAGTTGCACCATGCCGGAGTTGAGCCCCACCGGCCCACCGGCCAGGTTGGCCGGCAGGCCGTGATTCCACCTGCTGGACAGCAGCCGGGCCGACAGCTCCTGCGACAGCACGCCCACGTCGGCGAGCCCGGCGTTGAGCGCGTCGAGGCTGTGGCCCATGACGGCCCCGTCCCAGTTGCCGCCCATCACGAACTCCACCTGGCCGTCGCCGTCCCGGAAGAGCAGCGGGTTGGAGGTGGAGGCGTTCAGCTCCTGGCGGAGGACCCGCCGGGAGTGGGCGAGGTTCTGCCGGAGCGAGGCCAGGATGTGCGGCGCCGCGCGTACCGACACCGCGTCCTGGATCCGGTCGGTGTCGTCGGGGTTGAACCGGACGCGGGTGCGGTCGGTCATGAACTCGCTGCCCCGCACCAGGGCCCGCAGCCGCGCGGCGACCTGCTCCTCCTCGGGGATCGCGCGTTCGGCGTGGGTACGCGGGTCCAGCGAGCCGGCCTCGGCCCTGGTGGCCTCCATGAACAGGGCGAACGCGCCCTCGGCGTGGTCGGCCTGCGCCTCGGCCCGGCGCAGCGCCGCCACGTGCCCGGCGGCGACGACCGTGCTGCCGCTCACGATCGGCAGCGCCTCGCCCATCTCCAGCTCCAGCGGCGCGATCCCCGCCTCGCGGAGAATCTCCGCGGCGGAGGCGACCTTGGTGGCCTGCCCAGGCCGCCGCAGGCTCGCGCACGCCCCGGCGCCTCCGGTGGCCACCAGCCCGGCCACCGCCATCGGCTGCAGGTCTCCGGAGCCCAGTGAGCCGACCTGCGGCAGCACGGGGGTGACGCCCTTGTTCACCAGCTCGAGGAGTTTCGCGGGCAGTTCGGGCCGGACGCCCATGTGGCCGCGCGCCATCTGGTTGGCACGGATCACCAGGGCCAGCCGGGTGATCGCCCCGTCGAGCACCGGCTCCGTCGCCACCCCGTGAGAGGCGAGGATCCGCCGCTGGAACTCCGCGGACTCCTCGACGCTGATCGGCCTGTCCTTGAGCGGGCCGAGGGCCTGGTTCCACCCGTACACGCGGGGCGGCGGCGGGTCCTGCCGCGTCACCAGCGCCACCGCGTCCTCGCGATAGCGGCGCATCGTCCGTACGGCCTGCGGGTCGAGCCGCACGCGCAGGCGCGGCGCGGTCAGCACCGCGAAGGCGTCCTCGACCGTGAGGCTCCCGCCGTCGAGGCGCAGCGAGACCACCGGGCCGTCGGGGAGCCGCGGCGGGTCGACGCGCAGGTCCCGGCAGTCGGCGATCGAGACCGGCCGCGCCGCCGCGCCGGCCGGGGCGGCGAGGGCGGGAGAGGTTCCGCCGGCCATCAGCAGAGCGCAGCCGATCAGCCCTCTGTACACACTCATGCGGTCACCTTGGAGATCGTCGACGACGTGCGGCCTCGTCATACCCCGGCGCAGGTCAGCAGGGTGGTTCGGAGAGGTAAACGCTCAGAACGCCAGGATGACCACCGTGGAGACGTAGATGACGAGCAGCAGCACGCCCTCGAACCCCACCCGCGCCCATTCGCGCCGCTGCCGGACGAGCATGCCGCCCAGGAGCACGGCGGTCATGAGCAGCGCGGCCGTGGTGAGGAAGAGCTGATCGGGCTGCGCCGCGTGGAACAGGGATCCGCCGCGGAAGGCGATGTCGCCCACGACCAGGTTCAGCGCGTCGAGGCTGTTGCCCCCGATGACCGCCGCGATGGCCAGCGTCATGGCGCCCCTGCGTACGGCGGCCACCGCGGTGATCGACTCGGGCAGCGCGTTCACCACGCCCATGAAGATCGCGCCCACCACGCCGGCGCTCAGCCCGGTCAGCACCACCAGGTCCTGCGCCGCCTCGGCCACCGCCCAGCCGCTCGCCACGACCAGCAGCGCCACCGCCGCGAACTCCGCCCACACCAGCCAGACGCGGCGCCGGCCGAGCGCGCCGTGGTCGGAGGGCCTGTCCGGCCTGATCTCGCGCGTGGTCACGGCCCGCCACATCTCCGGCCGGCCGTGGATGATCTTCAGCCCGCCCGCGTACCCGGCGACCATGATCACCGACGCCGGATGCACGCCGAGCACGGTGACCTCCGGGCTGAACGACGCCAGCAGCGCGACGCTGAGCAGCACGATCAGCAGCCAGCCGAACAGCAGGTTCTGCGCCGAGGCGGCGGCGTGCTCGAGGTTGGCGCGCCGGTAGGCGACGTCCGCCGCCACGATCGCCACGGTCTGGGCCGCGATCCCGCCGACCGCGTTGCTGTAGGCGAGCTGCGCCTGCCCGTCGGCCGCGCTCACCGCCGTCATGGCTATCCCCGACAGCGAGGTGGCGGCGCCGAAGAACACCGCGCCGAACAGCGCCTCACCCCAGCCCGTACGGTCCGCCAGCGCGTCCCCGAGACCGACCAGCCGCACGGTGCACACCATGGTGACCACCGCAGCGAGCACGAAGACCGCGATGGCCAAGCCCAACGGCCACGTCTGACCCGTGATCGGCAAAACCGTCCTCCACCGGCGTGAGCGTCGTTTCCCGCCGGCCGTTCGTCACGGAACGGGCGGCCGAGGTGACCCAGTACCCGGAAGTCCGTGACCATCACCAAGAAGTGACAAATACCGATCTACGCCGTGCGGCCGACGAAGAACCAGACCGCCTTGCCGCCCCTGGCCGCCGTGACACCCCACTCGTCGGCGAGCGCGGCGACGATCTGCAGGCCGCGCCCGGAAAGCGACTCGACGTCGGGGGAGCGCGGCCGCGGCTCGCCCTCGCCCGGATCGAAGACCTCGCCGTAGAGGCGGTCGCCGCGGTCCTCCAGGCGCAGCGCGTACGCCGAACCGCCGTACCGCACGGCGTTGGTGGCCAGCTCGCTGACGATGACCAGGCAGTCGTCGGCCTCGTGCCCGCGTCCCCAGCGAACGAGCTCCGCACGGATCAGGGAGCGCGCCTCACCGACAGCGGCCGGGACGGACGGGAGCAGGCACTCCACCGTGTGGATCGGAGGGGCGGACAGGGGCCCGGGGGGAAGGGCCATCAGCATCACATCTCTCGGTTGGGAGCGCTCCCAATACCACGATAAACGCTGATGTTCACTCTTGGGAATCCGCCGCGGACACAATTGTTGCGCGTACGAGTCAGGGGATGCGGGCCAGGGCGCCGTAGTTGCCGGAGGCGGCCGGTTCGGCGGCGCAGGCGACGGTGGAGCCGTCAGGGCGCCACCGCGGCACCCAGACCAGGCCGGGCTCCACCAGGTCGAGGCCCTCCAGCAGCGATTCGACCTCCTCGCGCGAGCGGATGGCGAGGCGGGGCAGCGTCATCGCGAGCAGGTCGCGGATCGCCGGCAGGAGCTCGGCCGGCACGCCGTCGAAGGTCGTGTGCAGCAGGCCGAGGAAGCTGCCGGGCGCCGCCGTGTGCCGCAGCCGCTTGACGACGTAGTGGGCGTACTCGTCCTCGTCGAGGCAGTACGCGGACAACAGCAGGATCGCCACCGGCCGGTCCCAGTCGAGGTACGTCTGCACGACGTGGTCGTGGAGCATCTCGTCGATCTCCCGCACGTCACCGTCGACCACGCGGACCAGGTCGGTGAAGGGCTCCACGGTGGCCTGCGCCATGGTCACGACCATCGGGTTGTTCTCCACGTACACCACCCGCAGGTCACGGGCGGCGGCGGCGCGGCGCGCGACGTCGTGCAGCAGGAGCCCGTCCGGCAGGCCGGGGATGCCGCTGCCCACGATCATGAACTGGTCGACGCCCTCGTCCGCGGCCAGGTGGCGGATCATCCGGGTCAGGAACTCCAGCACGGCGCGGGCCGCGTTCGTGAGGGCCGGGGTCGCCTGGTCGAAATGGCGCACCGTGTC
The DNA here is from genome assembly GCF_003236395.1 of Nonomuraea aridisoli. Lineage (GTDB taxonomy): Bacteria > Actinomycetota > Actinomycetes > Streptosporangiales > Streptosporangiaceae > Nonomuraea > Nonomuraea aridisoli. Next base: position 11,554 of record NZ_POUD01000019.1, on the reverse strand, counting down.
CCTGTCCGCCAGGAAGTTGTTCTTCCCGCCGGCCGCCGCGTCGAAAATCCGCGTGATTCTGGCTTGCGTCGTATCGAGCTTGGCCAAGTTTCGGACAGCACGTTGGTGCATGAGCGTCGCCCCTTTCCCCTCGCCGCCGTCTTCTCCTGGAAGCGATCTATGGACCTCACTCGATGACTCTGACCATATGTTCCAACAATTCCAGTCAATGACAATACGATAGACCGGTTATTTCAGGAAATGTTTGTTACCCGAATGCGCGCACAGCCCCTCGCCGGGAGCGCCGCACCACGCGCTGGTGACCGTCCTGACCTGCGCGTTTCCTCATGAGATACGAGCCACCGCGACGCCCGAATGATCGTTCTCCAGGGGCGGCCAGGGTTCTGGGGCGGTCGCTGGTACCGATGGGAGGATTGGGACAAGGTCACTCCAGATTCGTTCCCTGTGTCAAACAGGCACGATCCTTGAATGCCGGAATGGGTGTGGCGAATTTCGCGATCTTCCTAGCAGCTTGAACGTGATCTCCAGGCGGTGACTGCACCTCGATTTGACGCCGCCCCGCAGGGACCGGTAACGTCCCCCACCCCTGGCGACGCCTTCGGAGCCGCGGGTGGGGGTCCATCCCCACCGGCTCTCTGGAGGACCGATGCCCGGCGACCCCACGTTCCGGCAGCGCGATTTCCGCCTGCTCCTTCTCGGCCAGACCACCAGCCAGCTCGGCGCGCAGGTGAGCACGGTCGCCATCCCGCTGCTCGCCGTCGTGACCCTGCATGCCTCCCCGCTGCAGCTCGGCCTCGTCACCGCGTCGGGGACGGTCGCGTTCGCGCTGATCGGCCTGCCCGCCGGCGCCTGGCTCGACCGGTGCCGCCGCCGCCCGGTCCTCGTCGCCGCCGACCTCGTACGCGCGGCGCTCCTGGCCACGATCCCCGTGGCGGCCCTGCTCGGCGCGCCGTCCCTCACCCACCTCGTGCTCGTCTCGCTGCTGACCGGCGCCGCCCGCGTCTTCTTCGACGTCGGCTACCAGAGCTACCTGCCCGCCGTCGTCGGCAAGGGCGGCCTGCTCGCCGGCAACGCGGCCATGGAGACCATCCGGGCCGGCGGTCAGCTGGCCGGCCCGGGGATCGGCGGCTGGGCGGTCACCCTCGCCGGCGCCGCGAACGTGGTGCTGATCCAGGTCGCCGCGTTCGTCGTGTCGGCGGCGTCACTCCTGGCCATCAGAACCCGCGAACCGGCCGTCCCTCCCCGGCCGCAGGGGGAACGGCTCGGCACGGAGATCCGCCGCGGCCTGGCCTTCGTCCTGCGGACCCGGCTGCTGCGCGCGACCCTGCTGACCAGCGCCGCCGGCAACTTCTCCTTCGGCGTCGCCTCGGCGGCCGGCTTCGTCTTCATGGTGCGCACGCTCGGCCTGCCGCCCGCGGCGATCGGGGCCGTGCTCGCCGCGGGCTCGGCCGCCGTCATGATCGGCGCGGCCCTCACGCCCCGCCTCGCCCGGCGCTTCGGCTCGGCACGGATCAGCTGGCTCTCGCTGGCCGTCACCGGCCCCGTCGCGCTGCTCGGACCGCTGGCGCAGCCCGGGTGGGGGATCATCGTGTTCCTGATCGGCGCCGCGGCCGGTGAGCTCGGCCAGATCGTCTACGCGGTCACCAACGTCACCCTGCGCCAGCGCCTGTGCCCCGGGCACCTGCTGAACAGGGTCAACGCCACCATGCGCTTCTTCATGATGGGCCTCTTCCCCGTCGGAGCCGTCCTCGGCGGAGTCCTAGGGGAGACGGCCGGACCGCGCGCCACGCTGTGGGCGGCCGCCGTGATCGTCCTGCTCTCCCCGCTGCCCCTTCGCGCCGCCCTGCGCGGCATCCGCGACGTCGAGGAACTGCCCGCCTGGAAACAGGCGCTGTAACAACGATTCATTCTCGCCCTCATCGGCGGGCAACGTGCCGCACCCCATCCTGAGGCAGTTCGCGCCAACGGATGGGGTGTCATGACACACCTCGTAGACGACTCCGTCATCCCCCACGATCCCCGGCCCGTCGACGACGTCCGCCCCGCGGGATCCACGTTCTCCCGGCTCCTCCGATTCGCCCTGGCCAACCTGCGGCGCAGACCGGAACGGGCGCTGCTGTCCGTGCTCGGCATCGGCGAAGGTCCCGGACGCCTGGATTCTCTGGGCCGCTCGGGTCGGCGACTCCGGATGGGCCGGCCATGGCGCTGGACGGCCTCGCCGTCGTCGCGGCATGGGCGACGGCCGCGGCTCTTGCCCAAGGAAGCGGGTGCGGGAGTTGCCAAGTAAGATACCCCCTGGGGTATAGTCTCGGCATGGAGATGAACGAGAGCATGGTGGGCGACGCGCTGACCCGGCTGAAGCGGGCGCATGGCCAACTCGCCGGAGTGATCGCGATGATCGAGGCGGGCGAAGACTGCACGAAGGTGCTCACCCAGCTCGCCGCCGTCTCCAAGGCGCTCGACCGCGCCGGCTTCAAGATTGTCGCGACCGGCCTGCGGCACTGCCAGGACGCCCAGAGTCGCGGCGACCAGCCTCCCATGAGCGTGGCCGAGCTGGAGAAACTCTTCCTCGCCCTGGCCTGACACCCGCGGCCGTGGACTCCGCGGCCGTCTTTTTTGACCTGAAGATACCCCCCGGGGTATAGAGAGGAGCAGAATGACATGGAAGTCACGTCATTCCGGACCCACGGCCTGGGTGACCAGACCTACCTGTTGACCCACGAGGGCAAGGGCGTCCTCGTCGATCCTCAGCGCGACATCGACCGGTTCTTGAACGCCGTCGCCCAACACGACGTGGACCTGCGGTTCGTGCTGGAAACCCACCTGCACAACGACTATGTCTCCGGCGGTGAGCAGGCCGCGTTGCGCAGCGGCGCCGAGCTGGTGCTGCCGGCCGCCGCGGCGGCCGCCTACCGGCACACGCCCGCCTTCCACCTGGAGGAGATCGGGAGCGGCGGCCTGACCATCCGGCCGCTCCACACACCGGGCCACACCCCCGAGCACACCAGCTACCTGGTGTTCATCGAGGGCGAGCCGGTGGCCCTGTTCTCCGGCGGCAGCCTGCTGGTCGCCTCGGCCGGGCGTCCCGACCTGCTGGGCCCCGAACGCGCCCGCTCTCTGGCCCGCCTCCAGCATCTCTCGGTGCGCCGCCTTGCAGCGCTGCCGCCCGCCGTCGCCCTGTACCCGACGCACGGTGAGGGCTCGTTCTGCACCGTCGCCGGCGTCGGCCGCCTCACCTCGACCGTGGGGGAGGAGCTAAAAACCAACCCGCTGCTGGCCCTCGCCGATGCGGAGGAGTTCGCCGATCGGCTGCTGGCCGAGCCGATGCCGATCCCGGCCTTCTACCGGCATGTGGGCCCGGCCAACATCCTCGGGGTACCGCCCATGCCGCTCGTCCGGGTGCGCGAGGTGGACGAGCCGGTGGCGGGCACGCACGTCGTCGACATCCGGCCGCGGCGGACGCAGGCCCTCGGCATGCTGCCCGGCTCGTACGGCATCGAGCTCGACGATGACTTCGGCAGCTGGGCGGGCTGGCTGCTGCCGTACGCCGAGCCGATCACGCTGGTCGCCGAGCCCGGCCAGGACGTCGCCGAGGCCGTCACTCAGCTCGCCCGGATCGGCATCGACACCGTCCAGGGCGTCGTCCGCGACCTCGGCCCGCACGCCGGCCAGACGTACGAGCTCGCCGGACTCGACGACTTCGTTGAAAGGCTGACTCAGCCGGACGCACAGGTGCTGGACGTCCGGATGCCCGAAGAGCGGGAGCAGACGCGGCTGGAGGGCGCCGTCGAGCGCTTCCTGCCCGACCTGTTCGCCGGCGGCGTGCCCGGCGAACTCGACCAGGCCCGGCCGGTCCTCGTCGCCTGCGCCTCCGGCCGCCGTGCCGCGATCGCCGCCGGCTTCCTGGCCCGAGAAGGCTACCGGCCGATCGCGCTCACCGGCGCGGGCGTTCCCGAGGTCGCCGCCGCCCTCGGGAAGCCCGAACGCGCCTGATCTCGTCCATGAGTTCCCAGAACATGCCGACAACATCGGAGAGACTCTCGTGTCACGAATAGACGCCGCCTCCGCCCGCTCGCTGATCGCGGCCGACCCCGACGTCCTCATCGTGGATGTGCGCACCCCGGCCGAGTTCGAGTCCGCGCACATCGACGGCGCCATCAACCTGCCACTCGACCAGGTCGACGCCTACCTGCGACGCATCGTCAGCGACGCCGGCGGGCGCATGCTGCTCATCTGTCAGTCCGGCGCCCGCGCCGAGCGCGCCAGGTCGGCGCTGACCGGCGCCGGCCTGGCCGACGTCGCGGTCCTGGACGGGGGCATGAACGCTTGGATCGCCTCCGGCGCGCCGGTCGACCGCGGCAGGGTGCGTTGGTCGCTCGAGCGGCAGGTCCGGCTCGTGGCGGGAGGCGTCGTGCTCGCTTCCGCCGTGGCCGGCCTCTGGTTCTCGCCCGCAGGGCTGATCGCCGCGTTCATCGGGGCGGGCCTGACGGTGGCGGCGCTCACTGATACCTGTGCCATGGGCATGCTGTTGTCCAAGCTGCCCTACAACCGCGCCGGCGGGGTGAACGCCGAGGCCGCCATCGCCCGCCTGCGTCAGGGGGCATCCCGCTCGGGTGCTTGCTGTACGAGGGCTTGACCATGACCTTTGTATACCCCAGGGGGTATCATTGATCGCCTTGACCCTCGCCGCCGCCGCCGTGGTCGGTGTGACACTCGGCCTGTTCGGCGGCGGAGGGTCCATCCTGACCGTTCCGGTGCTGGTCTACCTTGCCGGCGTGCCGGCCAAGCAGGCCGTCGCCATGTCGCTGTTCATCGTGGCCGTCACCAGTGCCGTCAGTGCCATCGGTCATGCGAGAGCCGGGCGCATCCGCTGGCGCACCGGTCTTGTCTTCGGCGTGGCCGGCATGGCGGGCGCGTACGGCGGTGGGCTGCTCGGCCCGTACCTACCCGAGGCGCTGCTCATGGCCGCCTTCGCGGCCATGATGCTCGCCACCGCCGTCGCTATGATCCGTGACCGCCGCATTCCGGCCGTCCCGCCCCAGCGGCGCGAGCTGCCCGTGCCGCACGTGATCGCCGAAGGCTTGGTCGTCGGCCTGGTGACCGGGCTGGTCGGCGCGGGCGGCGGGTTCCTCGTGGTTCCCGCGCTGGTCCTGCTCGGTGGCCTGCGGATGGGCGTGGCGGTGGGCACCTCGCTGGTCGTCATCGCCATGAAGTCCCTGGCCGGCCTGGCCGGATACCTGCACAGCGTGCCTGTCGACTGGTCACTGGCACTGCCGATGACCGCGGCGGGGGTGGCCGGTGGGCTTATTGGCGGCGCTCTGGCAAGCCACCTCGATGCTGATCGCCTGCGCAAGGCGTTCGGGTGGTTCGTCCTGGCCATGGGCGTCTTCGTCCTCGTCCAGCAGGCGCCGCCCGCGCTGCTGCACAGTCCCTGGAGCGCCGTGCCTGCCGGCATCGCGGCGGCGGCCGCCGCGATCGCGCTGAGGCGGAGACGCCGGCAGATCACGTGAGTGCTGGTGACGACCCTCCATGTAAGGGTGGATCCCGCAGGATGCGCCCGCCGGTCGGAGATCATCGCCCGGCTGCTGGGCGACCTGCGGCGGTTGGGCAACCGTGAACCCCGCCGGTCCTGTCGGACCTTTCTGGTCATTTCCCCGTTGCGCTTCTCGCCCTGCCCCCGGCCTCCGTTACCCCGGCTGACCATCAGGACGTCAGCAAGAGGGCGACAATGACGGGGAACACTCCTGCCGGCCAGAGGACTTCCGGGTGATGTCGGTCGAGTACACCGGCTTCACGCTGGAGCCGGCAGGCTTCCTCGACCGCGATCCCGCCGTCGACCTGGCCCCGACGAGTACGCCGCAAGGCCACTGCCACACCTGACGCCCAACCCCGTACCGCACCGACCGGCCCGGGAGGCGCGTGGCATGACCTTTAGGAGAAGTGTCACGTCGGCGTCCCCCTGGCGACATCTGATCGTCGGCCGCGATCGCTGCGATGGCCGGGTGATCTCCCCGAACGACCCCATGCGCCGCCGCGGCTTCCTCAGCGGCGTCGGCGCCATCGCGGGCCTGGCCGTCTTCAGCCAGGTCCCGCTCGAAGGCACCGCGCTCGCCGCCCCCGCCCTGCGCGGGGGCGCCTACCCGTTCACCCTCGGCATCGCCTCCGGCGACCCCACGCCCGACGGCGTCGTGTTGTGGACCCGGCTCGCGCCGGACCCGTTCAGCCCCGACGGCGGCATGCCGACCAGCGCGGTGCCGGTCGACTGGCAGCTCGGCCTGGACGAGAACATGCGCAAGGTCGTTCGTCAGGGCACCGTCTCGGCGCTGCCCGAGCTCGCCCACTCGGTGCACGTCGAGGTGGACGGCCTGGAGCCGGAGCGGCACTACTACTACCGCTTCCGCTACCGCGGCGACGTCTCCGAGGTCGGCCGCACTCGCACGGCGCCCCCGGAGCACGGAGGCCCCGGCGCGCTGAGCTTCGCCTTCGCCTCCTGCCAGGACTGGACGCACGGCTACTACGCGGCGTACCGGAGCATGGCCGAAGAGGACCTGGACCTGGTCGTGCACCTCGGCGACTACGTCTACGAGTACGGCGTGCCCGCCGACGGCGGCCTGCGCAAGGTCCCCACGCCCGACGTGCTCCGCGACGGCCCCCGCGACCTCGACCGCTGGCGCATGCAGTACGCCCTGTACAAGTCCGACCCCGACCTGCAGCGCACCCACGCCCGCTTCCCCTGGCTGGTCACCTGGGACGACCACGAGGTGGCCAACGACTACGCCGGCGCGTACGGCCCGATCGACGCCAACCGTGCCGCCGCCTACAAGGCGTGGTACGAGCACCAGCCCGTGCGCCGCCGCTCACTGCCCCGAGCCGACGGGTCGCTGCAGCTCCACGGCCGGACGAACTGGGGCCGGCTGGCGCAGATCGACCTGCTGGACACCCGCCAGTACCGCAGCGCGCCGCCGTGCGGCTGGGGCGAGGCGCCCGCGTGCGCGGCCGGCGACGACCCGGCCAAGGGCACCATGCTCGGCGCCGCCCAGGAGCGCTGGTTGCTGGACGGGCTGCGCGCGTCGAAGGCCCGGTGGAACGTGATCGCGACGAGCGTGATGATGGCGCGCCTCGACCACGACGGCCCCACCGGCGACATCATCTGGCACGACGCCTGGGACGGCTACCCGGCCTCGCGCCGGGCGATCACCGACACGTTCGTCTCCGCCAAGGTTCGCAACCCGATCCTGGTCGCCGGCGACTGGCACTCGACCTTCGTCAACGACATCCACCAGGACTTCGACCGGCCGGACTCGCCGGTCGTGGCGACGGAGTTCGTCGGCACGTCCATCACCACCAACGGCGACGACGAGGTCTACGGTCCCTACTACGGGCCGATGATCAAGTGGAACCCGCACATCAAGTTCTTCGACGGCGACCGCCGCGGCTACGTCACCTGCCGGGTGGACCGGCACCAGTGGCGCACCGACCTGCGCATGGTGCCGACCGTCAGCCGGCCCGACGCCGCCGCGGCGACGTTCGCCTCGTTCGTCGTCGAGGACCGCCGCCCCGGCGCGATCAGGATCTAGCCGCCGCGCGGCGCGACGCGACGACGTACGCCACGCTGAGGATCACGAAGAACGGCACGCCCGCCCACCACGCCGGCCGCAGCGAATCGATGAACAGCGTCGAGACCAGCACGGCCGCCAGGAAGACCATCACCACGGACGACGTCACCGGCGCCCCCCACAGCCGCACCGGCGACGCCGGCAGCCCCTGCGCCGCGCGGGAGCGCCGGAAGGCGTGGTGGGTGAGCAGGATCAGGAACCACACCACCAGCGCCCCGAACACCGACACCCCGAACAGCGCCAGGTACGCCTCGCTCTCGCTGGCCGCCGAGACGCCCGCGGCCAGCGCCAGCCCGAGCGCCGACAGCGCGAGCGCGTTGCGCGGCACGCCCGAGGCGCTGAGCCGGCCGGTCCAGGCGGGCGCGTACCGGTTGGCGGCCAGCGAGTGCAACATCCTGGTGGTCAGGTAGAGGTTCGTGTTGGCGCTGGACAGCGCGGCGGTCAGCACGACGAAGTTCATGACGGTCGCCGCCGCCGGGATGCCGGCCGCCGCGAACACCCGCACGAACGGGCTCTCGGTGACCTCGCCGCCCTGGGCGGTGGTCGTCCACGGCACCACGGTGAGCACGACCGAGATGGCCAGCACGTAGAACAGCGCCAGCCGGGTGACCATGCGGCGGGCGGCGCGCGGGATGTCGCGCACCGGGTTCTCCGACTCGGCGGCGGTCACCGAGACGGCCTCGGTCCCGATGTAGCTGAACAGCACGAACACCATGGCCAGGAACAGCCCGTTCACGCCGTTCGGCAGGAAGCCGTCGTGCGCGGTGAGGTTGGCGGTGCCGGTGGACTCCGCGCCGGGCAGGCCGACGGTGATGAGCAGCACGCCGAGCAGGATGAACACGACGATCGCCACCACCTTGATCATCGCGAACCAGTACTCGACCTCGCCGAACAGCTTGACCGCGACCGCGTTCACCGCCAGCACGACCGCCGAGAAGACGATGACCGGCAGCCACAGCGGCAGCGACGGCCACCAGAACTGCACGTAGATCCCCGCCGCGATCACCTCGCCGCCGATCGCGATGACCTGGATCGTCCAGTACGTCCAGCGCACCACGAACCCGGCCCACGGTCCAAGGTACCGGTGCGCGATCGCCCCGAACGCGCCCGCCTCCGGGTGGACGACCACCATCTCGGCCAGCGACCAGCCGATCACCAGGGCGACGCCCGCGCAGATGACGTAGGCGAGGATCGTCGCCGGGCCCGCCTGCGAGATCGCCAGGCTGGAGCCGAGGAAGAGCCCGGTGCCGATCGCGCCGCCCAGCCCGATCATGGTGAGCTGCCGGCTGGTCAGCCTGCGATGCAGGCCGGAGGTGGTGTCGATGTCCACGGATGACCTCTCGGGGGGATGATCACGCCTTACGGCAGGCGCGGATGGCGTCGACGACCGCGTCCACGTCGGAACGGTCGTTGTAGTAGTGGAAGGACAGCCGCAGCAGGTCGCCCCGCGGCGCCGTCCAGATGCGGCGCTCGGCCAGCCGCGCCGCCAGCCGGTCGGGGTCGGCGTCGAGGATCGCCACCTGCGGGCCGCGCGCCCCGGCCGGGCTCGCCACCCGCTCGCCGTCGGCCGTCAGCCGTTCGGCGAGTTCCTCGACCAGCCCCGACACGTGCGCTCGCACGTCGCGCAGGTCCACCCGCTCGATCAGGTCGAGCCCCGCGTTGGCCGCGTACGCCGACGGGACGGGCGGCGTGCCGGTCTCGAACCGGCGCGCGTCGTCCGGGAAGTCGAGCAGCCGCGGATCGAACGCGAACGGGTCCGTGCGGCCGAACCAGCCGGTCAGCTCGGGATCGCGCTGCGACTCCAGGCCGCCGCGTACGTACAGGAAGGCGATGCCGGGCAGGCCGAGCAGGTATTTCAGCGACCCGGCCACAAGGTAGTCGCAGCCCAGCCGGTCGACGTCGATCGGGACGACGCCGGCGCCCTGGTAGGCGTCCACGAACACCCGTGCGCCCCGCGCGTGCGCGATCCGCGCGACGTCCTCGACCGGGAGGCGGGCGCCGTTGCGGTAGGTGTGCAGCGGCACGGACACCAGGTTGACGCTCTCGTCGATGACGGCGTCGTACGCCTCCGCCGCGACGTTCTCGCCGGTGTCGGCCGCCACCGTGACCTTCGCGCCCCGTCTGCCCTGGGCCAGCCACACGTGCGCGATCGACGGGAACTCCAGATCGGTGGTGACGACGCCCGGACGACGCGACCAGTCGAGCGACGAGGCGGCCTGGTAGGCGGCCTCCGACGCGCACGACAACACGGCCACCTCGTCCGGCCGCGCGCCGATGAGCCGGGCGAAGCGCTCCTTGGCCCGGCCGACCTCGGCCATCCACCGCCCCCACGGCGCGCCCTGCTCCCGCAGCGAATGCCCGATCTCCTGCAGCGCGTACGCCAGCCGCGACGACAGCGCACCCTGGCTGCAGCTCGCGAGGTGGACGGCGTCGGCCAGGGAGGGGAACTCGGCGCGGAACTGACTGGCGTTCAACATCTCTGACATTTCGGGCACCCTATCCGTGGCTGTTTAACCAGGTCAATACATCTTTAATAGGATTGATCCTCACGAAGTCACCTATCGGCGGGTGAACTAGGATCAGCGGGTGATTGGCGCCAGGATCCGTGAGCTGCGTACCGAGCGCGGGCTGACCCTCGCCCAGCTCGCCGCCGCGGCCGGTGTGTCGAGCGGGCTGATCAGCCAGGTCGAGCGTGACCTGGCCGACCCGAGCCTGGAGACGCTCAGGAAGATCGCGAGGGTGCTGGACCTGCCGCTGTTCAGCCTCTTCCAGGAGCCGGCCGCCGCCGCGGTGGCCGTGGTCCGGCGGGAGGGGCGGATGCTCGTCAGGTCACCGGCCGGCGGCATCTCCTACACCAGGGTGTCACCCGGCCACGGGCGGCTGGAGGTGCTGGAGGGGTGCCTGCTGCCCGGCGGCTCGTCGGCCGCCGAGCCCTGGTCGCACCCGTCGGAGGAGTGCGTGCTCGTGCTGCGGGGGCGGCTCGTGGTGGAGGTGTCGGGCACGGAGCATCTCCTGGAGGAGGGCGACAGCTGCTCCTTCGACTCCTCGCTGCCGCACCTCTACCGCAACCCGGGCGAGGAGCCGGCGGGCTTCCTCGTCACCGTCACCCCGCCCAGCTACTGACCGGCGCTCAGTCCGCCCGGCGGCCGAGCGCGAGGTCGGTGGTGAACGTCATGTCCACGCCGTCGCCGATCAGCGCGGCGATCTCATCCAGCAGCGCCTCACGGACGCCGGCGTCCAGGACCTGGTACGCCGAGATCGACCGGACCAAGTCGAGGTAGCGGCCGGCGTCGTAGCGGCCGGTGTGCTCGTAGTGGCGCTCCTCAAGGTCGGTCCAGCGCGGGTCGCCGGTCAGCTCGTGATCGGCCTGGCGGGCGCGGACCTCGGTGCTGCGGTGCAGGCTGGAGGTGGTGATCTGGTAGCGCCGGTCGACGGCGGCGAGCTCGGCCCGCAGCGCGGGGTCGGTGACGACGTACTGGTTCCAGAAGACCGCGACCGCGCCCGAGGGGGCCAGGGCCGCGTGGGCGAGGTCCCAGCGGCGGTCGGGGTCGACCCAGTGCCAGGCCTGGGCGGAGTAGAGCAGGGCGAAGCGCCGGTCGGGCACGTACTGCTCGAAGATGCCGATCTCGACGCGGACGTCCGGGCACTTGGCGGTCAGCACGGCGGCCATGCGGGGGTCGGGCTCGACGCAGGTGAGGTCGGCGCCGGTGGTGGCCAGCAGGGCGGCGAAGCTCACCGTGGCCTTGCCGGTGCCGGCGCCCACCTCCAGCACGGGGCCGGGCGGCGCGTAGGCGAGCACGTCGGCGACGAGCCGGTCAGGGTAGCCGGGGCGGGCGGAGTCGTACTCCGCGGCGACGCTTCCGAACACCACGCTGCGCTCGCGGTCGACCGGCATGCTTTCCTCCTCGGGGAGCCGGGCTCGGGGGCCTGGACTCTGG
>NZ_POUD01000199.1 GCF_003236395.1 Nonomuraea aridisoli | reverse complement strand
GGCGACATGCGCCCGCCCGCGGGGTTCGAGCACCGCGGGCGGGGGCTCTGGCTGACCAGCATGTTGTGCGACCACATCACGATCGTGTCGGGGCCGGGCGGCACGACCGTGACCTTCGCGACGGTGTGCGACGGCCCGGCCCCTGAGCGGTGACGCTCTAGGAACGCGCCGCCGAGACCCACGAGGCGTGCAGGTCGGCGTACACGCCCGGCTCCTTGACCAGCTCCGCGTGCGGGCCGCGCTGCACCAGCCGGCCCGCGTCGAACACCAGCACCTCGTCGGCGTTCTCCGCGGTGGACAGGCGGTGGGCGATCGAGACGGCGGTGCGGCCCCGGGTGACGCCCTCCAGGGCGCGCGCGAGGCGTACCTCGGTGGCCGGGTCGACCGCGGAGGTCGCCTCGTCCAGCAGCAGCAGGTCCGGGTCGGCGAGGTAGGCGCGGGCCAGGGCGACGAGCTGGCGCTCCCCGGCCGACAACGACTCGCCGCGCTGCCCGACCGGAGTGTCGAGCCCGGCGGGCAGCCCCTCCACCCAGTCGGCCAGGCCCAGCTCGGTCATCGCCAGCTCGATCTCCGCGTCGGTGGCCGACGGCTTGCCGTAGCGGATGTTGTCGGCGAGCGTGCCGTCGAACAGGAAGCCGTCCTGCGGCACCATGACGATGCGCTCGCGCAGGCAGGAGAAGCGCACCTGGCGCAGGTCGTGGCCGTCCACGGTGACGCGCCCGCCGACCGGGTCCATCAGCCGCGTCAGGAGCTTGGCGAACGTGGTCTTGCCCGACCCGGTCTCCCCCACCACGGCGACCCGCGTGCGCGGCGGGATCCGAAGCGTGATCTCCCGCAGCACGGGCTCGCCGCCGGGGTAGGCGAAGTGCACGTCCTCGAACGCGACCGAGATGGGACCGCGGGGCAGCTCCACGCCGCTCTCCCCCGGATCGGCCACGTCCGGCGGGGTGTCGAGGACGCCGAGGATGCGGCGCCAGCCGGCGACGGCGTTCTGCGCCTCGTTCAGCACCTCGGTGGCGGTCTGCAGCGGCGAGACGAACAACGTCACCAGGAACAGGAACGCGACCAGCTGCCCCTGCGTGATGTCGCCCGACAGACCCAGCCGCACGCCGAGCAGCACGATGCCGGCGATGGCGAGCGCGGCCACGATCTCGGTGAGCGGGAAGACGAAGCCGACGATGGTCTGCGCCCTGATCTGGGCGCTGCGGTTGGCGTTCACGGCCTTGTCGATGCGCTCGCCCGTACGGCGCTCGGAGGCGTAGGCCCGGATGACGGCGGCGCCGACGACGGACTCGCTGACCGCCGCCAGCATGTCGCCGGTGCGCTCGCGCACGAGTGTGTACGCCCGCGACAGCAGCCGCTGGAAGCGCGGCAGCGCGATCATCAGCGGGATGAAGCAGGCCCAGACCAGCAGGGTGAGCTGCCAGGAGTAGACGAACATCAGCACGGTCGCCACGAACAGCTGGCCGAGCGAGACGATGATCATCAGCCCGCCCCACTGCATGAAGGTGCTGATCTGGTCGATGTCGTTGGTGACGCGGGAGACCAGGGCGCCGCGGCGCTCGCTGTTCTGGGTGAGCACCGACAGGTCGTGCACGTGCCGGAAGCCGCGTACGCGCAGGGTGGCCAGCGAGGACTCGGTGGCCTTGTAGAGGCGGACGTTCATGAGGTAGCCGGCCAGGGCGGTGACCACGACGGCCGCGGCGCAGATCAGCACGGCGGTGGTGATGTACTCCAGGTCCGGCATGCCGGTCTTGAGCCCGGTGTCGATCGTCTGCTGCACCGCGATCGGCACGATGATCTTGCCGATGGTCGCGACGACGGCGAGGATCAGCGTGACCGCCAGACCCTTGCGGAACTCGGGGGTGAGCGACAGGCCCTGCCTGATGGTGCCCAGCGCCGAACGCTCGGCGTTGCCCTGGATGCTCTGCGCCGTCATGCGCTGACCTCTTCCTGGTCTTCCTGGTCTTCCTGGTCCACCTGGCGGGCCGGTCCGGTGACCGGTTCGGCCTCGATGGCGGCGCGCTCGGCCTCCTCACGCTCGTAGGCGGTGACCAGGTTCCGGTAGCCCGTGCAGCGCGTGACGAGCTCGTCGTGCGGCCCGCGGTCCACGACGCGGCCGTGGTCGAGGTAGACGACCTCGTCGGCGAGCGCGATCGTGGCCATCCGGTAGGCGACGACCACGACGGTGGACGCCTCGGCGGCGTCGCGCAGGCCGTACAGGATCTTGGCCTCGACCTGGGGGTCGACGCTGGAGGTGGCGTCGTCCAGGATGAGCAGGCGCGGGCGGCGGACGACCGCGCGGGCCAGGGCCAGGCGCTGGCGCTGGCCGCCGGACAGGGAGGCGCCGCGCTCGCCGACCCGCGTGTCGATGCCGGCGGACAGGCGGCCGACGAAGCCGTCGGCCTGGGCCAGGCGCAGCGCGGCCCACACGTCCTCGTCGGGGACGTCGCCGCCGAGGGTGACGTTGCCGCGCACGGTGTCGTCGAACAGGAACGTCTGCTGCGGCACCAGCGCGACCGACTCGGCGATGCCGCCGTAGGCGAGCTCGCGCAGGTCGACGCCGTCGAGCAGCACCTGCCCCGACGTGGGGTCGACGAGGCGGACGAGCAGCTGCACCAGGGTCGACTTGCCCGAGCCCGTGGGCCCGACGAGGGCGACGGTGCGCCCGGCGGGCACGTCGAAGGTGACGTCGTGCAGCACCTCGGCCTCGCCGTAGGCGTACGAGACGTCGCGGACCTCCAGTGCCGCCGGGGTGGGCGAGGCGAGGGCCTGCGAGCCGTACTCCATGGAGCCGGTCGCGTCCAGCACGGCCTGCACCCGCTGCCAGCCGACGACGCTGCGCGGCAGCTCGGCCAGCACCCAGCCGAGCGCCCTGATCGGGAAGGCGAGCAGGGTGAACAGGTACGCCACCTGCACCAGGTCGCCGGCGTCGATCGAGGACGTCGACAACCGCAGCGCGCCGACGGCCAGCACCGCGAGCACGCCGAGCGTGGGCAGCGCCTCCAGCATCGGGTCGAACAGTCCGCGCACCCGGCCGACGGCGATGTTGGCGTCGCGCAGCTCGTGGGCGCGCCGCAGGAACCGCTGGGTCTCCAGGTCCTCGCGGCCGAGGGTCTTGACGACGAGGGCGCCGTCGAAGGACTCGTGGGCGATCTCGCTGACCTCGGCGCGCAGCTGCTGGGCGCGGGTGGCGAGCGGGCTCAGCCTGCGCTGGTAGACCAGGTTCAGCACGGCGATGGCCGGGAAGATCAGGAAGCCGACCACGGCGAGCACCGTGTCGGTGAGCACCATGGCGACGGCCGCGGTGACCAGCATGACGATCACGCCGACGGCCATGGGCAGCGGGGCGAGCGGCGCCCATGCGGCCTCGGCGTCGGCGCTGGCGTTCGACAGCAGCTGGCCGGTGGGGTGACGGTGGTGCCACGACAGCGGCAGCCGCAGGTACTGCTTGGTCACGTCACGCCGCGACCTGGCCTGCATGCGGTACTGCAGGAGACCCGCGAGGATGCGCCGCCCGGCCACGCCGATCGCCTTGAGCAGCGCCGTGCCCATGATCAGCAGCGTGCCGGTCCACAGGGCGCCGTCGGCGACCCGTCCCTCGGCGAACGAGGGCAGCACCACGTTCTGCGTCGCCCAGCCCAGTGCCCAGGCCGAGGCGACGGTCATGCCCCCGTAGACGGCGCTGGACAGGACGGCCAGCGTGAATACCGCTTTCTCTGTGCGAATGGCCACCCCAAGGACGCGGAGCCCTTGACGCATCACGGCCGAGGTGACCTTGGTCGCCACGCGGTACGTTTCCTTTCGAATCTGACATTTCTACGTATGTCCCTATCACGACTGATCATCCTGTTATTCCCCACAGGTAGGGTTGACTACGTGACTCACGCTCGTGGCGAACGCACCGCGCTCTGCGACCTGCTCGACCGGCTCGGCCCGGACGCGCCCACCCTGTGCGCGGGCTGGACCACCGCCGACCTGGTCGCCCACCTCGTCGTACGCGAGCGCAGGCCCGACGCCATGCCCGGCATCGCGCTCAAACCGCTGGCCGGCTACACCGCCTCCGTGCAGCGGCGCATGAAGACCGGCCACCCCTACGCCGAGCTGGTCCGCCTCGCGCGCACGCCCGGTGGCGTCTACGGCCTGGTGCCGGCGCTCGACGAGGCCGTCAACACGCTGGAGCTGTTCGTCCACCACGAGGACGTGCGCCGGGCCCAGCCGTCGTGGGAGCCCCGCGAGCTGCCCGCCGACCTCGACCTGCTCATCTGGAAGCGGGTCTCGGCCGGCGCCCGCCTGATGCTGCGCAAGGCGCCGGTCGGCGTGGTGCTGCACCGGCTCGGCGGCGGTGTGGCGCTCGGCGGGCCCCGTGGCGGCGCCCGGGTCGAGGTGACCGGCCGGTCCGGGGAGCTGCTGATGTTCTGCTTCGGCCGTCAGGCGCACGCCAGGGTGGACCTCACCGGCGACCCCGGCGACATCAGCCGGCTGCGAGAGGCGTCCCTCGGCGTCTGAGCCCCGCGCCGGGTGATGCCGGCTAACGCGCCGGGCGGGTGTACATGCGCTCGCTGATGGAGGCCTGCGCCAGCCGGCGCAGCGCGGCGATGAGCGTGTCGCCCACCGAGGTGCCGACGACCACGATCTCCACCGCGCGCTCGCGGTCGCTCACGTCCGGGCCGAGCAGGCGCAGGTCCGCCTCGGCGGCCTTCTCGGCCGCGTCGGCGTAGGCGTCCACTTCGTCGATCATGTCGTGGTAGCCGACCTCCTCGAGGGTGGCCAGGACCCCCACGGCCGTGCGGTAGGCGGGGTCGTCGGGCCCGATCCGCCAGCCGCGCCGCACCAGCAGGTCGCGCAGGCGCCGCTCGGCCTCGTCCCTGGTCGGGCCGGGACGCGCCTCCCGCTGCTGCGTCACGGTCTTCTGCGCCGCGCCGAGCAGGTCGAACTCCTCCAGCCGCGGATTGTCGATCTGCGCCATCAGGTCGCGGATGACGGAGATGGACAGGCCGCCGTACTCGACGAGCGCCCGCACGAGACGGAGCCGGCGTACGTGCCGCTCGCCGTAGTCGGCCTGGTTGCGGCCGGTCGGACGGCCCGGGCTCACCAGTCCCTCGCGCATGTAGTACTTGATCGTGGGCACCGGGATCCCGGTCGTCTCGCTCAGCTCCGCCATCCGCACGTTTCACGTCTCCTCTCTTGCCGTACGTCGATAGCTTAGCTATAGATAGTGATAAGTAGTACTATCCACTATCGATCGAAAGTCGGCCCCCATGTCGTCCTGGCACCGCCCGCTCATGCTCTTCACCGCCGCGATGGCCGCGCTGAGCGTCGTCTTCCTCGCGCTCGTTCTCCTGGACCCGCGCACCCTCGACGGCTTACCGATCTGGGTCAAACCGCTGAAGTTCGCGGTCTCCTTCGCCCTCTACTCCTTCACCTGGGCCTGGCTGCTCTCACTGCGCCACCGCGCCGGACGGGTGAGCTGGTGGATGGGCACCGTCCTGGTCGCGGCCGGCCTCACCGAGGTCGTGCTGATCACCTTCCAGGCCGCCAGGGGCCGCCACAGCCACTTCAACGTCTCCACGCAGCTCGACGCGGCGATCTGGATCGCCATGGGCGTGACCATCGGCCTGCTCATGATCGCCAACCTCATCGCCGCGATCCTCGTGATCGCCGAACGCCAGACCGACCGGGTCAACACCTGGACCGTACGGATCGGGCTGGTCATCTCCACGCTCGGCGTCTCCTCCGGCGCCCTCATGGTGACCGGCGTGCCCGGCCAGACCTGGGCGGAGACCTTCGCCGGAGCCCACAGCGTGGGCGTCGCCGACGGCGGCCCCGGACTGCCGCTGGTCGGATGGAGCACCGTGGGCGGCGACCTGCGCGTCGCGCACTTCGTCGGCATGCACGCCCTGCAGCTGCTGCCCCTGTTCGCGATGTTGCTCGCCGCGTTGTCGGCCCGGTGGGCCGTGCTGCGCGGCGAGGAGGTCAGGGCCCGGCTCGTGGTGGTCGCGGGGCTGGCCTACGCCGGGCTGTTCCTGCTCGTGCTCTGGCAGGCGCTGCGCGGGCAGCCGCTGATCCGTCCCGACGCCCTGACGCTGGCCGCCCTCGGCGCGCTCGTCGTCGCGGCCCTCGGCGGGGCCGCCACCGCGCTGCGCCGCCGGCAGGAGGTCGCCCGGTGAGCGCGTTCCTGTTCGACCTCGCCTTCTACGTCGCCGCGCCGTTCTGGGCGATGATGATCCTGGCGCCCACCTGGCGGGTCACCCGCCGCGTCATCGGCTCGCCGCTGATCGTGCTGCCGGCGGTGGCCGTCACCCTGGTGCTGCTCGTGCCGCGGCTCGGCGCGGTCTGGCCGGTGGTGTCGCGGCCGTCACTGGAAGGTCTGGAATCGCTCACCTCCGACCCCGGCGCGCTGGCCGCGCTCTGGGCACAGATCATCGCCTGGGACCTGTTCCTGGGGCGGTGGATCTACCTCGACAGCCGCGAGCGGAACGTCCACCCCCTGCTCATGGCCCCGT
The DNA here is from genome assembly GCF_003236395.1 of Nonomuraea aridisoli. Taxonomy (GTDB): domain Bacteria; phylum Actinomycetota; class Actinomycetes; order Streptosporangiales; family Streptosporangiaceae; genus Nonomuraea; species Nonomuraea aridisoli. The sequence continues at coordinate 11,065 of NZ_POUD01000199.1, read as the reverse complement.
TGCTCGTCCTGACCGTCTTGTTGTCGCCGATCGCCCTGCCGATCTATCTCCTCGTACGGCTCGCGCCCTGGCCGCGCCGGGCCGGAAATCCCGGCGAGACAGGCGCTCAGCGGTGACCACGAGCCCGTACCATGGCTTAGGAAACAAGCCCCCCGGTTAGGATCATGAACATCTTCATAGAAGATGCCTAGGGATCGCCCAGATTCGGGTATATACGGCTGGGAATGGACTGCAGGAGGCCCCCCATGCAGGTCAAGAAGGTGCTCACCTACGTGGCCGTCGCGTTTGTGATCTTCTATCTGTTCACCCGGCCGGCCGAAGCCGCCGACGCGGTCAACGGTGTGTTCGCGGGAATCTTCGCGGGAGCGGATCGGTTGGCCGTGTTCTTCTCCAGTGTTCTGAACTGACCGCCGCTCCTGTCCGCGTCCGGTGCTTCCCCGCGGTGCCGGAACGTGTTACGCAGACAGGATGAGAGATCGCCCCAGCGTCACCAAGATCAATCAGCTCGACCCCAACGTCCGGCGCATCCTGGAGCGTGCCGAGCTCGAAGGCGTCGAGCTGATCCGGTTCCTGTACGCCGACCACGGCGGCGTGATCCGCGGCAAGGCCGCGTCCCGGTCACGGCTCGCCGAACGGCTCGGCACGGGCATCGGTCACACGGTGGCCATGATGGCGATGAACATGCTCGACCAGCTCCAGGACGTCGAGCATCTGGGTCCGGTGGGCGAGGTGCGCATCGTCCCCGACCCCGCCACGTACGTCCCGCTGCCCTACGCCCCGGGCGCGGCCGCGATGCTGTCCGACCTGCGGCAGCAGGACGGCGCACCGTGGGGCGCCTGCCCGCGGACGTTCCTGAAGGACGCGATCGACGAGCTCGCCGGCGAGGGCTACGCGCTGGTCGCCGCGTTCGAGCCGGAGTTCACCCTCGGCCGGCGGCTGCCCGACCCGGCCGGCGGGCCCGACCGGCTGGTGCCGATCGACGACTCCCTGTGTTACGCCGCCACCGGCTTCGACACCGCGCACGACTACACGATCAAGCTGGTCCGCGCCCTGGAGACCCAGGGCCTGCGGGTCGAGCACTACCACCCCGAGCTGGGGCCCGGCCAGCAGGAGCTGTCGGTGCGTCACGCCCCCGCGCTGCGCGCCGCCGACAACCACGTGATCTACCGCGAGACCGTGCGCGGCGTGGCCCTGCGCATGCAGATGTGGGCCTCACTCGCCCCCAAACCGCTGGCCGACCAGGCCGGCAACGGCGCCCACCTGCACCTGTCGCTCTGGCGTGACCAGCACAACGTCTTCGCCGACGACGGCGCGGCGCGCGCCGGCTTCATCGGCGGCCTGATCGCCCACCTGCCCGCGCTGACCGCGCTGACGTGCGGCAGCGTCAACAGCTTCCGCCGCCTGGCGCCCCGCACCTGGGCTAGCGCCTACGCCGTCTACGGCCCCGACAACCGCGAGGCCGCGATCCGCCTGTGCTCCCCGCTGGGCGAGAGCGGCGAGCCGAACCTGGAGCTGAAACCGTCCGACTCCTCGGCCAACCCCTACCTGTCGCTCGGCGCCGTCATCCACGCGGGACTCGACGGCATCCGGCGGGGGCTCGACCCGGGCGAGCCGGTGGACGTCGACCCCGACACGCGGCCGGGCCGCTATCCGCGGCTGCCGGCCTCGCTGGACGAGGCGCTGGACGCGCTGGAGGCCGACGAGGTGCTCATGGAGGCGCTGGGGCCGCTGCGGCGCACGGCGTACCTGGCCGTCAAACGGTCGGAGGCGGCCGCGTTCGCCGCCAACGACGTCTCCTTCGAGCTCTTCCACCACCTGCGGGTCTTCTGAACGGTCAGGGCGCCGGGCGGCGGAAGGCGCCGTACCACCACAAGGAGGCGAGTTCGCGGGCGAACGCCTGGTCGCCGCTGCCGTCGTCGACCTGGATGTGGTGGGCGATGGCCGACTCGCCACCCCAGACGATCACGCGGCCGGCCGCCTCCACGGAGACGCCGCCGATCGTCCGGCCCTGCGACTGCTCCGCCAGCAGGGCCTGTGCGACCTTGGCCTCGAAGGCGTCCAGGTCGGAGGAGTAGAAGTCGCGGATGCCGCTGTCGTACGCCGCCGCCTCGGTGATCGCGAGCAGCACCGCGGAGTGTTTGCGGTGGAACGCGATGGATTCGGCGAACGTGGCCGCGAGCCCCTCGACGCCGTCGCCGGGCTCCCACCGGCCGGCGATCTCCAGCAGGTCCTGCCGCAGCGTGCCCGCCAGGCGGGCGAGGATGTCTGTCTTGTCGCGGAAGTGCACGTAGAACGTCGAGCGCGCGATGCCGGCCTCCTCGAGGATCCTGGCCACGCTGATCTCGGTGTATTTCATGCCCTCGGCCAGCAGCCGCTCCACCGCGGCGAGCACCCGCGCGTCCAGAGCGGCACGACGGTCCCCGCCACTGCGGCTCCTGGTGATCGAAGGCATGGGCCAATCCTAGAGTTCTCGCGCCGGCCAACTGGTCGAACATCGTGTACGGACACAGTGTGCGATTCCGGCTGGTGGTCGTCACCACGCACCGGGGAGGGCGCGGCATCCGGGCCGCGCCCACCGGCAGCGAGGAGAGCCGTGCAGGAGGATTTCCGGGCCAACCGGCTCTCCGCCAACGCGTGAGAAGAGAAGCCTCCAACAGGGGCGGAGGCTTCTCTTCTCGCTCAGCGGACGGGGTGACCCGCCATCCGCAGCGTCTCCTTGACCTCGGAGATCTTCAGCGTGCCGAAGTGGAACACGCTGGCCGCGAGAACGGCGTCGGCGCCCGCGGCCACGGCCGGCGGGAAGTGCTCCAGCCGTCCCGCGCCGCCGCTGGCGATCACCGGCACCCGCACGGCCGCCCGGACCGCGCGCAACATCTCCAGGTCGTAGCCGTCGAGCGTGCCGTCGCCGTCCATGGAGTTGAGCAGGATCTCGCCCACGCCCAGCTCCTCACCGCGCGCGGCCCACTGCACCGCGTCGATCCCGGTGCCGCGCCGGCCACCGTGGGTGGTCACCTCGAACCCGCTCGGGGTGCCCGGCGCCCGCCGGGCGTCCACCGACAGCACGACGCACTGCGCGCCGAACCGCTTGGACGCCTCGGTGAGCAGCTCCGGCCGCGCGATGGCCGCGGTGTTCAGCGACACCTTGTCGGCGCCCGCGCGCAGCAGCCGGTCGACGTCGTCGACCGACCGCACGCCGCCGCCGACGGTGAGCGGGATGAACACCTGCTCGGCCGTCCTGCGCACCACGTCGAGCATGGTCTCGCGCTCGCCGGAGGACGCCGTGATGTCGAGGAAGGTGAGCTCGTCGGCGCCCTCCGCGTCATAGCGCCTGGCCAGCTCGACGGGGTCGCCCGCGTCGCGCAGGTTCTCGAAGTTGACGCCCTTGACGACCCGTCCGGCGTCCACGTCGAGACAGGGAATGACTCTTACCGCCACACTCATGCTCGCAGTGCCTCGATCTCGATCTCGACCAGCATGCGCGGGTCGATCAGCCCGGCCACCCGCACTCCTGTGCAGGCCGGGCGTACCTTGTGGAAGACGTCGTGGATGGCGCGCCCGACCGGGTCGAAGTCGCGGTGTTCCACCACGTAGTAGCGGACCATGACGACGTCCTCGCGCGTCAGGCCGCCCATCATCACGGCCTCGAGCGCGATCTCCATCGCGGTCAGGCTCTGCCGGTAGGCGTCGCCGATGTGGCGCACCTCTCCGTCGACCGTGGCCGTGCAGCCGGACACGATCACCCGGCCGCCCACGACCACCGCGCGGGCGTAACCGTACTTCTCCTCCCAGATGCCGCCAGAGAACACCCGGTAGCCGGTGCTCTCCATGCCGACCCCACTCAGGCTCATTTCGCCCCCTCCCGGCCAGGACTACACGCGTACCGCGGCAAGCGCGTCTTCCAACGTGAACGCGTGAGCGTACAGCGCCCTGCCCACGATGGCGCCCTCCACTCCGTCGGGGACGAGAGAAGCGAGTGCGACCAGGTCATCGAGGCTGGAGACGCCTCCGCTGGCCACCACGGGCTTGTCGGTACGGGCGCAGATGCGGCGGTACAGGTCGAGGTTGGGGCCCTGCAGCATGCCGTCCTTGGTCACGTCGGTGACGACGTAGCGGGGGCAGCCGTCGGACTCCAGCCGGTCGAGGACCTCCCACAGGTCGCCGGCGTCCTGGGTCCAGCCACGGGCGGCCAGCGTGTCGCCGCGCACGTCGAGCCCGACCGCGATCCGGTCGCCGTGCTCGGCGATGATCTTGCGGCACCAGTCGGGCTTCTCCAGCGCCGCGGTGCCGATGTTGACCCGGCGGCAGCCGGTGGCCAGCGCGGCGGCCAGGGAGTCGTCGTCGCGGATGCCGCCGGACAGCTCCACGTCGACGTCGAGCTTGCCGATCACCTCGGCGAGCAGCTCCCGGTTGCTGCCCCGGCCGAAGGCGGCGTCGAGGTCGACCAGATGGATCCACTCGGCCCCGGCCTCCTGCCAGGCGAGCGCGGCGGCCATCGGCTCGCCGTAGCCGGTCTCGGTGCCGGCCTCCCCTTGCACCAGGCGCACGGCCTGGCCGTCGACCACGTCGACGGCGGGCAACAACACGAGTGACATTCAGGTCCTCCGGTCGAAAGCGAGGGTCACCACAACGGGTACGAGCAGCAGGGAGAAGACCAGGACGGCGAGGCTCACCGGCAGGGAGCCCCACACCAGCCAGACGAGCACCTGCACGAGTACGAAGGCCAGCGCCACGACCGCGTTCTGGGCGCGCTGGCGGCGGGCGAGCAGGCCGCGCTGGCGGACGTACCGGACCGGGCGCGGCGTCAGGCGGGCGAGCAGCGCACGGCGGCGCGCCGAACGGGCCTGCCGCTCCTCGTTGGCGCGGATCGCGCGCGCCCGCTCGGCCTCGCGCTCGGCGCGCCTGCGCGCGCGCTCCTTGCTCACGGATCCTCCCTCAGGCCGGCCCGGCGGGCGCGTGTGCCCACGCGCCCGGCGCTCACAACGACGAGACCCAGTTCTTCAGCAGCCTGGCGCCGGCGTCGCCGGACTTCTCGGGGTGGAACTGGGTGGCCGACAGGGGGCCGTTCTCCACGGCGGCCACGAACGGCACGCCGTGCTCGGCCCACGTGACCAGCGGCTCGCTGAAGCCGTCGCCGGTGCGCAGCTCCCACTCGCGCACGCCGTAGGAGTGCACGAAGTAGAAGCGGGTCGCCGCGTCGAGCCCGTCGAACAGCACGCTGCCGGCGGGCGCCTTGACGGTGTTCCACCCCATGTGGGGCAGCACGGGCGCGTCGAGTCGTTCGACCGTGCCCGGCCACTCGCCGCAGCCCTCGGTCTCGACGCCGTGCTCGACGCCGCGGGCGAACAGGATCTGCATGCCGACGCAGATGCCGAGCACCGGGCGGCCGCCGGCCAGCCGGCGGCCGATGATCTGCTCGCCCCGGACGGCCTTGAGCCCCTTCATGCACGCCTCGAACGCGCCCACGCCCGGCACGACCAGCCCGTCGCACTCGAGCGCCGCCGCGAAGTCGGACGTCACGGTCACGTCGGCGCCGGTCCTGGCCAGGGCGCGCTCGGCCGAGCGCAGGTTGCCCGAGCCGTAGTCGAGCACCACCACGCGTTTCATCGGTCACTCACCGCCCTTCTCTTCGTTCACCACCACAGCACCCCCGCCGTGACCGCCAGCACCGCGCCGAGGGCGCAGACGGCGGCACCGATCTTGATGCCCTGTTTGATCAAGGAGAACACGCCCCCGGCGAGGAACAGCCCGATGAAGACCATCACCCCGGCGAGAAGGTTGTCGGTCACAGGACGCCCTTGGTGCTCGGCACGCCCGTGGCCCGCGGGTCGAGCTCGGACGCCTCGCGCAGCGCCCGCGCCAGCGCCTTGAACTGGGCCTCCACGATGTGGTGGGCGTTGCGGCCGTACGGGACGTGAACGTGCAGGCAGATCGCGGCCTGGGCGACGAACGACTCGAGGATGTGGCGGGTCATCGTCGTGTCGTAGTCGGGGCCGATCATCGGCGCCATGCCCTCGGGCTCGTGGTGGACGAGGTAGGGGCGGCCGGACAGGTCGACGGTGACCTGGGCGAGCGACTCGTCGAGCGGGCACGACGCATTGCCGAACCGCCTGATGCCCGACTTGTCGCCCAGCGCCTCGCGGAACGCCGCACCCAGGGCGATCGCGGTGTCCTCGATCGTGTGGTGGGAGTCGATGTGCAGGTCGCCCTCGGTCTTGACGGTCAGGTCGAACAATCCGTGCTTGCCGAGCTGGGCCAGCATGTGGTCGTAGAAGCCGACCCCGGTGGACACCTCGACCCGGCCGGTGCCGTCGAGACCGACCTCGACCAGGACCGAGGTCTCCTTCGTGACGCGCTCGACGCGGCCTACGCGACTCACAGGACTCCTTCCAGGGCGGCGCGGAAGGCCGCCATCTCCTCACCGGTGCCGATCGACACCCGCAGCCATTCGGGCGGGCCCACCTCGCGGATGAGCACGCCGCACTCCAGCATCGACTCCCACACCGCGCGCCGGTCGGGGAAGCGCCCGAACAGCACGAAGTTGGCGTCGGAGTCGGCCACCTCCAGGCCCTTGGACCGCAGCCAGGCGACCGTGGCGTCACGCTCGCGCCGCAGCTCGCCGACCGTGCCGAGCAGCTCCTCGCGGTGGCGCAGCGCCACCCGCGCCGCCGCCTGCGTGATGGTCGACAGGTGGTACGGCAGCCGCACCAGCAGCAGCGCCTGCACCACCGCCGGGTGGGCGGCCAGGTAGCCCAGCCGGGTGCCGGCCATGGCGAACGCCTTGGACATCGTGCGGGTGACGATGAGCCGCGGGTGGCCGGGCAGCAGCGTCAGCGCCGACGGCGTGCCGGCGCGGGCGAACTCGAAGTAGGCCTCGTCGACCACGACCATGCCGGGCGCCGCGGCGACGACCGCCTCGATCGTCTCCGGCGGCAGCGCCGTGCCCGTCGGGTTGTTGGGCGAGGTCAGGAAGACGATGTCGGGGCGGTGCTCCTCGATCGCCGCGGTCGCCTTGCCGGGGTCGAGGGAGAAGTCCTCCTCCCGGCTCGCGTGGATCCACTCGGTGTTGGTGCCCGTGGTGATGATCGGGTGCATCGAGTACGACGGCTCGAACCCCATGGCGGTGCGGCCGTAACCGCCGAACGCCTGGAGGATCTGCTGGAGCACCTCGTTGGAGCCGTTGGCCGCCCACACCTGCTCGGTGGTCAGGCCGTGGCCGAGGTAGGCGGCCAGCTCGGCGCGCAGCGCGACGGCGTCGCGGTCGGGGTAGCGGTTGAGCTCGCCCGCCTGCGCCCCGATCTCGGCCGCCAGGTCGGCGACCAGCTCGGGCGAGGGCGGGTAGGGGTTCTCGTTGGTGTTGAGGCGCACCGGGACGTCGATCTGGGGCGCGCCGTAGGGGGTCTTGCCGCGCAGGTCGTCGCGGATGGGCAGGTCGTCGAGGTTCACGAGCTCTCCGTCGGCACTCGCCAGTCGAATCGGGCGCGGATCGCGGCGCCGTGGGCGGGCAGGTCTTCGGCGTCGGCCAGCACCGACACGTGAGCGGCCGCCTGGGCGAGCGCCTCGCGGGAGTAGTCGACCACGTGGATCCCGCGCAGGAACGACTGCACCGACAGGCCGCTGGAGTGGCAGGCGCACCCGCCCGTGGGCAGCACGTGGTTGGAGCCGGCGAGGTAGTCGCCGAGCGAGACCGGCGCGTACGTCCCCACGAAGATCGCGCCCGCGTTGCGCACCCGCGCCGCCACGGCCGCCGCGTCGGCGGTGTGGATCTCGAGGTGCTCGGCGGCGTAGGCGTCGACGACCTTGAGGCCGTCGTCGAGCGAGCTCACCAGCACGATGCCGGACTGCCGGCCGCTCAGCGCCTCGGTGATGCGCTCGGAGTGGCGGGTGGCCGAGACCTGGCCGGGCAGCTCTTTCTCCACCGCGTCGGCCAGCTCGGGGCTGGTGGTGACCAGCACGGCGGCGGCGATCGTGTCGTGCTCGGCCTGGCTGATCAGGTCGGCGGCGACGTGGACCGGGTCGGCCGTCTCGTCGGCCAGGATGGCGATCTCGGTCGGGCCCGCCTCGGAGTCGATGCCGATGCGGCCCTTGAGCAGCCGCTTGGCCGCCGCCACCCAGATGTTGCCGGGGCCGGTCACCATGGTGGCCGGCGCGCACTCCTCGGTGCCGTAGGCGAACATGGCCACGGCCTGCGCCCCGCCCACGGCGTAGACCTCGTCGACGCCGAGCAGCGCGCACGCGGCCAGGATCGTCGGGTGCGGCAGGCCGTCGAACTCCTTCTGGGGCGGGCTGGCCACGGCCAGCGAGGCGACGCCCGCCTCTTGGGCCGGGACGACGTTCATCACGACGCTGGAGGGGTAGACCGCGCGCCCGCCAGGGACGTAGAGGCCGACGCGGTCGACCGGGACCCACCGCTCGGTGACGGTGCCGCCGGGCACGACCTGTGTGGTGACGTCGGTGCGGCGCTGGTCGCGGTGGACCAGCCGGGCCCGCCTGATCGACTCCTCGAGCGCGGCCCGCACCTGGGGGTCGAGCTCGGCGAGCGCCCGCTCGACGGCCTCGGCGGGCACGCGGGCGGAGGCGACGTCGACACCGTCGAACTTGGCGGTCAGCTCCCGTACGGCCGCCGCCCCGCGATGGCGTACGTCGTCACAGATGGGCCGCACCTTCTCCAGGGCGGCCTCGACGTCGAGCTCGGCGCGGGGCAGCACGTCGCGCAGGTCCGCAGGCAGGGAACCGCGCATGTCAATACGGGAAATCACCCTCACAGTCTACGGAGTCCACGCCCTGCGTCTCGTTCTGTCCACTATCCGGACCGCGTCGCGAAGGGGGGAGCGGCCGCGGGGGCGGCGCTCGCCGACACACGCCCGCGCGGCCGCCCTCGCCCCGGACCGGGCCTGCCGGGGCGTTGCCATGGCCGTCACGGGGGGTACGGCCACGGCCGGGGAAAGCCTGGGCCGTCACCTCTGCCCGTGTTGTCCGGGAACTAACGCCCTGTACCAAGAAAAACTTTGAGTAGTCAAAAGCTAACCATACGCGTGATTTGCGGCTTCCGCGTGTCAGGCTCATGTCCGATTAATACCGTTTTGCGCCATTTGGCGATTAACCTTGCCGCCATGGGACGGTGGCGCGGGCCCGGCGGCCTCGTGGTGGAGGTGATCATCCTGGACGATCGCCCCCTGCTGCGCGTCTGCCACCACGTCAACGGCCGGACCTACCTGCGCGGCTACTGCGCCACCGTCGCCGAACTACGCGAACACGGTGTGGATCTGGCCGAACTGGTAGAAGACGGGGCGCTTTGACCATCTGCAGACCCGGGCCGGCCACTGCCGATCCGCCCCCGGGGGTACGCCCTGCACCATGGTGCGGCTGCCCGCCTACTCTCCGATGCTCGCCCAGCTCGGCACCCTGAGCTCCGTGCAGGGGCCCGGCTGGGCCGTGGAGATGAAGTGGGACGGCGTGCGCGCCCTGGCCTACGTCGAGGACGGCGCCGTACGGCTGCTGTCGCGCAACAACAGGGACATCACCGCCGCCTATCCCGAGCTGCAGCTCATGGCCGGCGCCACCGGCGGGCACGCGGCCGTCATCGACGGCGAGGTCGTGGCCTTCGACGACGCCGGGCGGCCCAGCTTCGAGGCGCTGCAACCGCGGATGCACCAGCGCCACCCGGCGGCCGTGGCGCGGCTGGCCAGGACGGTGCCCGTGACGTTCATGGCGTTCGACATCCTGCACCTGGACGACGGGAGCACGGTCTCCCGGCCGTACACCGAGCGCCGGGAGCTGCTGGAGGGCACGCTGACGCCCGGCTACCGGTGGCAGGTGCCCGTCTGGTTCAGCGGGCAGGCCGAGCGGGCGTTCGACTCCTCCCGGCAGCTCGGGCTGGAAGGCGTGGTGTGCAAGCGGATGAGCTCCCCCTACCGGCCGGGCCGGCGCAGCGCCGAATGGACCAAGGTCAAGAACGTCAGCGCGGTCGAGGTCGTGATCGGCGGCTGGAAGCCCGGCGGCGGGCGGCGTACGGGCATGATCGGCTCGCTCCTGCTCGGCGCGTACGACCCGCGCGGGCGGCTGCGCTACGTCGGGCACGTCGGCACCGGCTTCACCCAGGCCGTGCTGCGCGACCTGGGCGAGCGCCTCGCGCCGCTGGAGCGTGGGGAGCCGCCGTTCGACGAGCCGGTGCCGCGCGAGCACGCCCGCGACGCGCACTGGGTGGAGCCGCGGGTGGTCGGCGAGGTGCAGTACGCCGAGGTCACCGGCGACGGGCGGCTGCGCCATCCCTCGTGGCGGGGGCTGCGGCCCGACCGGGAGCCGTCGGAGGCGAGCACGGAGGAGATCCTGCCGCCCGGCCGCCACGAGGGCGGCGCCGCCGCCGGCTGAATCACGACACGAGACCCCTGACTACACTTCGCACTCAAATCGTGACTTAGAGTGACAGAGGGCTATCGAGCTGTTTGGGGGACATTGTGCGGAGAACTTTGGTGACCACCCTGGCCGCGCTGGCCGGCCTCGCCTTCGCCCCGCCGGCGACGGCCGACCGGCCGCCGGCCCCCGGGCCGGTGCGGGCCGGCGCGGCGGACCCGGACCCGTCGGGCGGGCTGCTCGGGCGCGACCCCTGGTGGGGGGCCGAGTCGTCGCCGCTCATGCGTCCGGAGCGCGCGGTGCGTTACTGGACCCCCGGCAAGCAGGCCAAGGCCAGCCCCGTCGACCTGCCGCGCAGCGCGCCGTCCCCGCACGGCGGCGCGCGCTCGGCCCGGCCGTACAGCGTGCCCACGGCCAAGCGCCTCACCCCCGGCGGCGACGACAACGGCTACGCCCGCGTGCCCCGGCCGTACACGGGGGCGGCCAACAGCCGCATCAGCGGCCGGCTGTTCTTCGTCAACGCCTTCGGGCAGGGCGACTCCTGCAGCGCCTCCGTCGTGCGCTCGGCCACCGGACTGCTCATCGTCACCGCCGCCCACTGCGTCTACGGCGTCCCCCCGGGCTCGGTGGTCGGCCGGTGGCACAGCAACTTCGCGTTCGTGCCCGCCTACGACGGGCGGGCCGAGAGCGTGCGGCGGCGCGAGCCGTACGGGCG
>NZ_POUD01000198.1 GCF_003236395.1 Nonomuraea aridisoli | reverse complement strand
GGTGTGGGATTTCCTTCTGGTCTGTGGAGGCCGGGGGTTCATGGAGGTGTTCGATGGCGAGACCGGTCACGATGGTGGTCTTCGTGCTGCCGAGCGTGCTGCGGCGGTGGGTGAGCGGGCGCACCGAGGTCAAGGTCTTCGCCGTGAGCGCCGACCGCGGCTCACCGCCCACCCTCCGCTCGGCCCTCGACACGCTGCGCCGTACGCACCCTCAGCTGGAGGAGCGGCTGCGGGACGAGTACGGACTCATCCGCCGTCACATCAGCATGATCGTGTGCGGGGAGAACGCCCGCGGCGTCGGCGGCCTCGACTGCGCTCTTCCCCCTGGTGCCGAGGTCTACGTCCTCCCCGTGCTCGCCTAGGAGACGGCGTCCTGATCGCCGCACACCGTGGACGTGTCGGAGTCGTCCCCGCGCACGCCTGGCCACACGCCTCTCGGTGTGTCTGGCGACACCCTCCCGCGCGCGCCTGACAGTCCTTTGGCCGGGGTTGGAGGTCGGTCTGCCCGTGCGGGACCGGGCGTGCCCAGGGCTCGCTGGCGTGGATGGTCAGGCCGCGATGCGGGGGTGAGGACGCCGGGTTCGGCGTCCTCGGTCATGGTCCTCTCCGTCGGCGCGCCGAGGCCCGACGGCAGCGGACGTTCGACGCGTGGGCCGGGTCAGGGGCAGACGCGGCCGTTGGCCTCGAAGGCGGCGTGGGTCAGCGGCATGAGGCCCGCCCACAACTCCTCCATCTTCTCGGCGACCATCTCGATCTCCCGCTGCGGGAACGAGGGGAACGCCGAGTCCTCGCGCCGGACGCGCAACGACAGGAAGTTCATCAGCGCGCGGGCGTTGCAGGTGGCGTACATCGAGGAGTAGAGCCCGACCGGCAGGACGGTGCGGGCGACCTCGCGGGCCACGCCGGCCTCCAGCATCTCGAGGTAGGCCCGATAGGACTGCCGGTAGCTCTCCCGGGTGGCCTCGCTGACCAGCTTGTGCTGCTCGGGGGTGCCGTCGGTGAAGTGGTACTTGCCCGGCTTGCCCTCCTGGACGAGCTTGCGCTCCGGCCCCGGGACGTAGAAGACGGGGACGAGCTGCCGATACCGGCCGGACTCCTCGTTGTAGGAGAACGTCCGGTGCCGCATGAACTCACGGAAGACGAAGATCGGCGCACTGACGTAGAACGTCATCGTGGAGTGCTCGAACGGCGTGCCGTGCCGGTCGCGCATCAGGTAGTTGATGAGGCCCTTGGACCGCTCGGGGTCGGCCTCGACCTCCGACAGCGAGCTCTCGCCCTTGGTGGAGACGCGTGCCGCCCACAACACGTCGACGTCGGACGCGGCGGCCTTGACCAACTCCACGTCCACGTCACTGCGAAACTTGATCTCGACCTCCGGTTCGACGGCGCGCATGCAGAGCCCCCACTCGCTTGATGATGTGACGGGCTCCAGCAAACCAGGTCCCGCGGCCGGGCGCGACTCGGCCCCGGGTCCGCGGCCGAGGCCGCCGACGGCGAGGTCACAGGCGGTAGACGCGACGGGCGTTGGCGGAGCCGATCATGTGGGCGACGCGGGCGGCGTCCGCGGCGCTCCATTCGCCCTGGGCGAGCCGGGAGCCGAGGGCGGTGGCCAGGGCGCGGCGGTAGGACAGGGCGGCGAGGTAGGCGGTCTCGGCCAGGCCCCGGCAGCCCGAGCTGAACAGCTGCTTGTGGAACGGCGCCAGCTCCAGCAGCTCGTCCATCACCCGGGCCGAGGCGGCGGCGGTGTGGGGCAGGGCGAGGCCGACGTCGACGTACACGTGGGGCAGCGCGCCGGCGAGGTAGGCGGCCTGGCGGTGGTACGGGTAGCAGTGCAGCAGGATGATCGGCACGCCGAGCGGCTGCAGCTGCCGGGCGAACGCGCCCAGCCGGGCGGGGTCGGCGCGGTGCGGCTCGGCCGGCGCCCGCCCGCCGAAGCCCGCGTCGAACTGCACCGGCAGCCCGCGTTCCCTGGCCACGTCGATCGCGCACCAGAGCAGGTGGCGCAGCAGGACGGGGTCGGTGAGCGGCTCCTTGGGGTCGGCCAGGCGCCGGTTGGCGGCCGCGATGACCGCTCCCCTGGTGGGCCTCGCGGGGTCGAAGTCGAGGCCGTACAGGGCGCCGATGACGGTCTTGAGCCCGACCGCCCGCGCGGCGCGCGCGGTGAGCTCCTCGCCGAGGCCGTCGAGGTAGTCGACGGCGATCTGGGCGGTCTCTGCCACGTCGCGCTCGATGCGTTCGATGCGGACGAGCTCGTCGGCGGCGGCCCCTCCGTGGCGGCCCATCTCGGCGGCGGTCAAGGTCTCGACGTCGTCGGCGGCGGTGTCGATGAGGAACGCCACCACCCCGGCCTCGCCGAGCAGGCGCCGGTTGACCTCGGCGGCGCCGAGCTCGGCCCGGCGGGCGAGGTAGACGGCGGGCGGCGCGTGCGGTTCGAGGTCGAGCACGGGCGCGCACCAGCGGCGTACGGCCACGCCGAACGGGGTGTCGAAGCGGGTGGTGCCGGGCGGCGCGGAGGCGGCGCCGTCGCCGACGAGCAGCTCGAACTGCGCCCGGTTGAGGTCGTCGCGCCGCACCCCGTGACAGTGGTGGTCGACGAGCGGGGCGAGCAGCGCGTCACGCACCGTGCCGGGCAGGTCTACGGGGAGCATGCGGAGACTCTAGGGGAGCTCCGCACGCCCCCGCCCGCGTTTTACCTACCTGCGGGACAGACGCAGCACGTTCGCGATGATCTTCGCGCCGGCGCCGCCCTCCTGGGTCAGGATCGACTCGGGGTGGAACTGCACGGCGTAGCGGCGGCGCTCGACGTCCTCGATGGCCATGACGTTGCCGTCGGGCGTGAGGGCGGTCGGGGTGAAGCCGACCACGCCGGGCCGCTTGGCGTGCAGCGAGTGGTAGCGGGCCGCGGTGAACTCCGGCGGCAGCCCGTCGAGCAGCGCGCTGTCGCCGAGCCGGGCGACCTGGCCGCGCTTGCCGTGCTCGGGGTAGTCGAGCAGTTCGAGCGTGCCGCCGGCGTGCTCGACCATGGCCTGCAGGCCGAGGCAGACGCCGAAGACCGGCAGGTCGCGGGCGTAGACCTGGTCGAGCAGGGCGGAGATGCCGAAGTCGGTCGGCCAGCCGGGGCCGGGCGAGAGCACCACGAGGTCGGGGGCGACCTCGTCGAGCATGTGGACGGGGAAGCCGTGGCGCAGCGTCACGACGTCGGCGCCCTCCTGGCGGAAGTAGTCGGCCAGGGTGTTGACGAAGGAGTCCTCGTGGTCGACGAGGAGCACCTTCAGGCCGGCGCCGGGCTGCTCGCGGGGCTCGGCCACCGGCACGGCGTCGTCGGGGCGGCCGACCGCCGCGAGGGCGCCGAGCAGGGCGCTGGCCTTGAGCTCGGTCTCGCGCTCCTCGGCCTCGGGGTCGGAGTCGAACAGCAGCGTCGCCCCGGCCCTGACGGTCGCCACGCCGTTCTTGATCTGCGCGGTGCGCAGGGTCAGGCCGGTGTTCATGGAGCCGTCGAAGCCGATGAAGCCGATGGCGCCGCCGTACCAGCGGCGGGTGGTGGCCTCGTGGTCCTCGATGAACTGCATGGCCCACGTCTTGGGGGCGCCGGTGACGGTGACGGCCCACATGTGGGTGAGGAAGGCGTCGAGCGCGTCGAACTCGGGGCGCAGCCGGCCCTCGATGTGGTCGACGGTGTGGATGAGCCGGGAGTAGAGCTCGATCTGACGGCGGCCGATGACCTTGACCGTGCCGGGGACGCAGATGCGCGACTTGTCGTTGCGGTCGACGTCGGTGCACATGGTCAGCTCCGACTCCTCCTTCACGCTGGACAGGAGGGTGCGGATGGCCTCGGCGTCCTCGACCGGGTTGCTGCCGCGGGCGATGGTGCCGGAGATGGGGCAGGTCTCGACGCGGTCGCCGGTGACCCGGACGTACATCTCGGGTGAGGCGCCGACCAGGTGCTCGCCCTCGCCGAGGCTGATGATGAACTCGTACGGGGCGGGGTTGCTCCTGCGCAGGCCGCGGTAGAAGGCGGACGGGTCGGTGCAGGCGGCGTGGAAGACCTGGCCGGGCACGACCTCGAACAGGTCGCCGCGCTTGAACTTCTCCTTGGCCGCGGCGACGACCTTGGCGTATTCGCCTTTTTCCGGATTTTTCGGGAGCTCGTGGGGAGCCGCCGGGGGCAGGGTGTCGCCGGTGCGCTCCAGGCCGCGCGTGCTGACGCCGTCGACGGTGAACTCGTAGCGGAACTCGAGGCTGGTCTCGCGCTGCCGGTCGATCACCACCAGCCGGTCGGGCAGGTGGAGCACGAGGTCGCGCTGGTCGTCGGGGCGGACGAGCTCCTGCCTGATGGGCTCGAACTGGAAGGCCAGGTCGTAGCCGAAGGCGCCGTAGAGGCCGAGGTGGGGGTCGTCGCCCTTGAACGCGGCGATGACCTCGCGGATGGCGGTGAACACGGTCGGCCGGCGGCTGCGCATCTCCTCCGGCAGCAGGTCCTCCGACTCGGGCACGTGCACCTCGACGCGGTCGGCCGTGGGCTCGGTGAGCGGCTTGCCCGCGGCCAGGAGGCAGGAGGCGACGGCGGGCAGCACGACGCGGCCGCGCTCGTTGAGCGCCGTCGCCGTGATGGTGCGGCCCTTGGCGACCAGCTCCAGGCACGGGTCGACGTAGCCGAACGCCCATCGGCTGTAGCGGCCCGGGTAGTCCATGCCCGAGGAGAAGGCGCCGCCGCGCCGCTCGCCCAGGGCCGTGACGATCTCTTCCAGGGCGGCTTCGTCGACCTCGCGTGACTCGCGTTCGACGCCGATGCCCCCGGCGGTGGTATATCCGCTCGTCGCCATTTCCTGCCCCTTACCACGTCAAATGATCGAGCCCCGGGGCGGACACGAGAAAGGCCGCCATCCGGGGCGGCCAGTCCGTCGAGAATGCGAAACCCGCGCCGCCTAGGAGCGGCGCCACCACTGGAGCTGAGCGTGATTTCGCATGCGGTCCAGAGTAACCGCCCCACCATGATCGCGCAACGCGACCTGCCATCCCCATGGACAGATTTCAATACAGGTCTGTACTGTATTGAAATATGACTCTTCGGAAGGGAACCCCCGAGGTGACCGAGACCGCGGCGATCAGCCTGCCCAGTGACCGGCCCACGCCGTTCGACCCGCCCGCCGGGCTGGCCGGACTGCGCGAGATCACCCGCCTCACCTATGCCGACGGCCATCAGGGCTGGCTGGTGACCGGCTACGCGCTCGTGCGCGAGGTGATGGCGGACCGGCGCTTCAGCGCCCGCGCCGAGCTCCAGCACATGCCGTTCGCGTCCGCGGGGCCCAGGCAGCCCGCGCCGCCCGGGATGTTCATCTCGACCGACCCGCCCGAGCACACCCGCTACCGCCACCTGCTCACCGGCGAGTTCACCGTGCGCAGGATGCGGCTGCTCTCCGCCCGCATCGAGGAGATCACCGGCGAGCACCTGGACGCGATGGAGCGGCAGGGCCCGCCCGCCGACCTAGTGGAGTCATTCGCGGTGCCGATCCCGGCGGTGGCGATCTGCGAGCTGCTCGGCGTGCCGGAGGAGGAGCGGGGCCGATTCTCGGCCCACGCCGCCACGCTCTCCCGGGGCGACCGCCCGCGGGAGGAGATGGTCGCGGCGATGACGGCGATGGTGGCCCACATGCGGGAGCTGGTGGCGGCCAAGCGGGCCAGGCCGGGCGACGACGTGCTCAGCGGGCTGACCAGGAGCGACCTCACCGACGAGGAGCTGGCCAACATCGGCTTCATGCTGCTGGGCGCCGGGCTGGACACCACCGCCAACATGATCGCCCTGGGCACGTTCCTGCTGCTGCGCCGCCCGGACGAGCTCGCCGCGGCCCGCGCGCACCCCGAGCACACCGACCGGCTGGTGGAGGAGCTGCTGCGCTACCTCGCGATCACCCCCTTCCTCGTCCGTACGGCGCTGGAGGACGTCGAGCTGGGCGGCGAGCTCGTGCGCGCCGGGCAGACGGTGACCCTCTCGATCACGTCGGCCAACCGCGACCCCGCGCGCTTCCCCGACCCCGACCGGTTCGACCCGCTGCGGCCGCCCGGCGGGCACGTGGGCTTCGGCCACGGCGTGCACCAGTGCCTGGGTCAGCAGCTCGCCCGGGTCGAGATGCGGGCGGCGTTCCCGGCGCTGCTGGCCAGGTTCCCGTCGCTGCGGCCGGCCGTCGAGCCGGAGCAGGTGCCGCTGCGCACGGACACCCCCATCTACGGCCTTCGCGCCCTTCCCGTCACCTGGGAGTAGGCGAATAGACTCGCGGCGGCGGCAGGACGACGAGCAGGGAGCGGGCGGCATGACCGGGGCGACGCGAGCACCACGCCCGGCGGGCCGCCCGCGCAGCCAGGAGGCCGACGCCGCGATCCTGGCCGCCGCGCTCGATCTGCTCATCGAGCTGGGCGCGCAGCAGGTCAGCATCGAGCAGGTCGCCCGGCGGGCCGGGGTGACCAGGGCGACGGTCTACCGCAGGTTCGCCGACAAGACGGCGCTGCTGGTGCGGGCCCTGGAGTGGAACGCCCACGCGTACAACCCCGGCTTCACCGGCTGGCGCGACGTCGAGGACATGATCGCCGACTGGGCGGCGTACCTGTCCGTGCCGCGGCACCGCCGGCTGCTGCGCCGCCTGACGGGCAGCATCGACGACTATCCCGAGCTGATGGCGACGTACCGGCCGCTCAGGGGAGGGCAGGGAACGGCGGCGGTGGACGGCATCCTGCGCCAGGCCCGCGACGCCGGGCGCCTCCCGCAGGACGCCGATCTCCACGCGGTGCAGGAGATCCTGCGCGGCGCGGTGTTCAACGTCGTGCAGACCGCCGAGGACGACGCCGAGCGGATCAGGGCGTACTTCATGACGATCCTGAAACAGACCGGGTACCGGGCAGTGACAACGGATCGGGAGAGAATCTAGCCTCGGCGTCCATGGGACCGCCCTGGGCCTGGCGCCCCGTCGCCGCGATCGCGGCGCTGCTGTCCGTGATCCTGCTCGCGCTGAGCCCCGGCTACGGATACCACCGTGACGAGCTGTACTTCCGGGTGTTGTCGGAGCATCCGGCCTGGGGGTACGTCGACCAGCCGCCGATGACGCCGATGCTGGCCAGGGCCGGGATCGCGTTGTTCGGCGACACGGTCACGGGGATCAGGGTGTTCCCGGCGCTGGCCGCCGCGCTGCTGGTGGTGCTCGTTGCGCTGATCGCGCGGGAGCTGGGCGGGGGCCGGGCGGCGCAGGTCATGGCGGCGGCCGGCACGGCGACGGGGGCGTACACGCTGATCGCGGGGCACACGCTGCTGACGGTCAGCTTCGACCTGCCGTTGTGGGCGGCGGCGATCCTGTTCGTGCTGAGGGCGTTGTCACGGGAGCGGCCGCGCTGGTGGCTCGCGGCGGGGGCGGTCGTGGGGCTGGCCACGTACAACAAGCATCTGATCGCTCTGCTGGTGCTGGGTCTGGCGGCGGGGCTGCTGCTCGCGGGGCCGCGGCGGAGCCTGGCGAGCCCGTGGTCGTGGGGCGGGGCGCTGCTCGCCGCGGTGGTCGCGGCCCCGAACGTGGTCTACCAGGTGGTCAACGGCTGGCCGCAGCTGACGATGGCGGCGGCGCTGAGCGCGGACGAGGGCGCCGAGATGCGGGTGCTCTTCGTGCCGATGCAGCTGGTGTTGTTCGGGCCGGTCGTGTCGGTGATCGCGGTCTTCGGGTTCGTGCGCTTGTGGCGGGACCGGCGGGTGCGGGCGCCGGCCGTGGCGTACCCGGTGGCGGCGGTGGTGACGCTGGTGGCGGGAGGCCGGTTCGACTACACGGGCGGGCTGATCCTGCTGCTGTTCGCGGCGGGCTGCGTCGGCGTCGTCGAGGCGGCCCGCACCCGGCTCGCGGGCGTGTCCCTGGCGGTCGGCGCGGCGGGGTCGGGGGTGCTCGCGCTGCCGCTGGTGCCGGTGGCCGAGCTGGCCGGGACGCCGGTGCCGGCGATCAACGAGGTGGCGCGCGAGTCGGTCGGGTGGCCCGCGTTCACGGCGGCGGTCACCGGGGTGCGCGACTCCCTGCCGCCCGCCGAGCGGGCGCGGGCGGTGGTCGTGACGGGCAGCTACGGCGAGCACGGCGCGCTGCGCCTGGCCGGGGTGCCGCGCGTCTACTCCGGCCACAACGAGCTCTGGCACCACGGCCCGCCCCCGGCCGACGGCGGCACCGCGATCCTGGTGAACGTCGGGCCGCGCGGCCGGGCGTTGTTCGGCTCGTGCGAGGAGCGGGCGCGGGTGGACAACGGCGTCGGTTTGGAGAACGAGGAGCAGGGCATGCCGGTGCACCTGTGCCGGGGGCTGCGCCAGCCGTGGGCGACAATCTGGCCCATGTGGCGACATTTCAGCTGACCGAATTCCATTTCCTTTAGTAAAGTAACATTTCACAATTTCTATTGATTTATTGACACGATCTCTTCACTCTTCTCGGCAGAGGCGTAAAGATCACCTGCCTCCCTCTGCCGTGAAGGAGAGCCCGTGCCCCACACCCTCCGCCGGCGCGCGATCCTGACCGGGATCGTCACCGCCGCCCTGCTGTTACCCCAGTCGGTGGCACTGGCGGCGCCCGATCCGGTCAAGATCGACGCCGCCGTCCAGGCGCAGCTCGAACAGGACGACAAAGCCACCTTCTGGGTCCGGATGAAAGGGGACGCCGACCTGAGCGGCGCCCGCCGGGCCGTCACCAAGGACGCCAAGGCCGAGCAGGTCTTCGAGGCCAAGACCCAGCACGCGCGCACCTCCCAGGCGGGCCTGCGCGAGCTGCTCGACTCCCGCGAGGCCGACTACACACCGTTCTGGATCGTCAACGCGGTGCGGGTGACGGCCGGCGAGAAGCTCGCGGCCGAGATCGCCGCACTGCCGGAGGTCGAGGGCATCGAGCCGGTGCGCACGCTGTCGCTGCCCAAGCCCGGCACCGGCCCGGCCGAGTCCCGGGTGAACGCGGTGGAGTGGAACATCGACCGCGTCAACGCCCCGCGCGTCTGGGACGAGCTGGGCAACCGCGGCGAGGGCATCGTGGTCGCCAACATCGACACCGGCGTCCAGTTCGACCATCCCGACCTGGCGGCGTCGTACCGGGGCAGGAACCCGGACGGGTCGTACACGCACGACTACAACTGGTTCGACCCGGCGGGCATCTGCGCCCCCGGGGTGCCGTGCGACAACAACGGTCACGGCACGCACACCATGGGCACGATGACCGGCGCGAACGGCATCGGCGTGGCGCCGGGCGCGAAATGGATCGCCGCCAAGGGCTGCGAGATCAACACCTGCACGGACGCCTCGCTGCTGGCGGCAGGGCAGTGGGTCCTGGCGCCCACCGACGCGAACGGCGAGAACCCCCGCCCGGATCTCGCGCCGCACATCGTCAACAACTCCTGGGGCGGCGCCGGGTTCGACCCGTGGTACAAGCCGACCGTCGAGGCGTGGGTCGCGGCGGGCATCTTCCCGGCCTTCTCCAACGGCAACGAGGGCCCGGCCTGCGACACCAGCGGCTCCCCCGGCCAGTACGAGATCTCCTACAGCGCCGGCGGTTTCGACGTGAACAACGCGCTGTACGCCCGTTCCAGCAAGGGCGAGGGCGAGAACGGCGAGACCAAGCCGAACATCGCCGCCCCGGGCGTCAACGTACGCTCCTCGACCCCCGGGAACACCTACGCCAGCTACACGGGCACGTCGATGGCCTCGCCGCACGTGGCCGCCACGGTGGCGCTGATCTGGTCGGGCTCGCCGGCCCTGGAGGGCGAGGTGGCGGCCACCCGTCCGCTGCTGGACGGCACGGCGATCGACGTCGCGGACACCGGCTGCGGCGGCACCGCGCAGGACAACAACATCTGGGGCGAGGGCCGGCTGGACACGTACGCCGCCGTGCGGGCCGCTCCGGACGAGGGGCTCGGGCGGCTGTCCGGCACGGTGAGCGCGGGCGGCGAGCCCGTCTCCGGGGTGAGCGTCACGGTGACCGGCCCGCTGACCCGCAGGGTCGTCACGGGCCCGGACGGCGCGTACGCCCTGCCGCGCCTGCTGCCGGGCGCCTACCGGCTGACCGCGGAGAAGTTCGGCTACGAGAGCGCCACCGCCGAGGTCACGATCGCGGCCGACCAGGCGGCGAGCGCCGACGTTCCCATGACCGCGCAGGCGGCGGGCACGGTGTCCGGCACGGTGACGACGGCGGGCACGCCGGAGCCGGGCGCGACGGTCGCCGCGGCCGGCACGCCGGTGAGCTCGGTGACCGACGACGCCGGCCGCTACAGCCTGCGGCTGCCGCACGGCGCGTACGAGCTCGAGGTCACGCCGCTCTCACGTTGCTCCAGCGGCACCACGGCGGAGGTCACGGTCGGCGGGGACGTCGTGCGGGACATCGAGCTGCCGCTGCGCGGCGACGACTTCGGCTACACGTGCGCGAGCGGCCGGCTGGAGTACGTCGCGGGCACCGAGCGGCTGCCGCTGACCGGTGACGACGAGGCGCAGCAGATCACGCTGCCGTTCCGGGTCCCGTTCTACGGCGCCGGGCACGAGCGGGCCTGGATCGGCACGAACGGGTTCGTCACGTTCGCCGAGGGCCGGGTGACGACCGGCGGCAACGGCCGGCTGCCGAGCACCGGCATCCCGAACAACGCGGTGTACCCGTACTGGGACGACCTGGTGGTGGACGCGCAGGCCGGGATCTACACGGCGGTGACCGGCACGGCGCCGCACCGGACGTTCGTGGTCGAGTGGCGGAACGTCACCTTCTACAACGAGACGGGACAGCGGGTGTCGTTCGCGGCGCTGCTGGGCGAGGACGGCTCGATCGGCTTCCGGTACAAGGACGTCGAGAGCGAGCGCGACAGGGGTTCCAGCGCCACCGTCGGCGTCGAGAACGCGGCCGGCGACGACGCGCTGCTGTACTCCTACGAGGAGGCGGCGCTGTCCGGCGGGCAGAGCCTGACGTTCACCGCGAGCCGGCACGGCCTGGTCACCGGCGCGGTCACCGACGCCAACGACGGCGACCCCATCGCCGGGGCGACGGTGCGGATCGGCGACGTGGCCACGTTCACGACCGCCGCGGACGGCGCCTTCTACGGGCAGGTGCCGGCCGGCGACTACGAGGTCGTGGTGTCCAAGGAGCACTACGGCACCTTCACGCGGGCGGTCACGGTGGCCCCGGCGTCGGTGACGCGGATCGACACGGCGCTGGTCACCGGCCGGGTGAGCGCGTCGGCGGCGGAGCTGACGGTCGTCATGCCGGCCGGGCAGAGCCGTACGCGGGCGCTGGAGCTGACGAACCTGGGCGCGGCGACGCCGTACACGGTGACGGGCGGGCCGTGGTTCGCCGTCACGCCGGCGAGCGGCGAGCTGGACCGGGGCGAGTCGGTGACCCTGGAGGTCGAGGTGTCGAGCGACGGCGTGGCGCCGGGGACGTTCCGGGAGGGCACGCTGGTCGTCGAGTCGGCGAGCGGCCGGCAGCCGGCCATCGAGGTGGCGGTGGCGGTCGTGGTGCCGGAGCACCAGGTCGCCGTGGACGTGGGCGCCTCGCGGAGCTTCCAGGACGCCGCCGGTGACACCTGGACGCCCGACCGGCGCTACACCGAGGGCGGTCACGGCTACGTCAGCACCTCCAGCCGGGCGCGGAGCACGTCGCGGACCATCTCCGGCACCCAGGACCAGGGGCTGTTCCGCACGGCGCGGGAGGGCATGCTGGAGTACCGCTTCGACGGCGTCCCCGACGGGGTGTACACGGTGGAGCTGGACTTCGCGGAGATCGAGAACACCCGGATGGGCAGGCGGGTGTTCGACGTGCTGGTCGAGGGGCAGCTGGCGATCCCGGCGCTCGACCTGGCCCTGGAGGCGGGCACGTACACCGCGGTGACCAGGCGGTACACGGTGGAGGTGACGGACGGGCAGCTCAACGTGCGTTTCGCGAGCAGGCAGGGCGCGACGCTGGTGAACGCCGTGCGCGTCTCCGAACGTCCCGACCGCACGGCCCCCTGAGGCCCGGCCGCGCGGCCCTGTCCTTCGGGGCCGCGCGGCTCGTTCCGGGGTACCCGGGGTTACGGGTGGCGGGCGGGATCTGTTACTGGTTGGTACATGAGACGTGTGCGGCTGGAGCGCGATCTTCGGGTGCCGATGCCGGACGGCGTGACGCTGCTGGCCGACCACTACGCCCCCGCTCACGGCGGGCCGGCGCCCGTCATCCTGATGCGCTCGCCGTACGGGCGGCGCGGGATGTTCGGCTGGTACTACGGCCGCGGCTTCGCCCGGCAGGGCTTCCACGTCGTGCTGCAGAGCTGCCGCGGCGGCTTCGGCTCCGGCGGCCTGCTCGACCCCCTCGGCGACGAGCACGACGACGGCCTGGCGACCGTGGCGTGGCTGCGCAAGCAGCCCTGGTACGGCGGCTCGTTCGCCATGTTCGGCCCCTCCTACCTGGGCTACGCGCAGTGGGCGATCGCCCCGTACGCCGGGCCGGACCTGAAGGCGATGGCGCTGCAGGTCACCGCCTCGCAGTTCCGGGACGCCGCGTACGTGGGCGGCGCGTTCGCGCTGGAGTCGGCGCTGAGCTGGACCACGCTGACGGACGGCATGACGCGCCGGTTCGGCGCCGCGGCGGCGTTCACCGCGCCCCGGCTGACCCGCCGCGCCGTCCTGTCGGGGCGGCCGGTGGCGGAGCTGGACGTGGCGTCGGCCGGGCGGCCGCTGCGCTTCTACCGCGACCTGCTGACGCATCACGCCGACCCGGCCGTGCCGTACTGGGAGAAGAGGGACTTCTCCGCGAAGGTGGGCGAGGTCGGCGCGGCGATCACCATGCTGGGCGGCTGGTACGACGTGTTCCTGCCGTGGCAGCTGAAGGACTACGCGGCGCTGCGGGCGGCGGGGCGGCGGCCGTACCTGACGATCGGGCCCTGGTACCACGTCGACTCGCGGCACGGGAAGCCGTCGATGGCCGAGGCGTCGGCCTGGTTCCGCGCGCATCTGCTCGGCGACTTCTCCGGGCTGCGGCCCGACCCGGTGCGGCTCTATGTGACGGGCGCCGGGGAGTGGCGTGACTATCCCGACTGGCCGGTGCCGGGCATGCGGGAGCAGCGCTGGCACCTGCAGCACGGGTTCGGGCTCGGTGTGGAGGCGCCGCGCGAGTCGGGGCCCGACCGCTTCCGCTACCACCCGTCCCATCCGACGCCGGTGATCGGCGGGCCGGTGCTGCTGGCCGACTCCCGGCCGCGCGACCAGCGGCGGCTGGAGCGCCGCCGTGACGTGCTCGTCTACAGCTCCCCCGCGCTCGACGCGGACGTGGAGGCGATCGGGCCGGTCCGCGCGGAGCTGTTCGTCCGCTCCAGCACGCCGTACGTGGACGTGGTGGTACGCGTGTGCGACGTGCACCCGGACGGGCGGTCGCTGAACGTGTGCGAAGGGGTGCGCCGGCTGGGCCCCGAGGACGGCTCCGACGACGGCGCCGACGGGGTCCGGCGGGTCGAGGTGGACCTGTGGCCGATCGGGCACCGGTTCCGCCGCGACCACCGCGTCCGGGTGCACGTGGCGGCCGGGGCGTACCCGACCATCGCCCGCAATTCCGGCACGGGAGATCCGCTGCCGGGCGGCGGGCCGATGGTCCCCGCCGACGTCGAGGTGTTCCACTCCCCCGCCCGCCCGTCCGCGGTGGTGCTCCCGCTGTGCGCGCCTCGCGGTTGATGTCGCTGGTCCTGCTGTTGCAGGCCAGGGGCGGGATGACGGCGGCGGAGCTGGCCGGTGAGCTGGAAATCTCCGAGCGCACGGTGCACCGCGACATGGTCGCGCTGTCGGCGGCGGGCGTGCCCGTCTACGCCGACCGGGGCCGCGGGGGCGGCTACCGGCTGCTGGACGGCTACCGCACCCGCCTGACCGGGCTGGACCGGGCCGAGGCGGAGGCGCTGTTCCTGTCGGGGGTGCCGGCGGCGCTGCGGGAGATGGGGCTGGAGGACGTGGCGGCCACGGCCCGGCTGAAGGCCGCCGCCGCGCTCTCCCCCGGGCTGCGCGACGCGCCCGCCGTCGCGGCGCAGCGCTTCCACCTGGACGCGCCCGGCTGGTTCGCCGGCGACGACCCGCCGCCGCCGGCGCTGGCGCCGCTGGCCAGGGCCGTGTGGAACGACCTGCGGGTCGCGGCCGTGTACAAGGACGCCGAACGGGTGCTGGAGCCGTACGGGCTGGTGCTGAAGGCGGGGGCCTGGTACCTGGCCGCCCGGCTCAAGGAGCGGTTCCTGATCTTCCGGGTGCACCGGTTCGGCGAGGTCGCCGTGCTGGACGAGCCGTTCGCGCGGGATCCGGGGTTCGACCTGGCCGCGTATTGGAAGGAGCAGTCGGCGGCGTTCACCCGTTCGCTGCTGCGGGACGTCGTCACGCTGCGGCTGAGCGAGCGCGGGGTGCGCATGCTGCGGCACATCGCCGACCCGGCCGCGCTCGCCGACGCCCTGGCCTCGCTGCGGCCCGACGGGACGGTGCGGCTGGCGGTGGAGTCGGTGGAGGTGGCGTACTCGCAGGTGCTGCGGTTCGGGCCGGAGGCGGAGGTGCTCGGCCCGCCTGAGCTGCGGGCGATGGCCGCCCGGGCCGCCGCCCGCATGGCCGCCCTCTACCGGGATCAGCCGCAGGACTCCGGGCCGACCGGCGCTCAGCCGTAGGAGGCGGGGCCGGTGCCGGGGTCAGCGGTAATCCTGCCAGCCGGCCTCGCCGCCCTTCTCCCGCACTTCGGTGATGTAGCGCCAGACCTGCGGGCGGCTGCCGTCGGCGTCGGTGACGCCGTACGCGGCGGCGAGGTCGCCGCTGGTGACGGACCTGCCGGTCCACCGCCGCCGGTCGGGGTCGCGGGCCAGGGCGGCCACGCCGCGGCCGGTGTAGAGCGGCGTCTCCGACACCATCCAGGTCGGGTCCGCTTCGGCCTCGCGCCAGTTGTCCTCGCTGACGCCGAAGTTGTCGAGCATCGCCTCCGAGCGCAGGAAGCCCGGGGTGACCGCGACGGCCGTGCCGCCGTACGGGCGCAGCTCGTGCGACCAGGCGAACGCCAGCCGGTTGACCGAGGTCTTGGCCAGGTCGTAGTAGACGTTCTCCCGGTAGCGGGTCTCGTTGAACTCCCTGGTGCCGTCGGTGACCTCGACGACCAGGCCGCCCTCGTGCTCGATGAGCAGCGGGAACAGGTGGCGGCCGGTGATGAGGTGGGTGTCGACGGCCAGCCGCAGCAGCCTGAGGCCCTTGGCGAGGTCGTGCTTCCAGACAGGGGTGTCCCACTCCCACAGGGGGTCGGCGCCCCACACGTCGTTGACCAGCACGTCGAGCCGGCCCTGCTCGCTCCTGACCCGGGCGGCCAGATCGGCCACCTGGTCCGGGTCGAGATGGTCCGTACGCACCGGGACGCCGGTGCCGCCGGCCGCGGTGACCAGCTCGGCCGTCTCCTCGATGGTCTCCGGCCTGTTCAGCTCCGAGCGCGCCTCGCGCGTGCTCCTGCCGGTGCAGTAGACGGTCGCGCCGGCCTCGCCCAGCGCGACCGCGATACCTCGTCCGGTTCCCCGGGTCGCTCCCGCCACCACAGCGATCATGCGGCCGATCGTGCCAGGGAAACCCGACATCTCCTGTCATCTTTTCCGGCGCAGTGCCGTTCGGCGCGAGTGAACGACCATTCGGCGATGACGTGCTGACCACCGCCGCGTCGCCGTGGTTAAGGTGCAGGCTGCGGCTCGTGCACCCTCGGGGAACACATCTCATATATCGAGATAGGGCCGATATTTTAGGCCAAACCGTAATATGCACGACATTGGGGTTAATAACCCCGTAAAGCTAACCTCCCTCCATTGACTACAAGTCAGGGGACGGCGATATCCGGCTCCTGATCCACTCATCGGAGGGTCGATGACTACCGGGGAACCCGGGCAGCCGCGTACCGACCGCAGCCCGTGGAACTGGCTGCTGGTCCTGCCGATCGTGCTGCCGCTGCTGACGTTCCTGTACAACGCGGACGAGCCCCGCCTGCTGGGCTTCCCGCTCTTCTACTGGCTCCAGATCGCCTTCATCGTGGTCGGCGTCGCCACCACCACGCTCGTCTACAGGATGACGAAGTGAGCGCTCACACGACCGAGCTGGTCGTCTTCGTCGTCCTGTTCCTGATCGTCAGCGGCATGGGCTTCGTGGCCGCCCGCTGGCGCCGTCCGAACGACCTGGCCAGCCTGAACGAGTGGGGCCTGGGCGGGCGGAGCTTCGGCTCCTGGATCACCTGGTTCCTGGTCGGCGGCGACCTGTACACCGCCTACACCTTCGTCGCGGTGCCCGCCCTCGTCTTCAGCTCCGGAGCCCTGGGCTTCTACGCGCTGCCGTACACGGTCGTGGTGTATCCGCTGGTCTTCCTCGTGCTGGCGCGCATGTGGTCGGTGTCGCACGTGCACGGGTTCGTCACGCCGGCCGACTTCGTCCGGGCCCGCTTCGGGTCGCCGACGCTGGCGCTGGCCATCGCGATCACCGGGCTCGTGGCGACGATGCCGTACATCGCGCTGCAGCTCGTCGGGATCGAGGCGGTGCTCAAGGCGATGGGCATCACCGGGCACCTGCCGATCGTCATCGCCTTCGCGATCCTGGCGGCCTACACCTACCAGTCCGGCCTGCGCGCGCCCGCCCTGATCGCGTTCGTGAAGGACTCGCTGATCTACATCGTGATCCTGGCGGCGGTCATCTACATCCCGGCCAAGCTGGGCGGCTGGGACTCGATCTTCGACGCGGCCAAGGCCAAGTTCGCCGCCACGCCGAACCCCAACGACGGCATCACGCTCACCGCCGCCAACCAGCTGCAGTACATCACGCTGGCCTTCGGCTCGGCGCTGGCGCTGTTCCTCTACCCGCACAGCCTTACCGGCGTGCTGGCCTCCAAGAACCGCAACGTCATCAAGCGGAACATGTCGGCGCTGCCCGCCTACAGCTTCCTGCTCGGCCTCATCGCCCTGCTCGGCTTCATGGCGATCGCGGCCGGGACCAAGCCGGTGACGGCGGACGGCAAGGTCGACACGAACACGATCGTGCCGGTGTTGTTCGACCAGATGTTCCCCGACTGGTTCGCCGGCGTCGCCTACGCCGCCGTCGGCATCGGCGCGCTCGTCCCGGCGGCCATCATGTCGATCGCGGCGGCGAACCTGTTCACCCGCAACATCTACCGCGAGTACATCAACAAGGACGCCACCGACGCCCAGGAGGCCAACGTCTCCAAGCTGGTGTCGCTGGTGGTCAAGGTGGGCGCGGTGCTGTGCATCCTGCTGCTGGACCCGCAGTTCTCGATCGACCTGCAGCTCATCGGCGGCGTGATCATCCTGCAGACGCTGCCCGCGGTGGCGCTGGGCCTGTACACGCGCTGGTTCCACAAGGGCGGCCTGATCGCGGGCTGGGCGGCCGGCCTGGCGGCGGGCATGTGGATGCTCTACCTCATCCCCAACCCGGCCAACGGCAAGCAGCACTTCGGCGGCTCGGCGTTCGGCCTGCAGAATCTCGGTTTCGACACCACGATGACGATCTACGCCGGGTTCCTGGCGCTGATCGTCAACCTGGTGGTGGCGGTGATCGGCACGCTGATCTTCCGCGCCGCCAAGGTGGCCGACGGCGAGGACGCGACCAGGCGCGGCGACTACTTCGCCGACGAGGGCGACCCCGACGTCAAGGACCTGGACCTGGCCGGCTCCCACTGACCC
>NZ_POUD01000197.1 GCF_003236395.1 Nonomuraea aridisoli | reverse complement strand
GCCCAGGCCCCGGCCGCCGCGGCTCCCGAGCCGGTCGAGGTCGACACGACGCTGCGCGGCCGCACGGAGAAGATGTCGCGCCTGCGCCAGACGATGTCGAAGCGGCTGGTCGAGTCGCTGCAGACGGCGGCTCAGCTCACCACGGTGGTCGAGGTCGACGTCACCAAGATCGCGCGGCTGCGCGAGCAGGCGAAGGCCGACTTCCTGCGCCGCGAGGGCGTCAAGCTGTCGTTCATGCCGTTCTTCGAGATGGCCGCGATCGAGGCGCTCAAGCAGCACCCGAAGCTCAACGCGACGATCAACAACGAGACCATGGAGGTCACGTACTTCGACGTCGAGCACCTGGGCATCGCGGTCGACACCGAGCGCGGCCTGATCGCGGCGGTCATCAAGAACGCCGGCGACCTCAACCTCGCCGGGCTCGCCCGTAAGACGGCCGACCTGGCCGAGCGCACCCGCGCCAACAAGGTGACGCCCGACGAGATCACCGGCGGCACGTTCACGCTGACCAACACCGGCAGCCGCGGCGCGCTGTTCGACACGCCGATCCTCAACCAGCCGCAGGTCGGCATGCTCGGCACCGGATCGGTCGTGAAGCGGCCGGTCGTGATCGACACGCCCGAGGGCGAGGTCATCGCGATCCGGTCGATGGTCTACCTGGCGCTGACCTACGACCACCGCCTGGTCGACGGCGCCGACGCCGCCCGCTTCCTCACCACGGTGAAGCGGCGCCTGGAGGAGGGCCGCTTCGAGGCCCAGCTCGGGCTCGCGTAAACGTCTCCATCCGATCGGCCGGGCGGTCCCTGTCTGCGGGGGCCGCCCGGCCTTTTGGCGCCCGCCCGATGATCGGCGGCGTACGGTGGGGGCATGGCGATCGTCGTGACCGGGGCGTCGGGGTTGCTGGGGTCGGCGCTGGTGGAGGCGCTGCGGGAGCGGGGGCGGGAGGTGGTGAGACTCGTCCGCCGTGAGCCGCGCGCCGCCGACGAGGCGTTCTGGCAGCCGTACGAGCAGGTGGTGGACGTGTCGGCGCTGGAGGGCGCCGAGGCCGTCGTGCACCTGGCGGGGGCGCCGATCGCGGAGCGGCGCTGGAGCGAGGCGTACAAGCGCGAGCTGCTGAACAGCCGGGTCGAGGGCACGCGGGTGCTGGTCGACGCGCTGCGGCGGCTGTCGAGGCCGCCCGAGGTGCTCCTGTCGGCCTCCGGGGTCGACTTCTACGGCGACACCGGCGACCGGCTGGTGGACGAGAGCCAGGGCAAGGGCACGGGATTCCTGGCCGAGCTGTGCGAGCGGTGGGAGGCCGAGGCCCGCGGCGCCGGCGAGGCCGGGGTCAGGACCGTGCAGGCGCGTACGGGGCTGGTGCTCAGCCGGCGCGGCGGGGCGCTGGCCCGGATCCTGCCGATCTTCCGGATGGGGCTGGGCGCGCCGCTGGGCACGGGCAGGCAGTACTGGTCGTGGATCACCCTGGACGACTGGGTCGGGGCCGTCCTGCACGTGCTGGCGAACCGGGACGTCTCGGGGCCGGTCAACTTCACCGCGCCGGGGCCCGTCACGAACGCGGAGTTCACCAGGGCGCTGGGCAAGGCGATGCGCAGGGGCACGATGCCGATCCCCGTGCCGGCCTTCGCGCTGACGCTCGGGCTCGGCGAGTTCGCCCGCGAGGGGCTGATGCCCAGTCACCGGCTCGTGCCCGGGAAACTCACGGACAGTGGGTATCGCTTCACCCATACCGGTCTCGACACGGCGCTGCGCGCCGTACTCTAGGGGCCGTTCGTGCTTCAGCGGGTGGGAGAATCTTGCCATGAGCCGGTCAGGTCAGTCGCACATCCTCGCCATCGGAGGCGGCTCGTTCCGCCCCAGCAGCCGCCAGAACGTCATCGAGGCCAGCGCCCTGTTGCGCTACGGCCTCGACCTGACCGGGCAGGACCGCCCGAAGCTGGGCCTGGTCGCCACCGCGGTCGGCGACTCCTCCGACTGGCTGCTGAAGATGTACGGCGCGTTCGCACAGTGGGACGTCGAGGTGAGCCACCTGACGGTGTTCCCGATGCCCAACGTCGCCGACCCGCGCGCCTGGATGCTCGAACAGGACATGATCTACGTCTCCGGCGGCAGCGTGGCCAACCTCATGGCGCTGTGGCGCCTGCACGGCTACGACGAGGCGTTCGAGGAGGCGTGGCGGGCCGGCGTGGTGCTGTCGGGGCAGAGCGCGGGCGCGCTGTGCTGGCACGTCGGCGGCAACACCGACTCCTTCGGCCCCGACCTGCGGGTCTGGTCCGAGGGGCTCGGCCTGCTGCCCTACTCGTGCGGCGTCCACTACGACGCCGAGGCGCAGCGCCGGCCGCTGCTGCAGGCGTCGGTGGCCGGCGGTGAGCTGCCGTCCGGCTACGCCGCCGACGAGGGCGTGGCGCTGCACTACGTCGGCACCGAGTTCATCCAGGCGGTCAGCGTCGTGCCGGGCGCGGGGGCGTACCGCGTGGAGGGCGACGGTGACGGCGGGGTCAAGGAGTTCCGCATCGAGCCGCGACTGCTGACCCCCTGATTACCCGTCAAGGGTGAGGGAACGGCACAATAGGCTCATGCGCCCCACCCACGGGGACGATCCCCACGCACTCGCCATCGTCCGCCTCGGTGTCGACGTCCCCTACGAGCAGGCCTGGTCGCTGCAGCGCTGGGTGCACGACAAGCGGGTCGCCGCAGAGCTCACCGACACCGTCCTGTTCCTGGAGCACGCCCCCGTCTACACCGCGGGCAAGCGCACCGCCCCGCACGAGCGGCCGGCCGACGGCACGCCCGTCATCGACGTCGACCGGGGCGGCCGTCTCACCTGGCACGGCCCCGGGCAGCTGGTCGCCTATCCGATCGTGGCCGTCACCGACGTGGTGGCGTACGCCTGCCGCCTGGAGGACACCATGATCCAGGTGTGCGCCGACTTCGGCGTCACGGCCCGGCGGGTGCCCGGCCGCGGCGGCGTGTGGGCGATGGGCGACCCGGCGCTCGGCCTGCCCGACCGGCAGCTCGGCGCTGTGGGCCTGCGGGTCACGCGGGGCGTGACCATGCACGGG
Organism: Nonomuraea aridisoli; assembly: GCF_003236395.1. Lineage (GTDB taxonomy): Bacteria > Actinomycetota > Actinomycetes > Streptosporangiales > Streptosporangiaceae > Nonomuraea > Nonomuraea aridisoli. The sequence goes on along the minus strand of NZ_POUD01000197.1, from coordinate 14,689 downwards.
TTCGCGCTCAACTGCGCCAACGACCCGCGCTGGTTCAACCGGATCGCGCCGTGCGGCATCCCCGACGTGGGGGTGTCGTCGCTGTCGGCCGAGACGGGGCGGCGCATCGTGGTCGAGGAGGTCATGCCGATCGCGGAGAAGCGGCTGGCCGAGGCGCTCGGCAAGCAGCCGTTCGACCTCCACGAGGAAGACCTGCTGCGCCGCTGACCGCCCGGTCGCCGGGGGTGTGCCGTGCGGGGGTCCGGCTTACGATCGCCGTGTGAAGCGCGTGTCCGCCCTCCTGCTCGCGTCCGTGGTGCACCTGCTGACGCTGGCGTTCGCCGTGCTGGGCGCGTGGGCGATCCTGCGTGAGCCGGGCTCGCTCGTGTCGTGGGTCATCGGCGCCCCGATCCTGGCCGTCGGATGGGCGCTGCGGCCCCGGCTCGGCCGGCTGCCCGCCGACGCCGAGGTGCTCGACCGCTCCCGAGCCCCCGAGCTGTACGGCGCCGCCGCCCGCGTCGGCGTCCCGCGGCCCAGGAAGATCGCGGTGCGCGACCTGGCCGCCCGGACATGCTACGAACGCGTCGGCCTGGCGCGCACGCCCGTGCTGGTCATCGGTCTGCCGCTGTGGCTGGCGCTGCCGCCGACGTTGCGCGCGGCCCTGCTGGCCACCGCGTACGCGCGGCAGCCGACCGGCGGCGAGCGGCTGGTCGGCGAGGCGCTGAACACCCTGGAGGCGTGGCGCGACGCCCTGCTCGACTCCGCCGCGCCGCTGAAGGTCAGGCAGGAGGCGCAGACCGCGATCACGGCTTCGTCGCTGGGCGTGGCGCACCAGCCGGGCACCGCGTACGAGGTGGCGGGGTTCATCGGCCGCCTGTTCGGGCGGGTGCTCGGCGGCCCGGTGCTGCTGACGCGGTACGCGCTGACCCGGCTGGCCCGGGCCGGCGAGGACCAGGCGAAGGCCAGGCAGCGGGCGCTGGCCCTGCGGGCCGCCTCGGCGGAGGAGCTGGCCCGGCTGGAGGAGCTGACGGCCGACGGCGGTTACCTCGCCCCGATGCAGGCGGCGGCGCTGCGCGGCGAGAGCGCGGCCGCGATCCGGCAGGGGGTGCTGGCCCGGTCCCGGCTGACCGACGACGGCGTGCTCGCCGCTCCCCCGGGCTCCGAGCTGCTCGGCGCCGGCGAGTCCGCGCTGATCGACCAGGAGCTGCTGGCCCACTACACCAGGGCGATCCGCGGGTTCGGCCTCATCAGCTGACCCTGGAGCGGCCCGCTTCCCCGGGAGACGTAAGCTGAAGGCGTGACCGTTGCCCCTGAAGGCCGTAAGCTCCTCCGCCTGGAGGTGCGTAACGCCGAAACCCCGATCGAGCGCAAGCCCCCGTGGATCAAGACCAAGCTGAAGACGGGCCCCGAATACACCGAGCTGAAGTCGCTCGTGCGCCGGGAGGGCCTGCACACGGTCTGTGAAGAGGCGGGCTGTCCGAATATCTACGAGTGCTGGGAAGACCGCGAGGCGACGTTCCTCATCGGCGGCGACCAGTGCACGCGCCGCTGCGACTTCTGCCAGATCGACACGGGCAAGCCGAAGGAGTACGACCGCGACGAGCCGCGCAGGGTCGCCGAGTCCGTCCAGCAGATGGGCCTGAAGTACGCGACCGTGACCGGTGTGGCCCGCGACGACCTGCCCGACGGCGGGGCCTGGCTCTACGCCGAGACCGCGCGCCAGATCCACGCGCTGCTGCCCGACTGCGGCGTCGAGCTGCTGGTGCCCGACTTCAACGGCGACCGTGACCAGCTGGAGGAGGTCTTCTCCAGCAAGCCCGAGGTGTTCGCGCACAACGTCGAGACGGTGCCGCGGATCTTCAAGCGCATCCGCCCCGCGTTCCGCTACGAGCGCTCCCTCGCCGTGATCACGATGGCCCGCGAGGCCGGGCTCGTCACCAAGTCCAACCTGATCCTGGGCATGGGCGAGACGCGCGAGGAGGTCGTCGAGGCCATGCGCGACCTGCACGCGGCCGGCACCGACCTGCTGACCATCACCCAGTACCTCCGCCCGACGCCGCGCCACCACCCGGTGGAGCGCTGGGTCAAGCCGGAGGAGTTCGTCGAGCTGCAGGCCGAGGCCGAGGCCATCGGCTTCGCCGGGGTGCTGTCCGGGCCGCTGGTCCGCTCGTCGTACCGGGCGGGCAGGCTCTACAAGCAGGCCATCGAGGCCCGCCAGACCGCCTGAGGTCCTGCTGCCTGAGCGGCTCCGGGGTATGTCCCCGGAGCCGCTTCTTCTTCCGCGGGTTTTCGTGACAGCATGACCCCCGGGCAGCCGACGGAGGGGCGTGGGGCATGGGCGTTCTGATCCGTACGACCGATCTGCCCGCCAGGCAGCGCCTCGACGCCTGGCGTGGCATCGTGTGCGACACGCTGGGCCCGCTCGACCTGCGCATCGACCGCGACGCGCCGCTGCGGGGCGAGATCGAGCTGGCCGAGCTCGGCGCCGTGGGGGTGGGCCGGGTGCGTACGTCCACGCCGCACAGCGTGCACCGCACGGCCGGGCTGATCCGCGGCGACGGCCCCGAGCTCTACCGGGTGGTGCTGGCCATGTCGGGCAGCCCGTGCCTGAGCCAGGACGGCCGGCAGGCCCGGCTCAGCCGGGGCGAGTTCGCGATCTACGACTTCAACCGGCCGTACGAGCTGGCCTACGACGCGGCGGTGGAGCTGGCGGTGTTCAGCCTGCCGCGCGACCTGCTGGCCCTGCCGTCCGGCTCCGTGGCCGGGCTGACGGCCGTCCCGATCACGGCGGACGCGGGGGCGGCGGCGCTGGCCGTGCCGCTGCTGCGCCGGGTGGCCACGGACCTCGCGACGTACCGGGCGGAGAGCGCGGCGCGGTTGTCGACCGTGGTGACGGACCTCGTGAGCACGGCGGTCGCCGAGCGCGCGGAGCAGGTGAGCGCGCTGCCGCCCGACTCCCGGCAGCGCGAACTGCTGCTGCGCGTGCACGCCTTCATCGAGCGGCACCTCGGCGACGCCGAGCTCGATCCGGCCACGGTCGCGGCGGCGCACCACGTCTCGGTGCGGCTGCTGCACCGGTTGTTCGAGTCGGAGCACACGACGGTCGCAGCCTGGATCCGGCGGCGGCGTCTGGAGCGCTGCCGCGCCGACCTCGCCGATCCCGCCTTCGCGCGGCTGCCGGTCAGCGCGGTCGGCGCCCGCTGGGGGCTGCCGGACGCGGCCCACTTCAGCAGGTTGTTCCGCAGCGCGTACGGCATGCCGCCCGCGGAGTACCGCCGGGCCAACGCCGTGCGCTGAACGTCAACCCACCCGGCGCGCAGATCCAAGACCGGGGGCCGCCCTCCGGGCGAGACTGAACGTGTCAGCCCCCCACGGAAAGGGATCTGGAGATGCAGCTCTTCGTCAACCTGCCGGTCAAGGACCTCGACCGGTCGAAGAAGTTCTTCACCGAGCTCGGCTTCCAGTCGTTCGGCATGGCCGACACCATGGCGTCGATCGTCATCAGCGAGCAGACGCAGGTCATGCTGCTGACCGAGCCGGCGTTCGCGTCGTACATCACCAAGGACATCGCCGACTCCGGCACGGCCACCGAGGCGATCCTGGTGCTCGGGATGGAGAATCCCGCCCAGGTGGACGAGCTGCTGGACAAGGCGCTGGCGGCCGGGGCCACCCCGGCGGGCGTCAAGCAGGAGGACGGCGTGCGCTACCAGCGCGGCTTCGCCGACCTCGACGGCCACCACTGGGAGGCGCTGTGCCTGGTGCAGCCGGTCGGATGAGCGGCAAGGCGATCTCGGCCGACGGCACGGTCATCGCCTACGACCGGTACGGCTCCGGCCCCGCGGTGGTCCTCGTGCACGGCGCGTTCACCGGCCGGGGCCACCCCTTGACGGCGGGCGTGGCGGCCGGCCTCGCGCCGTGGTTCACGGTGTACGACTACGACCGCCGGGGCCGGGGCGGCAGCGGCGACACCCTCCCGTACGCGGCCGAGCGGGAGGTCGAGGACCTGGCGGCCGTGATCGAGTCGGCGGGCGGGGCGGCCATGGTGTTCGGCGGCTCGTCGGGGGCGGCGCTGGCGCTCCTGGCCGCCGCGGGGAGTTCCGCGATCACGAAGCTGGCGGTGTGGGAGCCGCCGTACCACGCGGGCGGGGGCGCGCCCGGCCTGCCGTTCGACTTCGCCGAGCAGTTGTCGTCGCTGGTGGCGGCGGGCCGGCGGGGCGAGGCCGTGGAGCGGTTCATGGTCGAGGCGGCCGAGGCGCCGCCGGAGGCCGTGGCCGCGATGCGGGCGCATCCGTCGTGGGCGGAGATGGAGGCCGTCGCCCACACGCTGGCCTACGAGGCGTACGTGCTGGGGCCGGGCAACGCGCTGCCCGCCGGCCTGCTGGCCGCGGTCACGCAGCCGACGCTGGTGCTCAACGGGGCCGACAGTCCCGGCTGGATGGACCGCGCGGGCGAGGCGGCCGCCGCGGCGGTGCCCGGCGCGGTCCGCCGGGTGCTGGAGGACCAGGCGCACAACGTGGCGCCCGAGGCGCTGGTGCCGGAGCTGCTGGAGTTCTTCGTCGCCGCCTGATCGTGTCGCCTCTGTCGTGGACGCGCCCGCCTGGTGAACACTGTGGCCGTGGACTTCGACGAACTGATCGCCCGGCTGGACCTCACCGCCAAGATCCGGCTGCTCACCGGCGCCGACATGTGGTCGCTGCCGCCCATGCCCCGGATCGGCCTCGACCGGCTGGTGATGAGCGACGGGCCCATCGGCGTACGCGGGGGGCACTGGAGCGCCGATGACCCCTCGATCGCGCTGCCGAGCCCGACGGCGCTGGCCGCGACCTGGGACGTCGAGCTGGTGCGGCGGGCCGGCCGGCTGCTCGCCCAGGAGGCCCGGCGCAAGGGCGTCCACGTGCTGCTCGCGCCGACGCTCAACCTGCACCGTTCGCCGCTGGGCGGGCGGCACTTCGAGTGCCTGTCCGAGGACCCGTACCTGACGGGGGAGATCGGCGCCGCGTACGTCGAGGGCGTGCAGGAGGGCGGGGTGGCGGCCACGCCGAAGCACTTCGTGGCCAACGACTTCGAGACCGACCGGTTCACCGTGGACGTCCAGGTGGACGAGAAGGCGCTCCGGGAGCTGTACCTGCGGCCGTTCGAGCGGGTGGTGCGGGCGGGGGCGTGGGCGGTCATGACGGCCTACAACTCCGTGAACGGCACCGCCATGACCGAGCACTCCCCCTTGGTGAACGGGGTGCTGAAGGAGGAGTGGGGGTTCGACGGGCTCGTCGTGTCCGACTGGACGGCGGTGCGCTCCACGGAGGCCGCGGCGCTCGGCGGCACCGACGTGGCCATGCCGGGGCCGTACGGGCCGTGGGGCGACCGGCTGGAGGCGGCCGTGCGGGAGGGGCGGGTGCCGGAGCCGGTGATCGACGACCGGGTCCGCCGCATCCTCCGTCTCGCCTCACGCGTCGGCGCCCTGCACGTCACGCCCCCGGACGCCCAGGAGTCGGCCGTCCCGGGAGTGCGTGAGCCTGTCCCGGACGCGCAGGAGGCGCCCGCGGTCTTCGGGCCGCCGCCGCGGCGCGACGGTGGGCCGCGCGCGCAGGAGCACGTCGACGGGGTGGCGCTGGCGCGGGAGGTGGCCGCGCGGAGCTTCACGCTGCTGGCCAACGACGGCGTCCTGCCGCTGTCCGGGCGTCCGGTGATCGCCCTGCTCGGGGCGGCCGCCCGCGAGGTCCGGATCATGGGCGGCGGCAGCGCGCAGGTCTTCCCCGCGCGGGTCGTCTCCCCGCTGGCGGGCCTTTCGGAGCGTACGGAGGTCCGCTACGCCGTCGGCGCCGACCCGCGCGTCCGCCTGGCGCCGCTCCCCGGCCCGGTCACGGCGCAGTTCCTGGACGGAGACGGCTCGGTCCTGACCGAGCAGCCACTGGCCACGGGCGAGGCCCGCTGGATGGGCGACCTGCCGCCCGGCGTGGACGGCGACCGGCTGGCGGCGGTGCGGCTGCGTGCGGCGTACACGCCGGAGGCGACCGGCGAGCACGAGTTGTCGATCGCCGGCACGGGCGCGTCCACGCTGACCGTGGACGGCCGGAGCGTCTTCGACGGCCGTCTCGACGCGCCGGGCGACGACCCGGCCGTGGCGTTCCTGACGCCGCCCGAGCACCGGGTGAGCGTCCCGATGACGGCCGGGCGGACGTACGAGCTGGCGTTGACGCATCCGGCGGGGGCGTTCGGCCGCATGACGTTCGTGTCGCTCGTCCTCGGCCACGCCGATCCCTCTCCCGGCGAGGACGAGCTGCTGGCCGAGGCCGTGCGCGTGGCGGCGGAGTGCGACGTGGCGGTGGTCGTGGCCGGCACGACGCCGCAGGTCGAGAGCGAGGGCTTCGACCGCGAGAGCCTGCGGCTGCCGGGCCGGCAGGACGAGCTGATCCGCGCCGTCGCCGCGGCCAACCCGCGCACCGTGGTCGTGGTGAACGCCGGCGCCCCGGTCGAGCTGCCGTGGGCGCGCGAGGTGGCGGCCGTGCTGCTGACCTGGTTCCCCGGGCAGGAGGCGGGGGCGGCGCTGGCCGAGGTGCTGTTCGGCGACGCCGAGCCGGGCGGGCGGCTGCCCACCACCTGGCCGCGGGCGCTGCAGGACGCCCCGGTGACCGCCGTGACCCCGGTGGACGGGACGCTCGCGTACGAGGAGGGCGGGTACATCGGCTACCCGGCCTGGCGGCGGTCGGAGCGCGCGCCCGCCTACTGGTTCGGGCACGGCCTGGGCTACACCACCTGGTCGTACGACTCGATCGCCGCCGAGGGCACCACCGTGAGCGTGGCCGTCACCAACACCGGCGACCGGCCGGGCCGGGAGGTCGTGCAGGTCTACGCCGGTCGCGAACACCGGCTGGCCGGTTTCGACGTGGTGGAGGCCGCCCCCGGGGAGACCGTGATCAGCACGATCTTCCTGCCGGAACGCGCCTTCCAGGTCTGGGACGGCGGCTGGCGTACGGTCGTGGGCGAGCACCCGGTGGCGGCCGGTCGCAGCGCCGCCGACCTCCGTCTCGTCGCGACGGTGAAGATCTAGTCACAGGGCAGGCACGGCGCGGGCGCGTTTTCCACACTGCACCTGTTGGTTTGTATCCTTCTGAGCATGGCAAAGTCCGAGGACTCAGAGAAGCCGGGGCGCATCAAGCAGCTCCGCATGATCGCGAAGATCATCAAGCAGGCCAACCCCAAGGGGATGCCGATCGTCTTCCTCTCGGCGGTGGGCACGCTGGCGGTGGTCATCGTGATCGGCCTGGTCACGGACTACTTCTGGTATTCCCTGTTCATCGGCGTCCTGGCCGCCCTGACGGTGGGTCTGGTGGTGTTCGGGCAGCTCGCGCAGAGGGCGCAGTATTCCCTGCTGCACGGCCAGACCGGCGCCGCGGCGGCCGTGCTGGAGGGCATGCGCGGAAACTGGCAGGTCACGCCGGCCATCGCGGTCAACCGCGAGCAGGACCTCGTCCACCTCGTGGTCGGCTATCCGGGCGTCGTGCTGGTGTCCGAAGGGCCGGGCAACCGGGTGGCCAAGATGCTGGCGGCCGAGAAGAAGCGGGTCGCGCGCGTGGTGCTGGGCGTCGAGATCTACGACATCCAGTGCGGTGACGGCGAGGGCCAGGTGCCGCTCGGCAAGCTGCAGCGCCACCTGATGAAGCTGCCGCGCAACCTCAAGAAGCCCGCGGTCAACGAGGTGAAGGACCGGCTGCGCTCGCTGCCGCGCAACATGCCCCTGCCGAAGGGCCCGATGCCCAAGGGCGCCCGCATGCCGCGCGGCCCCAAGCTGCGCTAGTGCCGTCCCTCTCGTCACGCGCCAACCGCTCGTGGTGGGACGGCAACGCCGACGACTACCAGGTCGAGCACGGCCACTTCCTGCGTGACACCGGGTTCGTGTGGTGCCCCGAGGGCCTCGACGAGGCCGAGGCGCGGCTGCTCGGCGACGTGCGCGGGCGGCGTGTCCTCGAGATCGGCTGCGGGGCCGCGCAGTGCGCGCGGTGGCTGGTGACGCAGGGCGCCGAGGTGGCCGCTTTCGACATCTCCCACCGGCAGCTGCGCCACTCCCAGCGCATCGACCTCGACACCGGGGTGCGCGTGCCGGTGCTGCAGGCCGACGCCGAGGCGCTGCCGTTCGCGGACGGGTCGTTCGACCTGGCGTGCTCGGCGTTCGGGGCGCTGCCGTTCGTGGCCGACCCGGTGGCCGTCTTCCGCGAGGTGCGCCGGGTGCTGCAGCCGGGCGGCCGGTTCGTGTTCTCGGTGAGCCATCCGATCCGGTGGGCGTTCCCCGACGACCCGGGGCCGCGGGGGCTGACCTCCGACCGGTCCTACTTCGACCGCTCCCCGTACGAGGAGCGCGACGAGCACGGCCGGCTCACCTACGTCGAGCACCACCGCACGATGGCCGACTGGGTCAACCTGCTGGTGGCCTCCGGGCTCAGCGTCACCGGGCTGCTGGAGCCGGAGTGGCCGCCGGGGCACGAGCGGGTGTGGGGCGGCTGGAGCCCGCTGCGCGGCCGCCACCTTCCAGGTACGGCGATCTTCAGCTGCGCGAATACCTAGCGGCCATCGCGTCGAAGATCTCCCGGGGCCGCCACCGGGTGTCGTCGAGCATGGTGACCACGCCGTACGATCCGAGGTCGTCGTCGCCGGTCCGGTTGTAGGCGGCGAAGGTGAACCACAAGTCGACCGGCTCCCACGGCCCCGAGGCGTAGTCACCGCGTCGTAGCCGCGCTCGGCGAACAGGCGCAGCGCCGCCTCGGCGATCCGGCGCCGCGTCCGCGGGGGTTCCGCTACATGCGGACGACCATGGTGTTGGAGGCGCGGTCGTGGACGCCGCGGTGGTCGCGATCCCAGATCAGGGCCGGCACGGCCAGGCAGAGCAGCACGGTGCGGACCACCACGGGGAGCAGTCGCGGGTCGCCGCCGTCCATCGCGGCGACCCTGATGCCCATGAGCCGGTGGCCGAACGTCTGCCCCATGAAGCCGACGAGCAGGAGGTATTGGAGGGCGAAGACGGCGACCGGCGCCCACGGCACCTCGGCCGGGTTCATCCCCAGCAGCAGCTGCACGACGACCCACGTGCAGATCATCCAGTCGATGACGAGCGCGCCGATCCGGCGGCCCCAGCCGCTGATCGATCCGCTGCCCTCCTCGGGCAGGCCCAGGCGCTCGCCCGGATATCCGAGATCGACGCCGGCGGACCGCACGCCGCCCAGCCAGGTCTGCGTCCACCGAGGCTCGTTGCCGCTCATGCCTCCAACGGTATCCGCCCGGTGGGCCGGTCGTAATCGTGACCCAACCGCGTCGCAAGACCATCAAGATGTACGCCATGCCACACGGGGATGACCTTGATTCGCGCTTCAACGAGTTGGTCGCACAGATCGACGAGGAGGAGCGGCGCAGGATGCGGGCGGCGGCGAAGAGAGCCGCCAAGAGCGGGGGTTCGGACGACCGGACGGAACGCTTACCCGCGTACTTGCCGGCGCCCGAGCCCCCGCGCAGGAGCAGACGGGGCCCGCTCGTGGTGGCCGCCGTCGCGGCGCTGATCGTCGCCGGGGGCGTGGTCGTCACGTACCGCCCGGACCTGCTGGCCCCGCTGAGGTCGGCGGCGTCGGGCGCGGTGCCGGAGGAGACCACGCCGGTCGTCGCGGCGCCGCTGGACCAGCTGGTCATGGGGCCGGCGGACGGCGCCGTCGCCGACCCGGCCGACCCGTTCGCCGGGTCACCGGCCGCGAGTTACGCCGAGGGCGTCGACGGCTTCGAGATGCCGGCGGCCAAGGCGCTGGGCGGCCTGTCGGAGAAGGACGTCGCCAAGGGCCTGCGACGGACGCGCGAGCTGCTGGCGGCCGCGTACCTCGACAAGAAGACGCTGCTCGGCGGCGCTCCGGACGCCTTCGCCCGGCTGCTGGACCGCGGGCAGCGCGACTGGTTCCGCGACGGGCTGGACGACGGCGAGGACAGCACGCGGACGATCGTGAACAGCTTCGCGCCGAAGACCGCCGAGCTCGCCACGGACGTCATCAAGGTCGACGGGCGTGCCACGCTGGGCACGTTCAGGGAGAAGGACCTGCGCGGGGCCGAGGTGACGTTCAACTACCTGGTCGTCTACGCGGTGCGGCGCCCCGGGCAGCCCGCCACCACCTTGAGGCTCGTCACCCACCCCACCGGCACCGCGCAGATCTACCACGAGGCCGGCCGGCTCGTGGTCTGGGTGAACGGCTGGGGCGCGAGCGCGACGCCGGCCCGCTGCGACGTGGAGGACGGCTTCATCCGCCCCTACTACGACGACTCGCCGCCGGACAAGGTGCCCGCCACGGGGAGGCCCGAGAATCCGTACGACCTGGAGGACGTGCCCGGGGCCGACGACGGCTGCCAGGCATCACAGGGCACCTGACCTGCGTAACACGTGCGAAACAATCGGGACACCGTATGGAAACGGCCCCGGCCTAGCGTCGCAATGATGACCAGTCCCCAGGGAGGTTCGAGAGTGTTCAACTCCGCCGACGACGTCCTGAAGTTCATCAGTGACGAAGGGGTGCAGTTCGTCGATGTCAGGTTCACCGACCTGCCGGGGACGACGCACCACTTCACCTTCCCGGTTGAGAACTTCAGCGCGAGCGTCTTCACTGACGGTCTGATGTTCGACGGCTCGTCGATCCGCGGTTTCCAGCAGATCCACGAGTCCGACATGCTGCTGCTGCCCGACCCTTCGAGCGCCGTGGTGGACCCGTTCCGCCAGCACAAGACGCTCAACCTCAACTTCTTCGTGCACGACCCGCTGACGGGCGAGGCCTACAGCCGCGACCCGCGCAACGTGGCGCGCAAGGCCGAGGAGTATCTCAAGGGCACGGGCATCGCCGACACGGTCTACTTCGGCCCCGAGGCCGAGTTCTACATCTTCGACGACGTCCGCTTCGAGACGAGGCAGAACGCCGGCTACTACTACATCGACTCCGTCGAGGGCGCCTGGAACACCGGCAAGGCGGACGAGGGCGGCAACCTCGGCTACAAGCCGCGGTACAAGGGCGGCTACTTCCCGGTGCCGCCGATGGACCACTTCACCGACCTGCGCTCGGAGATGGTGCGCCACCTCATCGAGTGCGGCATCGACGTGGAGATGCAGCACCACGAGGTCGGCACCGCCGGTCAGGCGGAGATCGACTTCAAGTTCGGCACGCTGCTCAAGACGGCCGACAACCTGATGTTGTACAAGTACATCATCAAGAGCACCGCCATGGAGAACGGCCACACGGTCACGTTCATGCCGAAGCCGCTCTTCGGTGACAACGGCTCCGGCATGCACTGCCACCAGTCGCTCTGGAAGGACGGCTCGCCGCTCTTCTACGACGAGGTCGGCTACGCGGGCCTGTCCGACACCGCCCGCTACTACATCGGCGGCCTGCTCAAGCACGCGCCGTCGCTGCTGGCGTTCACCAACCCGACGGTCAACTCCTACCACCGCCTGGTGCCCGGCTACGAGGCCCCGGTCAACCTGGTCTACTCCCAGCGCAACCGCTCCGCCTGCGTGCGCATCCCGATCACGGGGTCCAACCCGAAGGCCAAGCGCATCGAGTTCCGCGTGCCGGACCCGTCCTGCAACCCGTACTTCGCCTTCTCGGCGATGCTGATGGCGGGCATCGACGGCATCCGCAACAAGATCGAGCCGCCGGAGCCGGTCGACAAGGACCTCTACGAGCTCCCGCCGGAGGAGGCCCGCAACATCCCGCAGGTGCCCGGCTCGCTCCCCGAGGTGCTCGACGCCCTCGAGGCCGACCACGACTACCTGCTGGAGGGCGGCGTCTTCACGCCCGACCTCATCGAGACGTGGGTGTCGTACAAGCGCGAGAACGAGGTCGACCCGATCCGCCTGCGCCCGCACCCGCACGAGTTCGAGCTCTACTACGACGTCTGATCGCTGACGTCGAAGCCCGCGGGAAGGCTGTGTCTTCCCGCGGGCTTTCGCATGCCTGGGTTCTGGGCGATCCTGCCGGGTGCCGTGCCGCCTGGTGGTGTGCCAGGCGGGCAGGCCCGGCGTGTCGGTGCGGAGGCCGGGCGTGCGCAGTGACTTACGTGGTGCTCCGGGCGGAGGCGGACCAGGTGTTGCACGATCCGGGGGCGCCGCCGTTGTAGCCGCGCGTCATCCAGGCCGCCTGCGTGGGCCCGCGGCCGTGGTCGTTCTGCGGCCAGGCCCTGGAGCCGTTCTCACTGAACCAGTTCACGGTGTGGTCCCACTCGGCTTCCGTGAACAGCGACCCGCCCCTCTGGGTCGAGACGAAGACGGCGGCGAAGCATTCGGCCTGCAGCTCGGACCTGCGGGACAGCGCCAGACGCTGGCTCCGGCCGGCCTTGTTGTAGGCGGACCAGTAGTAGCTCCAGATCTTCGAGATCTGCTGCACGTGGTGGCCGTACTCGTGTGCGACGAGCCGCGCGATCCCCAGCGGGAACGGCTGGCGGAGCTCGGTCTTGGTGATCAACATGTACATGGTGCGGTCGCCGGAGCAGTAGTAGCCCTGGGCTCCGGTGGCCCACTTGCCGCAGGGGGTGCTGACCTTGCGGGTGATGATGCGCAGCCGCGGCTTGGAGAAGGGCATCTTCGCCTTGCGGAACTGCGCGGCCCACGCCTTGTTCAGGCAGTCGGTCATGCGCGTCAGGAAGCGTCGGTACGCGCTCGTGCTACCGGCGGGAAGCGAGCCGGGCGAGCAGTTCACGTTGGCGAGCCGCCCGGTCCTGTAGATCCGGTTCGCGGTGGCCAGGCTCTTGTTCGCCGCGGCGACCTGGGTCTGCGTGCCGCTCACGGCCTGCCGGCTCTGCTGGACGGTGGGTGCCGACGCCGAGGCCACGCCACCAAGGACGAACACCTGCGAGGCGGCGGCCACCAGGAGCGCCACACCGGCGCCTGCGAGTCTGCTGTGAGGGAAGTGCTTCATAAGATCCCACAGATTAGTCAAGTCTGTGCAAGATGGGGCGTATTTGGCGATTCCACGAATGGGACAAGTGTGTCGTGAGTGATTTGTACTGACGTACACGTACATATGGCGATTGGCACTAGAAGCCCGGGGTTCTCGCCCAGGCCGGCCGGCGGAGTGCGTCGGGGGCATCGATTCCGGCCGCGGCGGTCCTCGGCGACGGGCGGCGGGAGCTCGACGTCGCCGCGCACGTGGCTGGCGTCCATGCGGCCTTCGCGCTGGTGGGTGGCTCTGGGGTCGGCGTCGGGTCGCCGGTCCTGACATCGGCGGATTTCTTCGGAACGCAGGAACGGCTCCGACATCGGGTTGGTGCGGTTGTTTGTCCGGGGTGTCAGATATCAAACCGATACGGGAACGGTCCATTGGGGCGGACGGCCGTCAATATGATCGCTTCGCATCATTTGCCGACACCCCCCGGAGTCCTCCCGTGCGTACCCGATCTTTGCTGACGGCCGCCGTACTGACCGTCGGCATGGCCGTCGCCGCCCAGCCCGCCTACGCGGCGGCCCCGGCGGTGCAGATCACCAAGATCTACTACGACTCCCCCGGCTCGCCGGACAACGGCCGGAACAGCAGCCTGAACGGTGAGTACGTGCAGATCAAGAACACCGGCAAGAAGGCCGTCAGCCTCAAGGGCTGGACGGTGCGCGACGAGACGAGCCGGTCGGATCACGTCTACACGTTCGGTGCCTTCACCCTCAAAGCCGGAAAGACCGTCACCGTGCGGACCGGCAAGGGCAAGAACACCGCCACGACCCGGTACTGGGGCAGGAGCGGCGGCACCCTCGCCTACATCTGGAACCAGAGCGCCGACACCGCCTACCTGCGGAACGCCGCCGGCAAGCTGGTCGACTCCTGCTCGTACAACTCGTCGAGGCAGGACTACAAGGTCTGCTGATCTCCGCCTCGCCGCCCCGGCCGGACCGATGAGTTTCCGCGCGCCACCGGGTCCACGGAGTGGGGGTACGGTCATGTCCCCCGCCGAAGCGACTGAATCGGCTCTCGTGGCCGAAGAGGAGTGGTGCGTGATGAAGCTGGTCGTGCAGGAGTTCCTGACGCTCGACGGTGTCTCCCAGGGACCGGGAGCACCGGACGAGGACACCAGCGACGGGTTCACCCGGGGCGGCTGGTTCGTGCCGTACCTGGACGAGGAGTTCCACCGGCTGGTCGGCACCTGGCTCGGCGAGGCGGACGCGTTGCTGCTCGGCCGCCGTACCTACCAGAACTTCGCGCGGGACTGGCCGAAGATGACCGACGATCCCTTCGCCGGCGTCATGAACGGCCTGCCGAAGTACGTGGCCTCCCACAGCCTGACCCACGGCGAGTGGAACCCGACCACGGTCCTTTCCGGCGACATCCCCGCCCAGGTCGCCGAGCTCAAGCGGCAGCCCGGCCGCGAGCTGCAGATCCACGGCAGCGCGCGGCTGGCCCAGTCCCTGCTGGCCGCCGGGCTGATCGACACCTTGCGGCTCGTGATCGCGCCGGTCGTGGTGGGCCAGGGCCGGCGCCTGTTCCCGGACGGCGGGGCGCCGGCCGGCCTGCGGCTCGTCGGCCAGCGGACGACACCGGGCGGCCTCTCGGTGCACACCTTCGAAGCGGCGGGGCTTCCGGAGTACGGGGCCTACGGGGCCGGCGCGTAGCCGGCGCCGACCGGGCGGCGAGGCCGTCTCCCCGTAGCCCGCACCGAGGGCGGCGAGGTGTTTCAGCAGGCGCAGGTGAGAGAGTTCGCCGGGGCGGTCAGGGGG
>NZ_POUD01000196.1 GCF_003236395.1 Nonomuraea aridisoli | reverse complement strand
CTCCTGCTCGGCCCTGGCCCCCGCCCAGTCGTCCCGGCGGGCGCGGCGGTACAGCTCGACGTACCCCTGCGGGTCGACGTTGCCGAGCCCGGGGACCACGCCGTCGGCGCCCATCCACAGCGCCGAGTCGACGGTCACCTCCGACCCGGTGAGCACGCTGAACGGCGGCCGGCGCCGCATGATCACTTCCCGCAGGCCGCCGTCGTCGCCGCTGGAGTCCTTCAGCCCGGCCAGCGCGCCCTCCTCCGCCAGCTCCAGCAGCAGGTCTGCGCTCAGCTTCGTGTGCACGGAGACCGGCAGGTCGTAGGCGTAGACCGGCAGCCCGGCCCGCGCGGCGACGGTCCGGAAGTGCACGCGGATCTCCTCCGGATGCGTCCGCGTGTAGAACGGCGCGGTCACCACCAGCCCCGACGCCCCGGCCGCCACCGCTGGCCGGGCGTGTTCGAGCACCCGGGGCGTCGTCATGTCGATCACCCCGGCCAGCACCGGCACCTGCCCGCCCACATGCCCGACCACGGTCTCCAGCACCGTCCGCCGCTGCCCGTCGGTCAGGTACGCCACCTCCGACGACGACCCGAGCACGAACAACGCGTCCACGCCCCCACCGAGCAGATGGTCCACCAGCCGAACGAGCGAGCCGACGTCCACCTCACGCTCGGCCGTCAAAGGCGTGCACACCGGCGGGATCACACCGGACAGTCTCATACGCGCTCCAAAGTTCGAGGTCGGTCGGCTACGCCGGGCGCGGCCGTTACTACGCGGGCCAGCGTTCGACGTGGCGCCAGCGGTCGCGCCAGCGTGCGTACCATTCGGCGAACCACGGGTGGATCCCCGCCAGCGGCATCACGTACGCGACGGTCTCGGCGTAGTAGCGGCGCTGGAAGCGCCACGGCATCCGCTGCAACTCCTGCACGTTGCTCGCCCGGTCGGACAGCTTCACGAGCACGGCCTGCCGTGGCGCCCTGACGAGGGCGGCCAGGTGGTCGGCCTTCGCCGCGCCGGGCGGCCGGGTCACCCAGCGCACCGTCTCCGCCACCCGGGGGCCGAACTCGCGCGCGAGCTCCTCCTCCGTGCACGGGGTGTCCTCCAGCACGTCGTGCAGCACGGTCGCGACCAGCACGTCACGCTCGCTCAGCCCGGCGCCGGCCACGGCCACCTCCAGGGCCTCCAGCAGGTGCTCGACGTAGGGGCGGCCGGTGGGGCGCTGCTGGGCGCCGTGCTCGCGGGCGGCGAAGGCGACCGCCCGGCCCAGGTCGCCGACGGTGGACGGCGGCAGCGCCCGGCCCAGGTGCGCCTCCGCGTGCGCCCAGGACGGCCAGCTCGTGAAGGTCTCCATCGCGTTCCTCCGTCGGTGTGATGCTGTCCCGAGCCTGTCCTAGGGTGAGGATATGGCTGAGATCGCCGTTCCCGACGGTTCCTGGACGTTCGATGGAGAAGTGCTGCGCATCGTTCCGGGCAGCGGCAAGGACGTCCACGATCTCCGCCGGACGCTCGGCGACGTGCGGGTGCCGCTGGAGGCGATCGCCGGGGTGACGTTCGAGCCGGCCCGCAAGGGCGGTCACCTGCGGCTGCGGCTGCGCAAGGGCGCCGACGCGCTCTCCGACGTGGTGGCCGGGGCGCTCGGTTCGCCGGCCGACCCGTACCGGCTGGCCGTGCCGAAGGACCGCGCGGGCGCGGCCGAATACCTGGCCGACGAGATCCTCGACACCCTGCGCGTCTACCAGACGCCGAGCGGCCCCTGCGACGACTATCTCGTGCCGATCCCCCAGGTGCCCGTCTCGGCCACGGCCGGCGACGGCACCGCGACCTTCGACGGCGAGCGCGTCCGGCTGGAGTGGACGGTCTTCGCGACCACCGACAAGGAGAAGGCCGGGCCGCAGGAGCTCCCGCTGTCCGACCTGGTGGGGGTGGAGTGGCGGCCGCAGTCCGCGCTCAACTACGGCACGCTGCGCTTCCGCGTCAAGGGCGAGGCCCGTCCGCCGCAGCCGCCGCAGAAGGACGTGCGTTGCGTCGCGTGGAGCATCCAGCGCTACGGCGGCGCGACGGCCCTGGTGGCCGCCGCCGTGCTGGCCCGCCTGCCGCGCGAGACGCCGGAACTGCCGGCCGCGCCGGCGCCGGTGTCCGACGACGTGCACGACGCGGTGCTGCGCCGGCTGGGCGAGCTGGGGCAGCTGCACCGCTCCGGGGTGCTGACCGACGAGGAGTTCGCGACCGCCAAGCAGGCGATGATCAGGCGTCTCCAGGAGTCGTGAGCCCGCTGCCCGCGGGCGTACGATCGACTACGCACAGTAGCGATCCCTGGAGGGCACATGTTCACGGCGATGCGCATCGCGGCGGCGGCCGGGGCGGTCGCGCTCCTGCCTGCCGCACTGCCCGCCCGGCCAGCGGCGGCCGGCCACCTGAGGTGCGACACCTTCGTCCACGCCCAGGACAGCCGGCTCGGCATCGCCTCCTGCGCCAACCCCACCGACCGGACGTGGATGTTCCGGGCGGTGGTGGTCTGCGGTCGGGCGCCCGACGTGATGGGCGGCTGGGTGACCGTCCTGCCGGGCCGGCACGGCGAGTCGCAGGGCTACTGCGGCGGCCGCTCCACCACCGGCGTCAGCGCCGTCGGCGTCGACGAACGCCCGGCCTGAGGCATCACCGCCGCCCCACAGCGGACGCCCGGCCTGAGCGATCACCGCCACCCCACGACAGAACGCCCGATCTGAGCGATCACCGCCGCCCCACGACGGCGGAGCCGTCGGAGCGGGGATCGCTGGCCGCCTCGAACCGCCCGCCGGGGCCGGCGGCGATCAGGTTGGCGTGGCCGAGCCATTCGTCGTGCGGCGGCACCGGCTTCGCGACGAACCCGTGGCGGGCCAGCGACCGGGCGGTCTCGGACGGCACGTCGCCCTCGACGTACACGGTCTCGTTGGTGTCCCCGCTCTCCTGCACGCCGACGATCCACCGCGGCGCGTCCACCGCTTGGGCGGGCGGCTCCCCCGCCATCGACCGCAGCAGCAGCTGGGTGTGGATCTGCGGCTGCCCATGCCCGCCCATCGTCGAGCTCACCCACCTGACCTGCCCTTCCCTGGTGACCAGGACGGGCATGAGGGTGTGGCGGGGGCGCTTGCCCGGCGCGACCACGTTGGGCGAGCGCGGGTCGAGCGAGAACGACCGCCCGCGGTTCTGCATGAGGATGCCGGTCGAGGGCTCCAGCACCGCCGAGCCGAACGAGTTGTAGACGCTCTGGATGAGCGAGACGGCGTACCCGTCCGAGTCGATCGCGGAGATGCCGACCGTGTCGCCGCCGACCCTGGCCGGTCCCGCCGGCCGCTCTTCGACGGGCAGGTCGCGACTCATCAGCTCGGCGCTGTCCACCTCGGCGAACCTGGGGTCGGCGAGCAGGTGGTCGCGTACCGCGGTGGCCGCGGCGAAGACGGCCGCCAGCCGGCCCGCGCCCGCCCCGAGCACGTCCGCGGGGTCGCCGAGGCGGCGCAGCCGGTCGAGCGCGCGCAGCAGGACGAACCCCTGCGTGTTGGGCGGGCTGGTGATCACCTCGTGGCCGCGGAACTCGCCCCTGAGCGGCTCGGCGATCTCCGGCTCGAACGCCGCCAGGTCGTCCGGCGTCATGACGGACCCGAGCCCGGCCAGCCCCGCCGCCAGGCGCCGGCCCAGGGCGCCGCGGTAGAAGGCGTCCGGCCCTCCCTGCTGCAGCTCGGTCAGCGTACGGGCGAGCGCCGGCTGCACGAGCGGATCGCCCTCGGCGAGGGGAACGCCGCCGGGCAGGAACACCTGCGAGCAGCCCGGGTCCGCCGCCAGCACGTCGCGTTTCTCCGCGATCGCCGCGCCGAGGGACCGGCCGACAGGTGCGCCGTCCGCGGCGGCCCGGATGGCGGCGGTGAAGTGGGCCGCCCACTCCAGGCGCGCGCCGAACGACCTGAGCGACGCCCAGCCGCGGACCCCGCCGGGCACCGTGACCGTGTCGATGCCGCGCATGGGGAGTTCGTCCCCGTGGAGTCCGCGCAGGCGTTCCAGCGTCTGGCGGGCGGGGGCGGGACCGGTCGCGTTCACGCAGCGCACCGCGCCGTCCGGGGTGCGGACGAGGGCCACCAGGTCGCCGCCCAGCGCCGTGTTGTTCGGGTAGACGACGGTCAGCACGGCGGCGGCCGTGATCGCGGCGTCGATGGCGTTGCCTCCGGCGCGGAACGTGTCCTCGCCGGCCTGCGTCGCCAGGTGGTGAGGGGAGGCGACGGCGAACGTGGTGGGTGTCATGCGCGGATCACCTCGGCGAGTGCCGGTATGAGGGTGGTGTAGGAGTCGGCGGTCAGGTGGAGCCCGTCGGCTTCGAGGCCGCCGGTGAGGATCAGGTCGGTCTCGAGGCACGCGTCGGCGGACGCCCGCAGCACCTCGCGGTAGGTGTCGAGCACGCGGTTGCTCCGTGACGGATGGCGGGCGCTCTCGTCGATCACCGGCGGCAGGAAGGCGACCCGGCGCGCGCCGGCGAAGGCCCGGGCGATGGCGGCGACGTTCTCGGCGAACCGCTCGATCGGCACGCATTTCCACGGCGCGCAGTCGTTGGCGCCGAACGACAGCACGACCGCGTCCCAGTCGTAGCGGGCGAGCAGCGGGGCCCGGCGCACGCCGTCGGAGCTGTCCCATCCGCCGGCGGCGCAGTTGTAGACGGTCGCCGTGCCGCCCAGCTCGCGTTCGAGATGCTGGATGCGGTCCTTGGTGAAGCGGGCGAGCATGCTGTCGCCGAAGAGCATGACGTCGGCCACTAGCGCGCCTGCACCGGCCGGCCCGACAGCCGCGAGAGCGCCTTCGCGCCGAGGCTGCTGCGGATGTGCGTGCGCATGACCTCCGCGGCCGTGGCGGCGTCGCCGGCGACGACCGCGTCCAGGATCGCCTGGTGCTCGGCGGCGGTCTCGTCGCGCCGCGCCTGGTCGCGTTTCTCCTCCAGGCCGACCAGGCGGTAGCGGTCCGCCTTGTCCCACAGGCCGTCGAGGGTGCCGATCAGCAGCTCGTTGTGCGAGGCGACGTAGACCGCGCGGTGGAAACGGCGGTGCGCCACCAGGTCGACCACCTCCGGCCGGTCGGACAGCGGCTGGAGCTCCGCGAACGCCGCCCGCATGGCGGCGATGTCGGCCGTGGCGCGCCGCTCGGCCGCCAGCGAGGCGGCAAGGGGGTCCAACGCCCGCCGCATCTCCAGCAGGTCGCGGGCCTCCTCGGCGGACAGGTCGGTCACCCGGGCGTCACGGTGGGCGTCGAGCTCCACGAGCCCCTCCGACTTCAGCCGGCGCAGCGCCTCGCGCAGCGGGGTCGTGCTGATGCCGAGGTCGCGGGCCAGCATCGCCTGGTTGAGCACCGTGCCGGGGCCGTACTCGTGGGAGAGGATGCGGTTGCGCAGCGCTTCGTAGGCGAAGTCGCTCTTCCTGGAGAAAGTGGTCATCTGTGCACCTCGTGCCGGGCCGGTGCATCGCCGCCCGGCGGTTCCTTGAGCACGGATCGGAAGAAGTCGGCGACGTGACCGATCACCTTCACCCCTTGGTGTCCCACATCCGCGACCAGGTCGAACCGGGTGTCGATGCCGTGCTCCGCCAGGTTCCGCCGGAGTGTGCGCAGTCGCTCGATCCTCGTGTCGCCCTGCTCCGCCAGCCCCGGCCGCCAGTTGGAGTCGTGCGGGTTGTTGATCTCCCAGCCTTCCACGTCCTGGTCGCCCACGACGAGCTGGATGCGGACGTTCCGCATCTCGGCCACGTCGAGGCCCTTTCCGAAGATCGACACGAAGTCCTTGGTGCCGAGCCACCACTCCGTCGTGTCGTCGATGAGCGTCACCCGGCCGGGAGCGCCGATGGAGACGGCGCGCAGCCGGTCCGGATGCGCGTACAGGAAACGGTGCGCGAACTGCCCGCCTCCGGAGAACCCGTGCAGCAGGAACCGCCGCGTCTCGATCGGTACCCGGCGGGCGACCTCGTCCACCATCGCGAGGAGGACGAGGTCGAAGCGGATGCCCCGGTATTCCAGGTATTTGAAGTTGTGCAGGTCGTCCGGGTCGATGATGCCCGCGGGGAAGTACGGCGCCAGCACGACCACGCGCTGCTCCTCGGCGAAACCAATGAACGCGTCGCGGTAGCGGGTCGCGGTGCGCGCCGTGCCGTGCTGGACCACCATGAGCGGGTACCGCTCGGGGTCGCCCTCCCGGCGCTCCGGGATGTAGAGCCGGTAGCTGAACCGCTGATCCATCTGACAGGCGATCGCCGTGGTGGCGCCGGTGAAGAAGTGTCTGGCGGAGCTTTCCCGCGGAACGTCGCGCATCTGCCCTTTCCTTGTCATCGCGATGGTGTCACGCCGCCTCCGGCAGGGCGACCCCGGGACAGACCACCACGTCGCGAAGCTACAGGCTATAACCTATAGCCGTCAACGGTCCTGGAGACGGCGGAGGACCAGGCGCATGATGCCGCCGTGGCGGTGGACCTCGCGCTCCCGGTCGGTGTCGAGGCGGACGACCGCCTCGAACTCCTTGCCGTCCGCCCGCACCGTCACGGTCGCCGCGCCGGCCGGGCTCGTGATGTCGAACACCTCGTGGCCGGTCAGGCCCAGGCTCCGCGCGTTCTCGCCCGGCCGGTACTGCAGCGGCAGCACGCCCATCCCGATCAGGTTCGAGCGGTGGATGCGCTCGAACGACTCGGCCAGGACGGCGCGTACGCCGAGCAACGCCGGTCCCTTCGCGGCCCAGTCACGCGAGGAGCCCGTGCCGTACTGGGCGCCGCCGAGCACGACGAGCGGGGTGCCCGCCGCGCGGTAGGCCATCGCGGCGTCGTACACCGTACGCACCCGGCCGCCCTCGGTGAAGCTCGCGGTGTAGCCGCCCTCCACGTCCGGCACCAGCCGGTTGCGCAGGCGTACGTTGGCGAAGGCGCCCCTGACCATCACCTCGTGGTCGCCCCGCCGCGAGGCGTAGGTGTTGACCTCGGACCGGGCGACGCCGCGTTCGCGCAGGTAGCGGCCCGCCGGGGAGTCGGCGGGGATCGCCCCGGCCGGCGAGATGTGATCCGTGGTGGTCGAGTCCCCCAGCATCACGAGGACCCGCGCCCCTTCGATGCCGGTCACCGGCTCCGGCTCGGGCGACATCCCGTCGAAGAAGGGCGGGCGCCGCAGGTAGTCGCTGTCGGGATCCCAGCGGAACCGGTCGCCGTCCTGCTGCTCCAGACTCTCCCAGCGGGCGTCGCCGGCGAACACGTCGCGGTAGGCCGCGGTGAACATCTCCGGCGTGATCGCGCTCTCCATGACCCGCGCGACCTCCTCCGGCGCGGGCCACACGTCGGCCAGCCGCACGGGGCTGCCGTCGGGGGCGTGGCCGAGCGGGTCCGACGTCAGGTCGGTGTCGACGGTGCCGGCCAGCGCGTACGCGACGACCAGCGGCGGCGAGGCCAGGTAGTTCTGCCGGACATCGGGATTGATGCGGCCCGCGAAGTTCCGGTTGCCGGAGAGCACCGCGGCCACCGTGAGCCCGTCGTCGCGCGCCGCCTGCCCCACCTGCGCCACCAGCGGCCCGGAGGCGCCGATGCAGGTCATGCAGCCGTACCCGGCCAGGTGGAACCCCAGCTCCTCCAGGTACGGCGTGAGCCCGGCGGCGTCGAGGTAGGAGGTCACCACCCGCGACCCCGGCGACAGGGTCGTCTTGACCCACGGCCTGCTGCGCAGCCCGCGCCGGACCGCGTTGCGGGCCAGCAGCGCGGCCGTGACCATCGCCGCGGGGTTGGAGGTGTTCGTGCAGGACGTGATCGCCGCGATGCCCACGACGCCGTGGGGCAACCCGTCCGACGGCGGCAGATCTCCCGCCGCCTCCCGGAACCGCCGCCGGACCTGGGACAGCGGGACCCGGTCCTGGGGGCGGTGCGGCCCGGCGACCGACGGTTCGACGGCGCCGAGGTCGATCTCCACCGTCTCGGTGTAGTCGGCCGCGTGCTCGGCCCGGTGCCACAGCCGCTGGGCCCTCGCGTACGCCTCGACCAGCGCCACGTGCGCGGGCGGGCGGCCGGTGAAGCGCAGGTAGCGGATCGTCTCCTCGTCCACCGGGAAGTACGCGCACGTCGAGCCGAACTCCGGGCTCATGTTCGCGATCGTCGCCCGGTCGGGAAGGGACAGCGCCCGCACGCCCTCGCCGTGGAACTCCACGAACGCGCCGACGACGCCGTGCGAGCGCAGCGTCTCGGTGATCGTCAAGACCAGGTCGGTCGCGGTGGCGCCCCGCCGCAGCGCGCCGGTGAGCCGGACGCCCACCACCGGCGGCAGCGGCATGTTGAGCGACTCGCCGAGCATCGCCGCCCCGGCCTCGATGCCGCCGATCCCCCAGCCCAGGACGCCGACGCCGTTGACCATCGTGGTGTGGGAGTCGGTGCCGACGCACAGGTCGGGGTAGGCCCAGCCGTCGTCGGCCACGACCACGCGCGCGAGGTGCTCCAGGTTGATCTGGTGCATGATCCCCTTGCCGGGCGGGACGATGCGGACGTTGCGCAACGACGACCGCGCCCAGCGCAGGAACCGGTAGCGCTCGGCGTTGCGCTCGTACTCCAGCTCGACGTTGCGCTCCAGCGCGCCGGGCGAGCCGAACACGTCGGCGATCACCGAGTGGTCGACCACGAGCTCGGCGGGGATCCGCGGGCTCACTGCCGCCGGGTCGCCGCCGATGGCGTGCATGGCGTCGCGCATGGCCGCGAGGTCGGCGAAGGCCGGCACGCCGTTGGTGTCGTGCAGGAACACCCGCGACGGATGCACGTCGACCGTGGCCGGCCCACCCGATCCCCACGCCAGCACCGCCTCGATCTGCTCCCGCGTCACCCGCTCGCCGTCCTCGTGGCGCAGCAGGTTCTCCAGCAGGACGCGGATCGTGTACGGCATGCGCGGCGTGACGAGCTCGCCGATCCTGGCGACGCGGTGGCGGGCGGGGCCCACGGACAACTCGCCGAAGACGCCGAAGCTGTCGAGCCGGGCGCGCGATCTCAGCGCAGACGGGTCAGGCACGGGGGACATCTCCTCATGATCGGCGCCCGGATGGAGGTTATAACCTAGCTAGTGCAGAGCAAGGTTATAACCTGTCGCGCATGACGCTCGCGTACAGCCCCACCACCCCCGCCGACCTGATCGCGCTCGACGAACGATGGAGCGCGCACAACTACCACCCCCTGCCGGTCGTGATCGCCGAGGCCGAGGGCGCCTGGGTGACCGGCGTCGACGGCACCCGCTACCTCGACCTGCTCTCCGGCTACTCCGCCCTCAACTTCGGCCACCGGCACCCCGCGCTCGTCGCCGCCGCGACCGAGCAGCTCGGCCGCGTCACCCTCACCTCACGCGCGTTCCACCACGACCGGTTCGGCCTGTTCTGCCGGGAGCTGGCCGAGCTGACGGGCACCGAGATGGTGCTGCCGATGAACTCCGGCGCCGAAGCCGTCGAGTCGGCGATCAAGGTCGCCCGCAAGTGGGCCTACCGCGTCAAGGGCGTCCCCGACGGCACCGGCGAGATCGTGGTCGCCGCGTCGAATTTCCACGGCCGCACCACCACAATCGTCTCCTTCTCCACCGACGAGACCGCGCGGGCCGATTTCGGGCCGTTCACGCCCGGTTTCGTGGTGGTTCCGTACGGCGACGCCGGCGCGCTCGCGGCGGCGATCACCGAACGCACGGCGGCCGTCCTGCTGGAGCCCGTCCAGGGCGAGGCGGGCGTGATCGTGCCACCGCCGGGCTATCTCGCCGAGGCTCGCCGGCTCTGCGACGAGGCCGGCGCGCTGCTGATCGCCGACGAGATCCAGTCGGGCCTCGCGCGTACGGGAGCCGTGCTCGCCCTCGACCACGAAGGCGTCCGGGCCGACCTCTACACCCTGGGCAAGGCGCTCGGCGGCGGCATCGTCCCGGTGTCGGCGGTGGTCGGCCGGGCCGACGTCCTGGGCGTGCTGCGGCCGGGCGAGCACGGCTCGACGTTCGGCGGCAACCCGCTGGCCTGCGCGGTCGGCCTGGCCGTCGTCCGGCTGCTGAGGAGCGGCGAGTACCAGGAGCGGGCCACGACGCTCGGCGCCCGCCTGCACGCCAGGCTCGCCACGCTGGTCGGCCACGGCGTCGAGGAGGTCCGCGGCCGCGGGCTCTGGGTCGGCGTGGACCTGGCGCCGGGAGGGCTCGGCGGCCGGGAGGCGGCCGAGGCGCTCATGACCCGCGGGGTGCTGTGCAAGGAGACGCACGGCCGAACCCTGCGGATCGCCCCGCCGCTGGTCATCGGCGAGGCGGACCTGGACCACGCGCTCGACGCGATCGACGAGGTCGTCCGCCGGCGGTGAGCGTCACTTCCGGGTGCGCCGGGTGGTGCGCTTGCGCGGCTCGGTCAGCGACGCGCGCAGCGAGTTGAGCAGCTCCGACGTGCTGGTGGCCCGGTCGCGGTCGCGCGCGGCCAGGCCCAGCACGAGGCAGTCGGTGAGCAGCAGCGCGCTGAGCCCCTCACCGGTGTAGCCGGATCCCGAGTGCACGGCCGTCAGGGTGAGGGTCACCCGGTCGGCCAGCACCGGCAGCAGCGCGTCGGAGAACAGCAGGACCTGGGCGCCGACCTCCTGGGCGTGGTCGAGCAGGACGTACACGTCGTTGAAGAGCCGGCCGGGCACGTAGAGCACCATCACGTCGGACTTCTGCAGCCCCAGCAGGTCATCGGCCAGCCGGAAGCCGGTGCTGTTGATCAGCCGGGCGTGGCGGCCGAGGCGGCGCAGCCGCAGGGTCAGGTAGTGGGCGCACATCTCGGAGGGGCCGAGCCCGAAGCTCACGATCTCGCGGGCGCCCATGAGCAGGTCGAGGGCCGCGACGAAGTCGTCCTCCGTGATCAGCCTGCGGGTCTCCAGCAGCCGCTCGGTGGCCTCGGTGAAGACGTGGTCCATCAGCGACCCGGCCTCCTGACCGGCCTTGTCGATGCGGCTGCGCAGCCGTGCCGACGGCCGGGTGCCGCCGATCGCCTGCCGGCCGGCCTCGCGCTTGAGGCCGGGCAGGCCCGAGTAGCCCAGCGCCTTGGCCGTGCGGATCACGGTCGCGTCGCTGGTGCCCGTGGCGGCGCCGATCTCGCCCGAGGTCGCGAAGATGATCTCGTGCGCGTGGTCGCGCAGATATTCGGCGACACGCCTCTCCGCGGGAGGCAGTTCGTCCAGCTTGCTGGCGATCTGCTCGCGCAACGGGTTGTCTCCGGGCTGATTGCGGCTCACGGCAGGGGGTTGACTTTCTTCTCGTAATGACTAATGTCGCACCGTAGTTGCCACTACGAAACCCGTCAATCGTAGGCTCCGCTACAGCTTCGGCTACGGCGCGCGCCGTCTGGGGGTGGATCCCTACCAGAGTATGAGCTCACGACCGGTCGGCGCCGCCGGCCGGGACCCGCGCCCCGGTCGCGTTCCACCGGGCCCCGTCCACGAACGATCCGCAGCTCGGTCCGGCCCGCGTGACCCGCGCCGCCGGGACCGCCCGCATGCCGCTGCGGCCCGTCGACCGGGCCACGACAAACCCCTTCCAGCCTGCTCTGCCGTGCCACGGCGTCCACTTGTAGTCACGACTACGACCGTGGTGCGCGCACGAGGGCCGGGCGGTGACCCTCCTTCCCCCCTAGATCACTGGGAACCGTCATGACAAAGCAGCGACTTTCCCGCCGGCTCGCCGCCGGCACGGCCACATGCGCCACGTTCGCGCTGGTCGCCGGGTGCGGCGGCGCGGCCGTCTCGCCGTCCCAGGCCGCCCAGCAGGCCAAACAGAACGTGCGGCTGGTCGACAGCACGCCCGCCGCCACGGGCCCGCTCGACAAGGCCACCTGGTTCATGCCCAAGGAGCCGGCCACCCTCGACCTCGACAACGACGCCGCGGGCGCCACCACCGACACCGTCATGGGCAACGTCTGCGAACGCCTCGTCCAGTCGCAACCCGACCTGACCATCAAGCCCTGGCTCGCCGAGAAGTACGAGTGGAAGACGCCGGAGACGCTCGTCTTCACCATCCGCGAGGGGGTGCGCTTCCACAGCGGCAACGAGATGACCGCCGACGACGTGGTGTGGAGCATGAACCGGCACGCCGCCGACGGCGCCAACGAGTCCGACGAGTACGAGAACGTCAGCGAGGTCCGCAAGACCGGCCCGAACGAGGTGACGGTCACGATGAAGCAGGCCGACGCCGTGTTCCTGAAGGCGCTGGCCGGCACGGGCGGCGTCGTCCTCGAGCGCCAGGCCGTCGAGTCCCAGGGCGACGCCTTCGGCACGCCGCGCGGCGACGACGCCTGCACCGGCCCGCTGGAGCTCAAGGCGTGGGAATCCGGGCGGCAGATCGTGCTGACCAAGGCCGCGAACTACTGGAACCAGGAGCGCGCCTCGAAGACGGGCGAGCTCACCATCCGGTGGGCGGACGACGACGCCGTGGTCAACTCGCTGCTCACCGGCGAGGCCGACGGCGCGTACCTGGAGAACATCGCCTCGGCGACCCGGCTGGCCGGCGGCCCGAACACGACCGTCAGCCAGGGGCCCGACACCCGCGTCTGGAACTCGATGGTGACCGAGCGCGGCGGACTCGCCGACGTGCGGCTGCGCAAGGCGCTGTCGCTGGCGCTCGACCGGGACGGCGTCTCCCGGGCCGCGCTCGCCGGTCTCGGCGTGCCGGCCGCCGAGCCGGTGGGCCCCGGCGCGTGGGGGTACGAGGCCGCCAAGTTCCGCGCGGCCTCGGAGCAGCTGGCCGCCGGCGCGCCCGCCAAGCCCACTCCGCAGAACATCGAGGCGGCCAAGAAGCTCGTCGCCGAGGCCGGCGCCACCCAGCAGATCGTGGTCGCCAGCGACGGCACCACCGGGCGCGACGTGATCGCCAACGCGGTCGTGGACGCCGCGAAGAAGATCGGCCTGGACGCCCGCATCATCCAGATCCCGCCCCAGCAGTACGGCGACTACTACAGCGACGCGGAGTTCAGGAAGCAGGCCGACCTGTTCACCGACGACTACTTCATCTCCAAGAACGACCCGGTCGGCTTCTACAAGAACGGCGCCTCCGACTCGACCGTCCAGTGGGTGCTCAAGGACCCCGAGTACGACGCCCTCGTGGCCAAGGCCAAGGCCGAGCTGGACGACGCCAAGCGCGCCGACCTCGCCATCGACCTGGCGCGGCGGTGGGCGGAGGCGATGCCGTGGTTGTCGGTCGTGCAGAGCCCGACCACGGTCGTCCTGGCCGGTGACGTGACCGGGGTGCCCGCCTCCGGCGCGTTCCGGAACTACCCGTGGGCGGCCGACCTCGGGGCGAAGGGCGAGTAAGCATGGCGGCGCTCCTCCTGCGACGGCTCGGCGCCATGGTGCTCACCCTGGCCATCAGCTCGTTCGTCATCTTCGTGGCCATCTACGCGGCGCCGGGCGACCCGGTGACGTTCCTGATCGGCAACCCGGAGAACATCACGCCGGAGCGGATCGCGGCGGTGCGCGCGGAGTACCACCTCGACCAGCCGCTGTTCGTGCAGTACGCCCTGTGGGCGCAGGGCATCCTGCACGGCGACCTCGGCACGTCGTTCTACTACCAGCAGCCGGTGTCCGACCTGTTGTCGTCGCGGCTACCGGTGACGTTGACGCTCGTGGGCATGGCGACGGTGCTGTTCGTCGTCCTCGGCGTCTCGCTGGGCGTCGTCTCGGCGCTGAGCAGGGGCGGCCGGGCCGACGCGTGGATCACCGGCGGCACCACGTTCGTGAACTCCGTCCCGAACTTCGTGGTGGCGCTGGGGCTCGTGTCGGTGTTCGCGGTGCAGCTGCGCTGGTTCCCGGTGGCCGGCGAGGGCGCCGGATTCGCCGGACGGCTGCAGCACCTGACGTTGCCCGCGGTCGCGCTCGCGCTCGGCTCGCTGGCCCTCATCAGCCGGGTGACCCGGCAGACCATGGTCGAGCAGCAGACGCTCGACCACGTCGAGGCGGCGCGCAGCTACGGGCTCGGCACCTGGGCGATCGTGACCCGGCACGTGCTGCGCAACTCGCTCGGCCCGGTCGTCACCATGTGCGGGCTGACCCTGGCCGGGATGCTCGCGGGGACCACGGTCATCGAGAGCGTCTTCGGCATCAGCGGGGTCGGCAACCTGCTGGTGGAGTCGATCAACACCCACGACTTCGCCGTGGTGCAGGCGATCCTGCTCTACATGGTGCTCGCGTACATGGTGGTCACCATGCTCGTGGACCTCGTCTATCCGCTCCTCGACGCGCGGACCCTCGTGAGGAGTGAAGGATCGTGACGATCGACGGCATCAGCGCGCGCACCGCGGCGGCGCCGCTCGCCGGCCGGCGCAGGCGTTCCCCGTGGACGTTCCGGGTCTGCATCGCCATCCTGGGCGTGGCCGTGGCGGCGGCGGTGTTCGCGCCGCTCGTCGCGCCGTACGAGCCCGACGCCACGGACTTCTCCGCCATCTGGCTGCCGCCCGGCCCCGGACACTGGCTGGGCACCGACCAGCTCGGCCGCGACATCCTGTCGCGGGTGATCCACGGCGCGCGGCCCAGCCTGCTCGGGGCCATCGCGCTGCTCGCCTTCGCGACGGTGCTGGGCGTGCTCATCGGGGTGGTCGCCGCCTGGCGGCGCGGCTGGGTGGACACCGTGCTCGCCCGGATCACCGACGTCATGTTCGCCTTCCCCGGTCTGCTGTTCGTGGTGCTCGTCATCGCGGTCTTCGACCGGGGGCCGGCGACGGCGGTCATCGGCATGGGGCTGGCGTTCGCGCCGCTGATCGCGAAGTTCACCCGGGCGATCGCGCTGGAGGAGCTGGCGCGGCCGTACGTCGACGCCTACCGCCTGCAGGGCGTCGGCGGCGTCCAGCTCATCGCCCGTTACCTGCTGCCCAACCTGATGCCGACGCTGGTCGGCTACCTCGTGGTGCTGTTCGGCGAAGGGCTGATGAGCCTGGCCTCGCTCAACTTCCTCGGGTTCGGCGCGCAGCCGCCCAGCTCCGAATGGGGCCTGATGGTGCAGGAGGGCCGCGCCGGCGTGATCCAGGGCGTCCTCGGGCCCGCCCTCATCCCGGGGCTCACGATCGCGGTCGTCGTCGTCGCGACCAACGTCGTCGGGGTCCGCCTTTCCGACAAGCTCGCCGTGAGGACGTGACGCGCATGCTGCTGGCGATCGAAGACCTCCACCTGTCGGTGCCGAGCCCGGAAGGCCCCCGGCGGATCCTGCGGGGCGTGTCCCTCGACGTCTCCGAGGGAGAGACCGTGGGGCTGGTCGGCGAGTCCGGCTCCGGGAAGTCGACCACGGCACGGGCCGCGCTGCGGCTGCTGCCCGAGCGCGCGTCGTTGTCGGGCGCCGTCTCGGTCTGCGGGCACGACATGGCCGGGGGCGACCCGGCCGTGGTGCGGAAGGTGCGTTCCGGGTTGGCCGCCATGATCTTCCAGGAGCCGCGGGCCGTGCTCAACCCGGTGCGCCGCATCGGCGGCTCGGCCACCGAACGGCTCGTGCACGTCCACGGCGTCGCCAAGGCCGAGGCGCGGCGGCGGATCGCGACGCTGTTCGGCGAGGTGGGACTGGGCGACGCCGACCGGCTGCTGCGGGCGTATCCGCACCAGCTGTCCGGCGGCATGCTGCAGCGCGTGGTGATCGCCGCGGCGCTGAGCACCGGCCCGCGCCTGCTGCTCGCGGACGAGGCGACGAGCGCGCTCGACGTGACCACGCAGGCGGAGGTGCTGGCGCTGCTGCGGCGGCTGCAGCGGGAGCGGGAGATGGGCGTGTTGTTCATCACCCACGACCTGCAGCTCGCCGCCGCCTACTGCGACCGCGTGTACGTGATGAAGGACGGCGCCGTGGTGGAGCACCAGCAGGCCGGCACGATCTTCGTCAACCCGTCGGACCCGTACACGAAGGCGCTGGCGGACGCCGTCCCCCGTCTTCCCCAGCGCGACGACACCCGCGACCACACCATGGAGACGTCCGCATGAGCGAGGCCGTACGGGTCAGCGACCTGACCAAGACGTATCCGGCACGGCGCGGCGGCGCCCGCGTGGTCGCCGTCAAGGACGTGAGCTTCGAGCTGGCCAAGGGCGAGTCGCTCGGCCTGGTCGGCGAGTCCGGCTCCGGCAAGACCACCCTCACCCGCCTGCTGGTTGGCCTCGCCCGCCCCGACGCGGGCACGATCGTCATCGACGGCCGCACCCGGGAGGGGAGAGAACGCGGCAGGGCCGCGCGGCTGCGCAGGGCCAAGGAGGTCCAGATGGTCTTCCAGGACCCCTACGGCTCGCTGGACCGGCGCATGAGCGTCGAGGCGGCGCTGCGCGACGTGCTCCGCCGCCACCTGCCCGACCCGGCCAAGGACACCGTGCGGGCGCGGATCTCCGAGCTGATGGACCACGTCGGGCTCTCGGAGAAGCACCTCGGCTCGCGGCCCCACGAGCTCAGCGGCGGGCAGCGGCAGCGGGTCGCCATCGCCAAGGCGCTCGCGGTGGACCCGGCGGTGCTCGTGCTCGACGAGGCGGTGTCCGCGCTGGACGTCTCCGTCCAGGCGCAGATCCTCGCCCTGCTCAACCGGATCCGCGCCGAGACCGGCGTGAGCCTCGTGTTCGTCACGCACGACCTGGCCGTGGTCAACGAGGTGACCGGCCAGATCCTGGTGATGTACAAGGGCGAGGCCGTCGAGCGCGGCGTCACCGCTGAGGTGCTGCGCCGGCCCCGGCACCCCTACACCGACATGCTGCTGTCGTCCGCGCCGGGGCCGAACTGGCAGCCTGAACGCGTCGCCGAACTGCGGGCCGCCTTCGCGGGCACGCCGTGACGCTCGCCGTGATCAAGGAGATTTCATGAAAGTGCTCGTACTGCCCGGCGACGGCATCGGCCCGGAGATCGTCACCGCGACCCTGGAGGTGCTGGCGGCGACCGGCCTCGGCCTGGAGGTCGAGCTCGCCGACATCGGGTTCGCCGGCCTGGCACGGGAGGGCACGACGCTGCCGCAGCCGGTGCTGGACCGAATCCCCGAGGTGGACGGCGTGATCCTGGGCCCGGTGTCGCACTACGAGTACCCGCCGCGCGAGCAGGGCGGGCTCAACCCGTCCGCCGAGCTGCGCGTCCGGTTCGAGCTGTTCGCGAACGTCCGCCCCTGCCGGTCGCGATCGGACCTCAGCGTGCTGCGCGCACCGATGGACCTGGTCATCGTCCGGGAGAACACCGAGGGCTTCTACTCCGACCGCAACATGTACGCGGGAAACGGCGAGTTCATGCCGGACGCCGGCAGCGCGTTCAGCATCAGGAAGATCACCGCGCGGGGCAGCGAGCGCGTGGCCCGCGCGGCGTTCGAGCTCGCCCGCGGACGCCGCGGGAAGGTGACGGCGATCCACAAGGCCAACGTGCTCAAGCTCTCCGACGGGCTCTTCCTGCGCGTGGTCCGCGAGGTCGCCGCGGAGTTCCCCGACGTCGAGCTGGAGGAGCTGATCGTGGACGCCGCCGCGGCGGCGCTCGTCCGGCGGCCGGACACGTTCGACGTGATCGTGACCACCAACATGTTCGGCGACATCCTGTCCGACGAGGCGGCCGAGCTGTCGGGCAGCCTCGGCCTCGGCGGCTCGCTCAACGTCGGCCACGACATCGCGGTGGCCCAGGCGCAGCACGGCTCCGCGCCCGACATCGCGGGCAAGGGCGTGGCCAATCCCACCTCGCTCATCCTGTCCGCCGCGATGCTGCTCGACTGGCGAGGCCGCCGCGACGGGAACGACGACCTGATCGCGGCCGCGGCCGGCATCGAGTCGGCCGTGGAGCGGGTGCTCGACCAGCCGGCGACCCGCACCCCCGACCTCGGCGGGAACCTCGGCACCGCCCAGTTCGCCGCCCACGTGGCGGCACGCCTGCGCCGCGAGACCTGACGCGTCCTCCCCTCCCGAGCCGACC
>NZ_POUD01000195.1 GCF_003236395.1 Nonomuraea aridisoli | reverse complement strand
CACCGTCCCCACCCATCCCAAGGAGCCTGACCCGAATGAACGACACCACCCCCGCGGACGGGCGCGTTCCCGTCACCGTCCTGACCGGCTTCCTCGGCTCGGGCAAGACGACGCTGCTCAACCGCATCCTCACCGAACAACACGGGCTGCGGATCGCCGTCATCGAGAACGAGTTCGGCGAGGTCGGCGTCGACGACGCCCTCGTGCTGGACGCCGAGGAAGAGATCTTCGAGATGAACAACGGATGCATCTGCTGCACCGTGCGCGGCGACCTCATCCGCATCCTCGGGGCGCTCATG
Organism: Nonomuraea aridisoli; assembly: GCF_003236395.1. GTDB lineage: Bacteria > Actinomycetota > Actinomycetes > Streptosporangiales > Streptosporangiaceae > Nonomuraea > Nonomuraea aridisoli. The sequence continues at coordinate 17,625 of NZ_POUD01000195.1, read as the reverse complement.
CGCAGGCGCGACAAGTTCGACCACATCCTGATCGAGACGACCGGTCTCGCCGACCCGGCGCCCGTCGCCCAGACCTTCTTCATGGACGACGAGATCGCCGCCCAGCTGCGCCTGGACGCCATCGTCACCTTGGTCGACGCCGCCCACGTGCTGCGCCACCTGGACGAGGACAAGCCCGAGGGCGTGGAGAACGAGGCCGTCGAGCAGATCGCCTTCGCCGACCGCGTGGTGCTCAACAAGACCGACCTGGCCGACCAGGACACCATCGAGGAGGTGATCGCCCGCATCCGCGCCATCAACGCCCCGGTCGAGATCATCCCCGCCCGGCACGCCGAGGTCGATCTGGCCCGGATCATGGACGTCGGCGCGTTCGACCTCGACCGGGTGCTCCGTGACGACCCGGCCTTCCTCACCGACACCGAGCACCAGCACGACGCCACCGTCACCTCGGTCGGCATCGACCTGCCCGGCGAGCTGGACGAGGACCGGCTCAACCGCTGGCTCGGCGAACTGCTGCGCGCCAAGGGCGGCGACATCTTCCGTTCCAAGGGCATCCTCGCCATCGCCGGCGAACCCCGGCGCTACGTCTTCCAGGGCGTGCACATGCTGCTCGACGGCGAGTTCGGCCGGCCCTGGCAGGAGGGCGAGGCCCGGCGCAACCGGCTGGTGTTCATCGGCCGCGGGCTCGACCGCGACGCCCTGGAACGCGCCTTCGCCGGCTGCCTGGTCACCGCCGGGGCCGCCGTATGAGCGTCACCACGACCCCCGCGGCACTCGTGTGGGAGTCCGGCGTCGATGACGCGCCCGTGGCGCTCAGCGTGCGGCGCGACCTCGTCGCCGTCGCCGGTGCCGAGGGCACCGTCTGGACGCTCGACGTCGCCACCGGCGCCGGCGCCAAGGTCCTCGACCTGCCGGGCGGCTCGCTGGACGTGGCGCTGGCCCCCGACGCCCGGCATCTCGCCGCCGCCGGACCGCTCGGCCACGCGTTGTGGGCGCGCGACGGCGGCCGGGCGAGCGTCTTCGAGACGGGCGCGTGGTCGTCGAAGGCGGCCTGGGCCAACAAGGAGCGGGTCGCGATCGCCTCCGGCCGGCGGGCGCTCGTCCTCGATCCGGAGGGCGGTGAGCTGTGGGCGCCGGAGCCCGCGGCGAGCACCGTGACCGACGTGGCGTGGATGCGCGCCGGCCGCCGCCTGGCCGTGGCCGCCTACGGCGCGGTGAGCTGCCACGAACGCCACACGCCCGTGCCGGTGGCCGCCTACCGCTACGTCGGCTCGCACCTGGCGCTGGCCATCCCCGTGACCGGGCGATGGATCTGCAGCGGCAACCAGGACGCGTCCATCCATATCTGGCGCACCCGGGACGGGTCGGAGCTGACGATGTCCGGCTACCCGGAGAAGGTGAGCCGCCTCGCCTTCGACGACACCGGCACGTGGCTGGCCGCCGACGGCGCGCCGGAGGTGACCGTGTGGGACTTCTCCGGCAAGGGGCCGGCCGGCACCGCGCCCCGTACGCTGACCTGCCATGAGACGATCACGGCGCTGGCCTGGCGGCCCGGTTCGGCCGGTCATCTGGCCAGCGGCGGCGACGACGGCACCATCGCCCTGTGGCGGGCGACGTCCGGCCGGCCGGAGGCGAGGTTGCGCCCCGCCCGCACGCTGGACGGCGGGGCCGCCGTGGCCGCGCTGGCCTGGGCCGCTCCCGACGTGCTGATCGCCGCCTACCGCGACGGGCGGGTGCTGGCCCACCGGGTGTCCGGCCTGTGAGTCACTCTGGACCGCGCCAACGCGCCGCCCCATCCTGATCCCATGACGACGCCAGGGGAGCGCTCCCCACGACCGCACGACGGTCCTGGGGCATCCCGCCGATTACGCAAGGCCCCTCCTCCTGACCCGGCGACGAGATGGGTCCCGCCGGCGCCCGTGCCTCCCGCACCACCTGGGACGTCGACTGGGAGCTCGTCGTGAGGCTGACGGTCGACGGGAAGGCGGAGGAGGTGGTCGTGCGCTCCGACGGCACCCCGACCGGCCGGCCGTTCCGCAACCCCGGGAAGCTCTACGGGCCGTCGGTCAGGTCGCGACGTGCGGCCGTGACAGGCGTGCCGCCTCACCGTACGCCGAGGCGGCGGCGCAGGTCGCGAGCCGTGGCGAGCACGTGCTGGAGCTCGCCCGGGCTCGGCCACGGCGCGCTGCCCGGCCGCAGCAGCGTGCCGCGTACCGACGCCAGGTGTTCCACCGCGCTCGCGTGCACCCCGCTGCGCCGCACCAGCCAGCCGATGACGTCGGTGTGGTCGTGCAGCGGCCGGGTCACCACGTCCCACGTGCCGAGGACCTCGGCCAGGTCGGCGACGTCCAGCGCGACCCCGCCGCCGCGTCCGGTGGCGGCGGCGGCCAGCTCCGCCCGCGCGGTCAGCTCCGGCTCGGTCGGCCGCCCCCACGCGGGCGGCGGAGGATCCGACAACCACGCCTGCGCCTCGCCGTGGCGGCCGGCGACCGACAGCAGCCCGCCCAGTTCGACGGCGGCCGCGTGGTGCCCGGCCCTGGCCGCCTGCCGGAACCAGTGCTGACCGCCCGCCAGGTCGCCGTACTCGGCGATGAGCAGCAGGCCGTAGTTGAACGCCGACTCGGCGTCCCCGCCCGCCGCGGCCCGCCCGAACCAGTGGCTGGCCGCCGAGGTGTCGCCCAGCTCCACGCAGACGAACCCGGCCATCCGCTGGTCCTCCACCCGCCCCGCGCCCGCGGCCTGCTCGAACCAGGCCCGCGCCGCACGCAGGTCGCCCCGCGACAACGCCACGCCGCCGAGCCGGGAGGCGGCCCCCGGGTGCTCGTTCTTGGCGGCCAGCCGGTAGTAGGCCTCGGCGCCCTCGGGGTCGCGGCTGGCGTGCAGGTAGAGGCCCATGCAGTACGCCGAGTCGGCGTGGCCGCCCCGCGCCCCGCACTCCCACCAGCGCACGGTCTCCTCGTCGTCGCCCGCCGAGTACGCGAGGAACCCGAGGTCGTGGGCGGAGGCCACGTCGCCGCCGGCGGCCGCCTGACGGTGCCACTCGCGCGCCGCGGCCTGCTCGCCCTCCTCCTCGCACAGCAGCGCCAGCCGGCGGGCGGCCGTCCTGGACCCGGCCAGGGCCGCGCTCTCGTACCAGACCCGCGCCGCCGCCACGTCGCCGCGCTGCTCCAGCAGGATCGTGGCCAGGTTGGTCGCGGCCTCGGCGTCGCCGGTGCTGGCGGCGGCCTCGTACCAGGTGACGGCCTCCTCCAGGGTGCCGTGCTGCTCGTGCCAGACGCCCAGGTTGTAGGCGCTGTCGACGTTGCCGAGCCTGGCGGCCCGCTCCCACCAGAGCTTCGCCGCGGCGCGGTCGCCGTACTGGGCGTAGAGCTTGCCGAGCCGGTGCGCGGCCTGCGCGTCGCCCTCCCGCGCGGCGGCCAGCAACTCGGCCTCGTCTCCCACGCGCGGCGCCGGTACGGACGGCGCCGGCGCCTCTCCTTGCCAGGCCATGGCGACAGAGTGGCACGTGATCGCCCTGTTGCCCACCGTAATGGCCGACACTTGACATCCCGGCCCGCCTCCAGCGAGCCGTCAGGAGAACATGATGAATCCCGCGAACATGCCCATGCCGCAGACGTACCGCAGTGAGCCGGGCGGTTGCGGCGGCAGCCGTACGGTGGCCGGCAGCGCCACGTCGCGCCCGTCGATGGCCACCGTGCCGGTGCAGCCGGGGTCGGCGACCTTGAAGACCACCTCGACGGGCACGCCCGCGGGCGCGTTCACCATGGAGGGGCGGTAGCCGTCGCGGGTCGCCCAGACGGTGACCACCGGTTGCGGCGGCCCGGCCGCGGCGGGCGCGGGGGCGGCGAGCCAGCCGCCCAGGCTGACGCCCGCCGCCGCGGTCCACAGGCCGGCGGCGATCGCCACCGCCCCGGCCAGCCGGGCCAGCCTGGTGCGCGAGACGCGCCGCAGCACCCAGCCGAGCAGCGCGAACGCGGGCGCGGTGCCGAGCACGAACCCCGCCATCGCCGCGGCCCCCGCCAGCGGCGATCCGCTGGAGATCGCGATCATCTCCATGCTCAGCGTCACCCCGCAGGGCACCAGGATGGTGGCCGCCCCCAGCAGGGGAGCCTGGTACGCGCGGCGCGGGCGCGGCTCGGGCGCGCAGTGGCCGGGGCCGCGCCGCCACAGCCGCACCGCGAAGGCGACGATCGTGAGCCCGGCCGTGACCAGCAGCACCGCCCGCGCCTGCGGCGGCAGGCTGACGGCAGAGCCGAGCAGGCCGAGCAGCGCCCCCGCCGCGGTGTGCGAGACGAGGCGGCCGGCGAGGAACCAGACCGTGGCGCGGCGGTCGTCCACGACGCCCATGAGCAGGCCGCCCTGCGCCGCCGCGCACGTGGCGGTGCCGGCCAGCAGACCGGCCGCGACGCCGCCGGCGAGCAGGGCGGCGGCCTGCGCGCTCAGGGCCGGGTGAAGGGCTCGGCGGTGTACCGGCCGCGGAAGCTGACGCTCATGTTCGTCCCCACTCTCCATGACGTCGGTATACGCAACGTAACGCGACGCCATGGATGCGGCCAGTGACAGTTTCGTGAGGGTTCAGGAAGAACCGCCCCTGAGGACGGACATCCGCTCCAGGTACTCGTCGTCGCTCATCTCGCCGCGGGCGTACCGCTCGGCGAGGATCTGCTCCGCGGACGCGGTCGGCGTCGGCGGGGCCGCTGGAGCGGCGGCCGGGCGTCGCGGCCCCCACCAGCCCTTGCGCCAGCCCGTGACGGCGAGCGCGATGACGGCGACCCAGGCCAGCCCCCAGATGATCGGGAAGACCGGCGTGAAACCCCCGGCGCCCCAGTGCGGCGCCAGCTGTGCGATCGTGTGCATGTTCTCCTCCTTCGGCGTATGCCTCCACACTCCGCCGAAGAAGCCCCTCCCGAATCGCACCCCGGTCCCGTTCCCCGATCCTCCGCAGGGAGTGCCCGGGGCCCTGCCGCCCTACGACGACGGGTGTACGGGGATCACGCCAGGCAGAACTCGTTGCCCTCGGGGTCGATCATGACGACCCAGTCGTCGAACGTGGTGACGAGCCGGGCGCCGAGGCCGAGCAGGCGGTCGATCTCGGAGTCGAGGTCGTCGGCGCGCAGGTCGAGGTGGAGCCGGTTCTTGTGCACCTTGCGCTCCGGCACCCGCTGGAACCACAGCCGCGGCAGCCCGCCGTCGACCAGCACCGTCGGATCGTCCTCCGGGTCGAGCACGCCCTCCGCGCGCAGCCGCGCCAGCTCCTCCTCGTCGTACGGCGCCACGGCGTAGCCGTCCAGCGCCTGCGCCCAGAACCTGGCCAGAGAGGCCGGATGCCGGCAGTCGATCACCACGTCATGCAGCCGCGCCATCGGGCCTCCTCGCCTCGATCAGGAAACGGGAGGAGCGGGCCACGAACGGCCCTTCCGCCTCGATCCGCTCGTGCAGCTCGCGCAGCCGGTCGGCGTAGCGCTCGACGGAGAACCCCGGCACGATCCAGATCACCTTGCGCAGGAAGTAGATCACCGCCCCGACGTCGTGGAACTCCATGCGCAACCGCTCGAAGCGCAGGTCGACCACGTCGAGCCCGGCCGACTGCGCGGCCTTCCTGGCCGCCTCGGGCTCGCGGGCGGTGCCGTCGTACGGGCCGATGAAGAACTCGGTCAGCTCGGCCACACTGCGCGGCCCCACCTGCTGGGAGAAGTACGAGCCGCCGGGCCGCAGCACGCGGGCGATCTCCTCCCACCACGTCTCGACCGGGTGGCGGCTGGTCACCAGGTCGAACGACGCGTCGCGGAACGGCAGGCGCGGCTCGTCGTCGTCGGCCACCACCCAGGCTCCGCGCGGCCGCAGCCGGGCCGCCGCCAGCGCCAGGTTGGGCGGCCACGACTCGGTGGCCACGGTGATCGGCGGCAGCGCGGGCACGCCGGCCAGGATCTCGCCCCCGCCGGTCTGCACGTCGAGCGCCGCGCGCGCCCCGGCCATGCGCTCGCCGAGCAGCCGGGCGTAACCCCACGAAGGCCGCTCCTCGCTGGCCCGGCCGTCGAGCCAGGAGAAGTCCCAGCCCGCCACGGACACCGTGTTGGCCTCCTGGACGAGGTCGTCATACGAGCGCCGCATGCTACGACCTTGGCAGGGGACGACCTTCGCAATCAACCAAATTTCCTCATCAGATGCGGCTGCGTACCGTCGTCCGGTCGATGCCGAGCTGGTCGACGAGCTGCGCGACGGGGTCGGGCGGGGTCTGCTCCAGCAGGCCCAGTGTCAGGTGGCGCGGGACCTCGTGCCTGGTCTTCATGGTGGTGGCCTTGATGGCCTGGTTGAGCACGGCGCGGGCGCTCGACGTGAGCGCCGTGTCGGGCACACGTGGGTGCTTGCGCGGGGTGCCGGGCAGGTCGCCGACCTCAAGGCCCAGCATGCGCAGCGCCGCGCGGTCGAGCTCCTCGAGCGCCGTGCGGGCGGCGGCCAGGTCGACGCCGAGCGCCTGCGCGGACTCCGGGTGGTGGAGCAAGCCGAGCAGCAGGTGCTCGGTGCCCATGCGGCGGTCGCCGCGCAGCCGGGCCTCCTCGAAGGCGGCCTTGATCACGACCGCCAGCGGGCTCTTCTCCTTGCCGAACATCGCCCCGCCCTCACTTCCCGTACTTGGCGTGCACCGACTGCCGTGACATGCCGAGCGCGTCGCCGATCTGCTCCCAGGTCCAGCCCTGCTCCCTGGCCAGCGCCACGGACACCGCCTCGACCTGCTCGGCCAGCCGGTGCAGCGCGCCGACCGCCCGCAGGCCCATGGCGGGGTCGTTGGCGCGGATCCGCTCGGACAGCTCTGTAACGTCCACGGTTGTCAGGCTAGATTGACAGAGCCGATTTTGTCAATCTAGCCTGACAGGCATGGAGGATGTGCTGATCGTGGGGGCGGGACCGGTCGGGCTGATGCTCGCGTGCGAGCTGAGCCTGTCGGGAGTCCGCCCGATCGTGCTGGACAAGAGATCCGAGCCGAGCGAGCTGCCCAGGGCCAACGGGCTGGTCGGCCAGATCGTCGACTTACTGGATCACCGAGGGCTGCTGGAGCGGTTCGCCGAGGGCAGCCCGTTCGCCGGCCGGGCGCCGGGGTTCCCGTTCGGGTCGGTGCCGCTGCGGTTCGACGGGATCGACGACAGCCCGCTGCGTCTGCTGCTGATCCAGCAGACCCGGCTGGAGCGGCTGCTGGCCGAGCGGGCGCGGGAGCTCGGGGCCGAGGTCAGGCGGGGGTGCGAGGTCCGCTCGCTCTCCCAGGACGAGGAAGGGGTGACGCTCGACGTCGGCGACGCGCGGATCCGGGCCCGGTACGTGGTCGGCTGCGACGGCGCCAAGAGCCTCGTCCGCGAGCAGGCGGGGATCGCCTTCCCCGGCGCCACCGACGAGGAGAGGATGCTGATCGGCCACTTCAAGGCCGACATGAAGGTGTTCGAGTCCCTGGAGGCGGCGGGTCTGGAGCCGGGCTGGACCCGGCGGCCGGCCGGACGGGTGCTGTTCACCTCGCTGCACGACGGCGTGCTCGTCGCCGGCGTACGGGACCGGGGCGAGGCCACCGGCGACACCGTGACGCCGGAGGTCTTCCACGCCGCCGTCCGCCGCGTGCTCGGCGTGGACGTGCCGCTCGGCGAGCCGATCTGGTTGTCGAGCACGGCCACGCAGGCCCGGCTCGCCGAACGGTACCGGGCCGGGCGGGTGTTCCTGGCAGGCGACGCCGCCCACCTGTTCCCGGTGGGTGGGTCGGCGCTCAACGTCGGCATGACGGACGCGGTCAACCTCGGCTGGAAACTGGCCGCCAGGCTGCGCGGGCGGGTGCCGGACGCGCTGCTCGACACCTACGAGTCCGAACGCCGGCCGGTCGGCGAGCGCACGCTCACGCAGACCCGCGCGCAGGCGGCCATCGACGGCGTGGAGGGCGAGGACGGCGCGGCGCTGCGCGAACTGCTCGCCGAGGTGTTCGCCTTCGAGCAGCCCGCCCGCCACCTGGCCACACTGCTGCACGACTCCGGCATCCGCTACGACGTCGGTCAGGGGCCGGCCGGCCGGTTCCTGACCGATCCGGGCCTGGCGGAGCTGGCGGGCGGGGCGCTGCGCGCGGCCCGGCCCGTGCTGCTCGACCTCACCGGCGGCGCACCGGGGGAGCGCTGGACGGGGAACGACCGGATCGAGGTGGTCCGGGCCCGCCACGACGACCCGCCCGCGGACGCGCTCCTGATCCGCCCCGACGGCTACGTGGCCTGGGCGGGCGCGGACGGCGTCGAGGAGGCGGCCGAACGGTGGTTCGGCGCGACGGTCACAACCAGCCCGGCCTGACCAGCCCCGACTCGTAGGCGATGACGACCAGCTGGGCACGGTCGCGGGCATGGAGCTTCATCATGGCCCGGCTCACGTGGGTCTTGGCGGTGGCGGGCGACATGAACAGCTTGGCGGCGATCTCGTCGTTCGTCATGCCGGTGCCGACGAGGGCGAGCACCTCGCGTTCGCGCTCGGTGAGCTGGTCGAGGCCGTCGGCGGCGACCGGCTCCTTGGCGCGGGAGGCGTACTCGGCGATGAGGCGGCGGGTCACGCTCGGCGACAGCAGCGCCTCCCCGGCCGCCACCACCCGCACGGCCTGGATCAGCTCGGCCGGCTCGGTGTCCTTGACCAGGAAGCCGCTGGCGCCGCCGCGCAGCGCCTCGAAGACGTACTCGTCCAGCTCGAACGTCGTCAGGATGATGATGTGCGGCCCCGGCGGCATCTGCCGGGTGGCGGTCAGGCCGTCGGTGCCGGGCATGCGGATGTCCATCAGCACGACGTCGGGCTGATGCTCGGCCGCCAGCCGCACGGCCTGCGCGCCGTCGGACGCCTCGGCGACCACGGTCATGTCGGGCTGCGCGTCGAGCAGCGCCTTGAAGCCCGCCCGCACCAGCGCCTGGTCGTCGGCCAGCAGCACCTTGATCATGAGGTCTCCTCGGGTAGGGGGAAGCGGGCCTCGACCTGGAACCCGGGCCCTGACGGGCCGGCGACCAGCGTCCCGCCGAGCGCCGCGGCCCGTTCGCGCATGCCGGGGATGCCGTTGCCGCTGCCCGACTCCGACAGCGACTCCGACAGCGACTCCGACGGCGACTCCGACGGCGCGGGCGGCGTCGTGGCGCCGGTGTCGCTGACCCGTACGACCAGCTCCTTCTCGCCGTACTCCAGGCGCACGCCCACCTCCGCGCCGGGCGCGTGCCGGGCGGCGTTGGTGAGGGACTCCTGCACGATCCGGTACGCCGCCCGCTCCACCTGCGGCGGCAGCGGCCGGGAGCCGACCCTTTTGAGCGTCACCGTGAGCCCCGAGCGTTCGACCAGCTCGTCGAGCCGGTCGAGCCCGGCAGTGGGGGAGCGCGGGGCACCGTCGCGCAGGACGTTCAGCACCGAGCGCATCTCCCCGAGCACCTCCTTGGAGGCCGTCTTGATGGTGGCCAGCGCCGTCCTGGCCTGCTCGGGGTTGGCGTCGATGAGGTGCAGCGCGGTGGACGCCTGCACGTGGATGAGGGAGATGTTGTGCGCCAGCACGTCGTGCAGCTCCTGCGCCATCGTCAGCCGCTCCTCGCTGGCCTGCCGCCTGGCCTCCTCCTCGGCGGTGCGCTCGCGCTCGGCCCGGCGCTCCTTGACGATCCTGACCAGCTCGGCCACGACCATCAGCAGCATGATGAACGTGAGGATCCACACGTTGTGGAACCAGTCGCGGTTGCCGACCAGCCAGGCGTAGCTCAGGAACGACAGCAGCGTCATCCCCGCCATGCTCCACGCCATCAGCCTGCGGCCCCGCGTGACCAGCAGGAACAGCAGCACGGCCGGGCTGATGAAGCACGGCCCGTAGGGGTAGCCGGCGATCAGGTACAGGTCGCAGGCGCCCAGCGCGGCGGCCGTGGTCAGCAGCGGGAAGCGCCGGCTGAGCAGCACCGCGACCGGCCCGGCCAGCAACAGCGCGTACGCGTAGGCGTCGAGCGGCTCGCGGGTGAACTGCTGGCCCCACGCCGCGCCCCGGGCGACCACCATCGTGGCCGCAGCCACGATGAGGGCGAGATAAGGGTCGAACGTCCTGCGCACGCCCATTAACGTAGGCCAGCTCCCGTGAGCCGCGCATCATCCCAGCGTGTGACGGAGCACTACCGCGATGGGCGTATCTGCGTCATTGTGGACAACATGCGCCGTGTGATCTTTCCCGCAGCAGCAGTCCTCGCCGTCTCCCTCCTGCACGTGCCGCCCGCGTCGGCCGACCCGCCGCGGAAGACGCCGGTCGCCGAGGGGTACGGCGGCGCCGTCGCCACCGTCGACCTCGAGGCCAGCAAGGCGGCCATCGCCGTGCTCAGGAAGGGCGGCAACGCCGTGGACGCGGCCGTCGCGGCGGGCGCCGTGCTCGGCGTGACCGAGCCGTACTCGGCGGGCCTGGCCGGCGGCGGCTTCATGGTCTACTACGACGCTCGCAAGCGTAAAGTCTTCACCATCGACGGCCGCGAGACCGCGCCGAAGGCGATGGGGCCCACCACGTTCGAGGGCATCCCGTTCGACGAGGGCGTCACCAGCGGGCTGTCGGCGGGGGTGCCCGGCACGGTCGCCAACTGGGACCTGGCCCTGCGCAGGTTCGGCACGCTCTCGCTCAGGCAGGCGCTCCAACCGGCCGTCGAGGTGGCCTCCAGAGGCTTCGTGGTGGACCAGACGTTCCACGACCAGACGGCCGCCAACGCCGACCGCTTCAAGGACTTCACCTCGACGGCCGAGCTCTACCTGCCGAACGGTGCGCCGCCACCGGTCGGCTCGGTGTTCAGGAACCCGGAGCTCGCGGCCACGTACCGGGAGCTGGGCAGGCGCGGTCCCGAGTGGCTGTACGGCGGGCAGCTCGGCAAGGAGGTCGTGGCCACGGTCAAGCGGCCGCCGGTCACCCCCGGCAGCACCCGCAACGTGCGGCCCGGCCTGATGGAGCTGTCCGACCTGCGTGACTACCGCGCCCTGCTGCGCGAGCCCACGAAGGTGTCGTACAAGAACCTCGACGTGTACGGCATGGCGCCGCCCTCGTCCGGCGGCTCCACGGTCGGCGAGGCGCTCAACATCCTCGAGGCGCTGCCCGAGGTGGGCCTGCACGAATACCTGGAGGCGTCCAGGCTGGCCTACGCCGACCGCGGCCAGTACGTCGGCGACATCCCCGGCGTGCCGCTGGACGAGCTGCTGTCCGACGGCTTCGCCAAGGAACGCGCCTGCCTGATCGGCGAGCGCGCCATGCCCCACCCGGCCGCCCCCGGCGACCCCGACGGCTCGTACGGGCCGTGCGCGGAGCCCGGCGGCACCGCGACGCCGGTCGCCAAGGAGGGCCCGGAGACCACTCACCTCGTGGTCGCCGACCGCTGGGGCAACGTGATCGCCTACAACCTGACCATCGAGTCCACCGGCGGCAACGGCATCGTGGTGCCCGGCCGCGGCGTGCTGCTCAACAACGAGCTGACCGACTTCACGTTCGGCCCGGCCCCCGGCGACCCGAACCTGCCTGGCCCCGGCAAGCGCCCGCGCTCGTCGATGGCGCCGACGCTGGTGTTCGAGAAGGGCCGTCCGGTGCTGGCGGTCGGCTCGCCCGGCGGCTCGACCATCATCACGACCGTGCTGCAGATCCTGCTCAACCGGTACGAGTGGGGCATGGACCTGCCCGAGGCGCTGGCCGCGCCGCGCGCCACCCAGCGCAACACGGCGCAGACGCAGGCCGAGCCGGCGTTCCTGCAGAAGTACCAGGCCGAGCTGGAGGCCCAGGGTCACAGCTTCGCCGGCAACCCGGAGATCGGCGCCGCCACGGCCCTGGAGTTCCTGAGCCGCGACCGCGTCCAGGCCGTCGCCGAACCGACCCGCCGCGGCGGCGGCAGCGCGCTGGTCGTCTCCTCCCGCAGATGACCCCGTGAGCGCCCTGCTCGGCTCGCTCCGCCCGCCGAGCAGGGCGTTCGCACATCCTGCGCGGGAACTCCGGCCGGGAACGACGAAAACCCGCCACGGCGCCGCGGCGGGTGACTTCAGCCGGAGGCGTCTACTGCAGCAGCAGGAAGGCGACGACGCCGATGATCGCGATGCCGAGGACGACCGCGAGGATGGGCAGGAGGGGCGACTTCTTGGGCTTGGCCGCGGCGGCCTCCTGCTCGCGCGCGTTCGCGAACGCGCGGAAAGCCTGGGTGTTGCCCGCCGGGTCGATGTGCTGGTCAGACATGGCCAGCAGCCTAGCCTGATCGACTGCGAAGTTTGCACTGTTTGGCGGGATCCGTAGCGGACGACCTTTGCGCAGCCGCAGGACCAGGGCCCGGGTTGATGACAGGACCACGCCCCCCGCCGGATAGTTTTGAGACATGCTGAGGACCCTGCTCTCGCCCCGGCTGCTGGGGCTGCACCTGCTGACCATCGGGGTCCTCATCGCGTTCATCCTGCTCGGGCGCTGGCAGCTCGGCGTCTTCCAGGACTCCGGCAAGCCGCACGCCGCCACGGACCCCGCGCCCGTCCCGGTCGCGTCGCTGGCCCCGGCGGGCGCCCAGATGGCCGGCCCCGTCGTGGGCCGCAAGGTCACCGCCGAGGGCGTCTACGAGGCCGACCGCCAGCTGCTGGTGGCCGACCGGCGGGCCGACGTGGACGCGCCGGGCGGCAACGTCTCGCGCGACCACGGCTACTGGGTGCTCACGCCGATCCGGCTCGACGACGGCACGCTCATGCCGGTCGTACGCGGCTGGACGGCCACGGCCGACGACCCCGCCGTGGCCGACGTGCCGCAGGGCAGGGTCACGGTGGCCGGTCGGCTGCGGCCGCAGCAGGGCACTGACAGCGTTCAGCGGCGCGCGGAGGGCCTGCCCGCCGGTCAGGTGCAGACGGTCTCCACCGGAGAGCTGGTCAACCTGTGGACCGGCCAGAAGGTCCGCACCGGGTTCGTGGTGGCGCAGCCGCCCTCGGGCTCGCTCACGCAGGTGAAGGCCGACCCGCCGGTGGTCGGCGGCACGCTGACCTGGCGTAATCTGGCATACGCCGCCAACTGGTGGATTTTCGCGGGATTCGCCGTCTTCATGTGGTTCCACTTCGTACGCGACGCCGTGCGAGCGGATCGAGAGCGCGGCAAGTCCTCCCCCGAGATGGTTCTGGAAGGTTGAACGGTGGAATCGGCTCTCAAGCCCTTCCGGGTGCTCGCGTACGTGGTCGGCTGCATGCTGCTCGTGCTCTGCGTGGGCATGGTGCTGCGTTACGGCTTCGGCGAGGCCTCACTGTCGAAGGTGATCGCGCCCATCCACGGCGGCCTCTACATGCTCTACCTGGTCGCCGTCATGAACCTGGGCATGAAGGCGCGCTGGGCGTGGCCGTACATGCTGGGCGTGATGCTGGGCGGCACGGTGCCGTTCCTGTCGTTCTACGTCGAGCGGCGGGTGACCCGGCGGGTGGCGACGGCCACGGCGGGACAGGCCGCGGCGGAGGCCTGACGGTCAGGCCCCCGCCACCCGGGTTCAGCGGCCGATGCCGCGCTTACGGGCCCGCTTGAGCCGCTCGCGCTGCGACGGGTCGAGCATCAGGTAACCCACCACGGGGGCGGCGACCACGCCGAGGACGACCAGCAGGGTGATCCATCCCGTACCGAAGATGATCAGCGAGAGCAGGACCGCGGCGCCTGCGCCGATGGCGTACTTCTGGACTGGCGACATCCTCTAACTTCCTCCGAACGCGGAGCGCGCGCCCCGCCTCTCTCACATTCTGCGTCGCAAGTCCAACGTGTGAACCCTCTGCCGAGGTTCCGTTTCGCGATGTATCGCATTCCTCGCCGGTCGGTCAGACCGGTTCGCCGGCGATCGCGCGCAGCTCCCGGCGCAGCTCCCGGCGCAGCTCATCCGGCGCCGGGCGCCGCGCCGGGTCGGCCGACAGCAGCCGCAGCAGCACGGGGCCCAGCGCGCCCGCCCTGGTGAGCGTCGCACCGGGCGCGGGCGGCGCGCCCTCCACGGCGGTGTGGAGGGTGGCCCCGAGCGACCACAGGTCGGCGGCCGGCGTCGGGGCGGCCTCCGGGGCCGTGTACGCCGGGAACGTTCCCGCGTGCGGCAGGGGCAGCAACCGTGCCCGGCCGTCCGCGTCGAGCAGGATGTTGCCCGGCTGCACCCCTCCGTGGAATCCGCCCGCCGCCAGCCGGTCGAGCACGCCGAGCCCGATCGCGGCGACGTGGGCGGGCGGCAGCGGGCCCGAGGCCGCGACGACCGCGTCCAGCGGCCGGTCCACGGCCAGCCGGTCGAGCGTCTCGCGCACCACCTCCAGCGGCGGCGGACCCGACGGGTGCAGCATCGCCCTGATCAGCGACCTGAGCGGGTCGGCGCCCGCGGCGGGCACCTGTCCGGGCGGGCGGCCCTCGACCGCGAAGTGCAGCGTGGCCGCCAGCGACCACAGGTCGGCGGAGGGCAGCACGCTCAGGCTGGGCGAGCCGAACCCGCTGAGCAGCGCTCGCCCGGTCGTGGTGAGCAGCACCTTGCCCGGATCGACCCGTCCGTGCACGACGCCCGTCTCATGAGCGGCGGTCAGCGCCGCCAGCACGCACACGCCGGCCCTGGCCGCCTGGGCGACCGGCAGCGGGCGCCGCGCGCGTACGGCCTGCTCCAGGGACACCCCCGAGGCGAACTCCATGACCAGCCACGGCGTGCCCTCCTCGACCAGCACGTCGAGCACCGGCACGGCGAAGGGGTGCCGCAGCGCGGCGGCGCGGCGCGCCTCGTCCACCGCGGCCTCGCGCAACTCGGGGAGCACCCGCAGCTCCCTGACCGCGACGTCGCGATGCTCCACCTCGTCGAAGGCCAGGCGGACGGACGCGCCGAGGGGGTTCAGCAGCCGGTAGCGACCATGCAGCTTCCTGGTCTCAGCCATGTCGAGGCGACGATAGCGCTACGAACGCGGGCGAATCCATCAGGGGGAGCCCGCGGCGAGCCAGCCCTCGTGGGCCTCGCAGACCTTGCGCCACAACGTGTCCTTCTCAACGGGCGTCACGTCGTCCAGCGGGAGCAGGAAGATGTCGGCCAGGGCGGCGTAGTAGTCCCGCGCGGAGCTCAGCGTCACCGACTGCTTGCCGTTGCCGACCCGGGACAGCAGAAGCCCGCGCAGGATGTCCACGCCGTACGCGTCGCGCCGCTGGGTCGTGGCGATCCGGACGAACCCCGACGTCGGTGCCGTGGTCAGATGCCGGTGCGTCTCGGCGAACGCCGACATCTCCGTGGGCTCCATGCCGAAGTCCATGCCGACGAACGAACCGCTCTGATCGTGCTCGAAGCGCCAGCCGCCCGGCGCCACCTGCGACGGCCGCAGCTCGTACGTGAAGGGCCCCTGCCGGTAGGTCCCCGGCACCAGGGGGAGCGGCTCGTGCAGGGCGTCGCCGAGCCCCACGTCGACCAGCCACTCACCGCCCGGGTTGGCGGCGGACGGCAGGCCGCGCGCGGTGAGCACCAGGTGGTTCCCGGTGATGCCGGGCTCGCCGCCCCGTAACTGGACGCCCGCGACGTGCCGGGTCACGTCGTAGCCGAGGGTCGTGAGCAGCTCGGAGAAGGCGCCGTTGAGGTGGTAGCAGTAGCCGCCGCGGCCCCGGACGATGCGCTCGGCCGACTCGACCGGATCGACCGTGGTCGCGCGGCCCAACCAGATCTCCAGGACCTCGTACGCGACCTTCTCGACGTGTGCGGCGTGCAGCGCCCGCAGGGATTCAGCGGTGACGGGCGTGTGAAGGAGCTCGGGCAGACCAAGGCGGCGAAGGTATGCGGGGGTGTTCACCACCACAGTCTGCACGGTTTGTGCACGAATTTAGGAGTGTCGTCTGCACAGCACGCTTCTAGGCTTTCGTACGTGCTTGAGCAGCGACGCATCCTCGTGGTCGAGGACGACGAGACCATCGCGCTGGCCGTGCGGAACCGGCTGGCCGCCGAGGGCTTCGACGTCAGAGTGGCGGGCGACGGGCAGGACGCCCTCGTCCAGTACGCCAGGGCGGAGCCGGACCTGGTGATCCTCGACCGGCTGCTGCCGGGGCTCGACGGGCTCGAGGTCTGCCGCCGCATGCAGGCGGCCCGGCCGGTGCCCGTGCTCATGCTGACCGCGCTCGGCGACGAGACCGACGTGCTCGTGGGCCTCGGTGTCGGGGCCGACGACTACCTGGCCAAGCCGTTCAGCATGCGGGAGCTGGTGGCGCGGAGCCACGCGCTGCTGCGCCGGGTCGAGCGGGCGGTCCAGCTCGCCGCCGAGGACACCGTCATCAGGGTCGGCGAGGTCGAGATCGACACCGCGGCCCGGCGGGTGTTCGTGCGGGGCGCGGAGGCGCAGCTCACCCGTACCGAGTTCGACCTGCTGCGCCGGCTCGCCGAGCGTCCGGGGCAGGTCTTCGAGCGCGGGCGGTTGTTGTCGGACGTCTGGGGGTTCTCCGAGGCGGCGGCGACCAGGACCGTCGACAGCCATGTCCGGGCGCTGCGCCGCAAGCTCGGCCCCGACGTGGTGCGGACGGTGCACGGCGTCGGCTACGCGCTGGTGCGGCGATGAGACCCCTCGACTTCCTCGGCCGGATCAAGGTCAAGCTCGGCATCGTCATCGTGCTCGCCGTGGCGACCGCGTTCGTGGTGAACGAGGTCGGCATCAACTCCGGCCTGTCGCGGGAGGTGCGCATCGCGGTCGCCGTGGTGCTGGCGCTGATCATGGTGCAGGTGCTGGCCATGGGCATGACCAAGCCGCTGCGCGAGATGGCCCGCGCCGCCCAGACCATCGCCAAGGGCAGCTACACCCTGCGCGTACGGGCCACGTCCCGGGACGAGGTGGGGGAGCTGGCCAGGGCGTTCAACGCGATGGCGGCCGACCTCGGCGAGGTGGACCGGCAGCGGCGCGAGCTGGTCGCGAACGTCAGCCACGAGCTGCGCACGCCCATCACGGGGTTGCGCGCCGTTCTGGAGAACGTCGTGGACGGCGTCTCCGCCGCCGACCCCGTCACCATGCGCACCGCGCTCGCCCAGACCGAACGCCTGGGCCGGCTCGTCGCCCAGCTGCTCGACCTGTCGCGGCTGGACTCGGGGACGCGGCCGATCGAGGCCGAGGACGTCGAGCTGGCGCCGCTGGTGGAGCAGGCGGTGCTGGAGGCGTCGCTGGCGCGCGAGGACGTCGTCATCCAGGCTGCTGTGCCCGGCGACCTCGTGGTGCGCGCCGACCCCGACCTGCTGGCCCAGGTCCTGGCGAACCTGCTCGACAACGCCGTACGCCACAGCCCGCCGGGCGGCTCGGTGACCGTGGGCGGCTCCGCCGAAGGGGACGGGGTCCGTCTCGTCGTCGCCGACTCGGGGCCGGGGATCCCGGCCGAGGCGCGGGCGCGGGTGTTCGAACGCTTCTCCCGCCTGGACGCCGGACGCGCGGCCGACGCCGGGGGCGCCGGGCTGGGGCTGGCGATCGTGAAAGAGATCGTGGAACTGCACGGGGGATCCATCCGCATCGACGACTGCGCGGGGTGCCGCATGGTCGTGGACTTACCAGGGAGGCTGACTGTGGCCGACGTGCCATCGGTACCGAACACGGGGGACCAGCAAGGGCGCGTCTTCACGCCGTCGGGAACCGTGACGGGGGACGAGGCGGGGCGTATGTTCGCGCCGTCGGGGGATGAGG
>NZ_POUD01000194.1 GCF_003236395.1 Nonomuraea aridisoli | reverse complement strand
GCCCTCGCCCCCGTCCCTGCTTTCACCCGGTCACCGCCGCACCCGCCGGCGAAACGCGATCTTCCCGCAGCTCCGCGCGGCCTTCCGCCGTGAGACCGCACCGCCGCCCATCCCGCTCCGCGGCCGCCCGCCGCCGTCCCGCCCCGTCCCCGCGCCGCACCGCGCGGGCGGGCGTTTCGCGTCGGGCGAACCCAGGCATGCCACCCGGAGAACGGGGCACTCGGCCGCACGGCTGCTGCCCCCGCGCCCGCGCGAGGCCCGCCGTCAGGGGCGCACGCGGGCATCCGGGCCGGTGAGGCCAAGGGTCAGCGCCGCGTCACAGCCGCTCGAGGCGCAACCGATAAGCTCTACCCCATGAGCATCTCCCCGTCCTTCCGAGAAGTGTTGTCCCAGCGCGTCGTGGTAGCCGACGGCGCGATGGGCACGATGCTCCAGGCGCAGGAGCCGACCCTCGACGACTTCCACGGCCACGAGGGCTGCAACGAGGTGCTCAACGTCACCCGGCCCGACATCGTGCGCGGCGTCCACGACGCCTACTTCGCCGTCGGCGTCGACTGCGTGGAGACCAACACCTTCGGCGCCAACCTGGCCGCCCTCGGCGAGTACGACATCTCCGAGCGCGTCTTCGAGTTCTCCGAGGCGGGCGCCCGCATCGCCCGCGAGGCCGCCGACCACTGGTCCACGCCCGACCAGCCGCGTTTCGTGCTCGGCTCCATGGGCCCCGGCACCAAGCTGCCCACGCTCGGCCACCTGCCGTACGCGAGCCTGCGCGACGCCTACCGCGACAACGCCGCGGGCCTCATCGCGGGCGGCGCCGACGCGATCATCATCGAGACCTGCCAGGACCTGCTCCAGGTCAAGGCCGCGGTCGTCGGCGCCAGGCGCGCCATCGAGGCGTCCGGCAAGGACGTGCCGATCATCGCCCAGGTGACCATCGAGACCAACGGCGCGATGCTGCTCGGCTCCGAGATCGGCGCCGCGCTGACCGCGATCGAGCCGCTCGGCGTCGACGTCATCGGCCTCAACTGCGCCACCGGCCCGGCCGAGATGAGCGAGCACCTGCGCTACCTCGCCCGCCACTCGCGGCTGAAGCTGTCCTGCATGCCCAACGCCGGCCTGCCGGTGCTGACCTCCGACGGCGCCCACTACCCGCTGAGCGCCGAGGAGCTGGCCGACGCCCACGGCACGTTCACCCACGACTACGGCCTGTCGCTGGTCGGCGGCTGCTGCGGCACCACGCCCGAGCACCTGCGCCAGGTGGTCGAGCGGGTGCGCGGCAAGCAGACCGAGCCGCGCCGCCCCCACCCGGAGCCGGGCGCGTCCTCCCTCTACCAGACCGTCCCGTTCCGGCAGGACACCTCCTACCTGGCGATCGGCGAGCGCTGCAACACCAACGGCTCCAAGGCCTTCCGCGAGGCGATGCTGGAGGGCCGCTGGGACGACTGTGTCGAGATGGCCCGCGATCAGGCCCGCGACGGCGCCCACATGCTCGACCTGTGCGTCGACTACGTCGGCCGCGACGGCGTGGCCGACATGAAGGAGCTGGCCTTCCGCTTCGCCACCGCCTCCACGCTGCCGATCATGCTCGACTCGACCGAGCCCGCGGTGCTGCAGGCCGGTCTCGAGATGCTGGGCGGACGCGCCGCGGTCAACTCCGTCAACTACGAGGACGGCGACGGCCCCGACTCCCGCTTCCAGAAGATCATGCGGCTCGTGCGCGAGCACGGCGCGGCCGTCGTCGCGCTGACCATCGACGAGGAGGGCCAGGCCCGCACCGCCGAGTGGAAGGTGCGCGTGGCCACCCGCCTGATCGAGGACCTGACGAACAACTGGGGCATGCAGGTCGACGACATCATCGTCGACTGCCTGACCTTCCCGATCGCGACGGGCCAGGAGGAGACCCGGCGCGACGGCCTGGAGACCATCGAGGCCATCCGCGAGCTCAAGCGCCGCTACCCGGGCGTGCAGACCACGCTGGGGCTGTCCAACATCAGCTTCGGCCTCAACCCCGCCGCCCGCATGGTGCTCAACTCGGTGTTCCTCAACGAGTGCGTCAACGCCGGTCTCGACTCCGCCATCGTGCACGCCTCCAAGATCCTGCCGATGGCCCGCATTCCCGACGAGCAGCGCCAGGTCGCCCTCGACATGGTCTACGACCGCCGCCGCGAGGGCTACGACCCGCTGCAGCGCTTCATGGAGCTGTTCGAGGGGGTCGACGCCGCCGCCATGCGCGCCGGCAAGGCCGAGGAGCTGGCCGCGCTGCCGCTGAACGAGCGGCTCAAGCGGCGCATCATCGACGGCGAGCGCAAGGGCCTGGAGGCCGACCTCGACGCCGCCCTCGGGCAGCGTCCCGCCCTCGAGATCATCAATGACGTGCTGCTCGACGGCATGAAGACGGTCGGCGAGCTGTTCGGCTCCGGGCAGATGCAGCTGCCGTTCGTGTTGCAGTCGGCCGAGGTGATGAAGGCCGCCGTCGCCTACCTCGAGCCCCACATGGACCGCGTCGAGGGCGAGACGAAGGGCCGCATCGTGCTGGCCACCGTCAAGGGCGACGTGCACGACATCGGCAAGAACCTCGTCGACATCATCCTGTCCAACAACGGCTACCAGGTGGTCAACCTCGGCATCAAGCAGCCGGTCTCGGCCATCCTGGAGGCGGCCGACGAGCAGAAGGCCGACGTCATCGGCATGTCCGGCCTGCTGGTCAAGTCGACGGTCGTCATGAAGGAGAACCTGGAGGAGATGAACTCCAGGGGTCTGGCCGGGAAATACCCCGTGCTGCTCGGCGGCGCCGCCCTGACCCGCGCCTACGTCGAGCAGGACCTCGCGGAGCTGTTCGACGGCGAGGTGCGTTACGCGCGCGACGCGTTCGAGGGGCTGCGGCTGATGGATGCGTTCATGGCCGTCAAGCGCGGCACGCCGGGCGCTGCGCTGCCGCCGCTGCGCGAGCGCCGCGTCAAGACCGGCGCCGTGCTGGAGCGCACGCCCGTCGAGGAGTTGCCGGCCCGCTCCGACGTGGCCATCGACAACCGGGTGCCGGCGGCGCCGTTCGTCGGCGACCGCATCGTCAAGGGCATCTCGCTGGCCGAATACTCCGCCTTCCTCGACGAGCGGGCGCTGTTCCTCGGCCAGTGGGGGCTCAAGCCCACCAGGGGCGGCGACGGCCCCGGCTACGAGGAGCTGGTCGAGACCGAGGGCCGGCCGCGGCTGCGCATGTGGCTCGATCGCATCCAGACCGAGGGCCTGCTGGAGGCGGCCGTCGTCTACGGCTACTTCCCGTGCGTCTCCGACGGCGACTCGCTGATCATCCTCGACGACGACGGCGGCGAGCGCACCCGCTTCACCTTCCCGCGTCAGCGCCGCGACCGCCACCTGTGCCTGGCCGACTTCTTCCGCCCGAAGGACTCCGGCGAGGTCGACGTGGTCGGCTTCCAGATCGTCACCATGGGCTCGAGGATCGCCGAGGCCACGGCCGAGCTGTTCGCGAAGGACGCCTACCGCGACTACCTCGAGCTGCACGGCCTGTCGGTGCAGCTCACCGAGGCGCTGGCCGAATACTGGCACGCCAGGGTGCGCGCCGAGCTCGGCATCGGCGGCGACGAGGCGCTCGACGACATGCTCAAGGTCAACATCCAGGGCTGCCGCTACTCCTTCGGCTACCCGGCCTGCCCCAACCTGGAGGACCAGAAGCAGCTGTTCGAGCTGCTGGCGCCCGAGCGCATCGGGGTGACGTTGTCGGAGGAGTTCCAGCTCCACCCGGAGCAGGCCACCTCGGCGCTGGTCGCCCACCACCCCGAGGCGAAATACTTCAACGTCTGACGGCCCGTCCGGCCCGGGAGGCGGCCTCCCGCCGCGCCTCCCGGGCCCGCGCCGCCGCGTGGGCCGGCGCGTGGGCCGGCACGGCATTCTCGGCCGCCGTTCACGCGCGGGCGGGGCAGTCCTCGCCCGTCGTTCAGCACGGGCGGCCACACTGGCGGGCGGACACAAGCGATCGGAGCACGGGTGGAAGCGGTCTTCTTCGACATGGACGGCCTGCTGGTCGACAGCGAGCGGGTCTGGCTGGAGATCAAGACCGAGGTGATGGAGCGGCTGGGCGCGCGGTGGACGCCCGAGCACCAGGCCCACCTGGTCGGCGGGTCCATGGAGCGCACAGTCGACTACATGCTGGGCGTGTCCGGCGCCGACGTGGCGCCCGAGGACGTACGCGACTGGATGGTGGGCGGGATGGTGGCGCGCCTGTCGCAGGGCGTGGTCGTCATGCCCGGCGCCGCGGAGCTGCTCGACGCGCTGCGCGACGAGGGGGTGCCCGTGGGGCTGGTGACCTCGTCGCTGAAGGAGATCGCCGACGCCGTGCTGAAAGGCTTCGGCCGCGACCGGTTCGACCTCGTGGTGACGGCCGACGACGTCACGCGGACGAAGCCGGACCCGGAGCCGTACCTGACGGCCGCGCGGCGGCTCGGGGTGGAGCCGGCGCACTGCGTCGTCCTGGAGGACTCCCCGAACGGCGTGGCGGCGGCCACGGCCGCCGGCTGCGCGGTCGTCGCGGTGCCCAACCTGCTGCCCGTCGAGCCCGCTCCGGGCCGCCTGGTGGTGTCCTCGCTGGAGGACGTGCAGGTGGCCGATCTGCGGGCGCTGCTGCGGTCCTGAGCCTCGCGCGACGGCGGCCCCGTCCGGGTCTCCCCTAAGGGACAAGTGGTTCTCGGGGAGGAGGCGCGCGCGGATTCGCGTGCCAGGATGGAGGCAGGAGCCACGACGAGGGGACGGCACATGGACACGTTCAACCAGATCGCCTGGCTGCCGCTGTGCGGAGGATTGACCGTCGCGGGGCTGGTGCTGGCGTTCCTGGCCTTCCGGCGCAGGGGAGCGGCCCCGGGGCTGAGGACGACGGCGTGGGCGCTGCTGCCGATGGCGGCCTACCTGACCGGCGCGCTGCCGGCGCTGTGGACGATCGGCTCCACCCTCGTGGGGTTCGTGACCGGCCTGGTGTTCAACCCCGCGGTGTGGGCGGGCGTGGTGGTGGCGGGCCTGTCGGCGGTGTTGTTCGTGGTCTCGGGCGTGATGCGGGGGCGCAAGCTCAGGAAGAAGGAGACCCCCGCCGAGCCGGCGGTCCAGCCGGGCGCGAGCCGGCCGGCCGTGGGCGCCACACCGCCGCAGAACACGGGGACCAAGCCGAAGCCGGCCCAGAAGGCGGAGCGCAGACCGGCCGCCGCAGACGACGACTTTTCGGACATCGAAGAGCTTCTCAAGCGCCGCGGCATCAGTTGAAACTTGGGCACTCCGGGCGGGTTTGTCACGGTTTCGAGACGTAATCGGTACGCACCCCGGACATCGTCTCGAGGACCGATACGAATCCGTTTCGCCTGAATCACAGATTAGCCACATAGCGCTCTGGGGGACTAGTCAGCGCAGCTCAACGCATAGATTCTGCCTCCTGAGGTCCGCGACCACGCGGTCTGAAGTTCACTACGCGTTTAGACAGCGTCGTCTGGTTCCAGGGGGCAATTCGGCATGACCGCACCGCTAGACGTGTCCGGTTCCGCGGCAGAAGCGCATCCGGAGTCGGTGCTCGCGGGAGCGGGCAAGGCCATCCAGGGCCGGTCTCTCACCCGGATCGCCTGGATGCGCCTCAGGCGCGACAAGGTCGCGCTGGCGGGCGGCGGCGTCGTCGTCCTGCTGATCCTCGTGGCGATCTTCTCCACGCCGATCATCGCGGCCTTCGGTCATCCGCCGCTGGAGTTCCACCAGGATCAGATCGACCCGGCCACGCTGCTGCCCAAGGGTTCCTTCGGCGGCATGAGCGCCGAATACCTGCTCGGTGTCGAGCCGGTCAACGGCCGCGACATCTTCAGCCGGATCGTCGCCGGGGCGTGGATCTCGCTGCTGATCGGTTTTCTCGCCACGGTGGTGTCGGTGATCATCGGCACCGTCCTGGGCGTCATCGCCGGCTACTTCGGCGGCTGGGTCGACCAGGTCATCGGCCGGCTCATGGACGTCTTCCTCGCCTTCCCGCTGCTCGTCTTCGCGATCGCGCTGGCGGGCGTGATCCCCGACCAGGGGTTCGGCCTGGAGGGCAACGGCCTGCGGATCGCGATGCTGATCTTCATCATCGGGTTCTTCAGCTGGCCCAGCATCGGCCGCATCGTGCGCGGCCAGACATTGTCACTGCGCGAGCGGGAGTTCGTGGACGCCGCCAAGAGCCTCGGCGCCCGTCACGGCTACATCATCTTCCGTGAGGTGCTGCCGAACCTGATGGCGCCGATCCTGGTGTACGCGACCCTGCTCATCCCGACCAACATCCTCTTCGAGGCCTCGCTCTCGTTCCTGGGCGTTGGCATCAACCCGCCCACCCCCACCTGGGGTGGCATGCTGTCCGAGGCGGTTCGCTTCTACACGCTGCCCCACTTCGTGATCTTCCCGGGTCTGGCGATCTTCATCACCGTCCTGGCGTTCAACCTGTTCGGCGACGGCTTGAGGGACGCCTTCGACCCCCGAGCGCACTGATCCACCGCAACGCGCTTCATCCCCCGCATCTCACTCATCAAGGGGTTAGTCAATGAGAAGGAAACACGCACTGGCAGGAGCCGCCACAGCGGCGCTCGCCCTGGTGCTCTCCGCCTGTGGCGGCGGTGGCGGCTCGGCGCAGCAGCCGGCCGCGTCCGCGTCCGGCGGCGGCGCGCAAGCCGCGTTCAACGCCGCCATCACCGGCGTGTACAACCCGTCCACGAAGAAGGGCGGGACGCTGAAGGCGGCCCACTCCTCCGACTGGGACAGCCTCGACCCGGGTGACACCTACTACGGCTACTCGTTCAACTTCGGCCGGTTCTACTGGCGGACGCTGACGATGTACAAGCCGGGCCCCGGTCCCGAGGGCAACACGGTCGTCCCCGACCTGGCCGAGTCGCTCGGTGAGCCGAGCGAGGACGGCAAGACGTGGACGTACAAGCTCAAGAGCGGTCTGAAGTTCGAGGACGGCACGCCGATCACCGCCAAGGACGTGGCGTACGCGGTGGCCCGCAGCTTCGACAAGGAGACCTTCCCGCACGGCCCCTCCTACCTCAACGAGCTGCTCGACTGGCCGGAGGACTTCAAGGGCGTCTACAAGACCCCTGACGTCGACTACTCCTCGGCCGTCGAGGCGACCGACGACTCGACGCTGGTCTTCCACCTGAAGAAGCCGTTCGCGTCGATGGACTACGTCGTCCAGATGCCGATGACGGCCCCGGTACCGAAGGACAAGGACACGGGCGCGAAGTACCGCGAGAAGGTCGTCTCGTCCGGCCCGTACAAGTTCGAGACCAACGAGATCGGCAAGCGGTTCACCCTGGTCCGCAACGACCAGTGGGACCCGGCGACCGACCCGAACCGTCCCGCGCTGCCCGACCGCATCGAGGTGCAGCTCAACGTCAACGCCGACGACCTGGACAACCAGATCATCGCCGGTGACATCCAGCTCGACATCCCCGGCACCGGCATGCAGCCCGCCGCGCTCGGCAAGGTGCTGCCGGACCCGGCGCTGAAGGCTCGTACGGACAACCCGACGATCCCCAGGCTCTGGTACATCTCGGTCATCCCGGACACGGCTCCGCTCGACAACGTCAACTGCCGCAAGGCCGTCCAGTTCGCCGCCGACCGCGTGGCCAACCAGACCGCCTACGGAGGCGAGGTCGCCGGCGGCGAGATCGCCACGAACGTCATGCCGCCGCCCATCGTGGGCCAGGAGAAGTTCGACCTGTACCCGTCGGCGGACAACAAGGGTGACGTGGCCAAGGCCAAGGAGGCGCTGGCCGCCTGCGGGCAGCCGAACGGCTTCTCCACCACGATGGCGTTCCGCTCCGACCGTCCGCGTGAGAAGGCGCTGGCCGAGGCCATGGAGCAGGCCCTCGCTCGCGTCGGCATCAAGCTGACGCTCAAGGGCTTCCCGGCCTCCAGCTACTTCTCCGACTACGCCGGCAACGTCGACTACGTCAAGAGCAACGGCATCGGCCTGGCCGCTCACGGCTGGGGCTCCGACTGGCCCGACGGCTACGGCTTCCTGCAGGCCATCGTCGACAGCCGCACGATCCGCGACGCCGGCAACTACAACCTCAGCGTCAAGAACCCCGAGGTCGACAAGCTGATCGACCAGGCCTCGGCCGAGCTTGACGAGGCGGCCCGCGCGAAGCTGTGGGTCGAGGTCGACAAGAAGGTCATGGAGGACGCCTCCATCCTTCCCGTGGTGTGGGCGAAGTCGCTGCTCATGCGCGGCCAGGGCCTGACGAACATCGCCTACAACGAAGGCCAGAGCATGTACGACTACGTCATGCTCGGCGTCGAGTGACCAATTAGGCGAGGTACGGGGATCTAGCGAAGGCAGGTGAAGGCAGGAGTGGCCCGCTCGCCCGCGGGCGGGCCACTCGGCCGGAAGCGGTGCTCACATATATCATCAGGCGTCTGATCGGCGCGTTCGCCATGCTGGTCGTCATCAGCATGGTCACCTTCGGCATCTTCTACGTCGTGCCGCAGTGGGCGGGGGCGACCCCCGAGGCCATGGCGTCACGTTACGTCGGCCGGGCGGCCACACCGGAGACGGTCCACCTGGTGGCCGAACGGCTGGGCTTCTACGACCCGGTGGTCGTGCAGTACGGCAACTTCGTCAAGGGCATCTTCGCCGGCGCCCAGTACGACTACGGGGCGGGCGTCGAGCATTGCCCCGCACCGTGCTTCGGATATTCCTTCATCACCGGCCAGCCGGTCTGGCCCGACCTGCTCGACCGCCTGCCGGTGACCTTCTCCCTGGCCATCGGCGCCGCGATCATCTGGGTCATCGCGGGCGTCTCCGTGGGTGTGCTCTCCGCTCTGCGCCGGGGCAGCTTCTTCGACCGGCTCACGATGGGCACCGCCCTCGCCGGCGTGTCGCTGCCCATCTTCTTCACCGGCATGATCTCCCTGGTCGTCTTCAGCTACGGCCTGGGCTGGACCCCGCCGGGCGGCGCGTGGACCGACTTCTCGGCGAACCCCGCCGAGTGGGCCTACAACCTGCTGCTGCCGTGGATCACCCTGGCGTTCCTGTTCGCCGCCACCTACGCCCGGCTCACCCGGGCCGGGATGCTGGAGACGATGGGGGAGGACTACATCCGCACCGCCAGGGCCAAGGGCCTGCGTGAGCGGCAGGTCGTCGTCAAGCACGGCCTGCGCGCCACGCTCACGCCCATCCTGACCCTCTTCGGCATCGACTTCGGCCTGCTCATCGGCGGCGCCATCCTCACCGAGACCACCTATACTCTGCCGGGGCTCGGCCAGTACGCCATCCTGGCCATCAGGACCCAGGACATGCCGCAGGTGATGGGGGTCGTGCTCGTCGCCGCGATGTTCGTGGTGGTGGCGAGCCTGATCGTCGACCTGCTCTACGCCGTGGTCGACCCGAGGGTGAGGTTGTCGTGAGCTTCCTGGACGTCAAAGACCTGAAGATCCACTTCCCGACCGACGACGGCCTCGTCAAGTCGGTCGACGGGCTGTCGTTCGGCGTCGAACGCGGCAAGACCCTGGGCATCGTGGGCGAGTCCGGCTCCGGCAAGAGCGTGACCAGCCAGAGCATCCTGGGGCTGCACAAGGGCGGCCGCGCCCGCCTCTCCGGCGAGATCTGGCTCGACGGCGAGGAGCTCATCGAGGCCAGCACCGAGCACGTCCGCTCCCTGCGCGGCAAGAAGATGGCGATGATCTTCCAGGATCCGCTGTCGTCGATGCACCCCTACTACACGGTCGGCCAGCAGATCATCGAGGCCTACCGCATCCACAACGACGTCTCCAAGCAGGTGGCCCGCAAGCACGCCATCGACATGCTGGGCCGCGTCGGCATCCCTGAGCCGGCCAAGCGCGTCGACAGCTACCCGCACGAGTTCTCCGGCGGCATGCGCCAGCGCGCCATGATCGCGATGGCGCTCTCGTGCGACCCCGAGCTGCTCATCGCCGACGAGCCGACCACCGCGCTCGACGTGACCGTCCAGGCGCAGATCCTCGACCTCATGCGCGACCTGCAGCGCGAGTTCAACTCCGCGCTGATCATCATCACGCACGACCTGGGCGTGGTCGCCGAGCTGTCCGACGACATCCTCGTCATGTACGGCGGCAAGTGCGTCGAGTACGGCACCGCCGAAGACGTCTTCTACCGCCCCGAGCACCCCTACACCTGGGGCCTGCTGGGCTCCATGCCACGCCTCGACCGCGAGCCCACCGAGCGGCTGCTGCCGATCAAGGGCTCACCGCCGTCGCTGATCAACGTGCCGCCCGGATGCGCCTTCCACCCCCGCTGCCCGTACGCCGAGCGCACAGGAGACAGGGCCACGACCGAGGTCCCGGCCCTCGCCGAGACCGAGGGCGGCCACCTGGTGCGCTGCCACATGAGCAGGGAAGAGCGGCGCGGCCTGTGGGAGAACGAGATCAAGCCAGTGCTGGAGACCCAGTGAGCGAAAACGAGCCGCTTCTGTCCGTGCAGAACATGGAGAAGCACTTCCCCGTCACCAAGGGCCTGTTCAAGAGACAGGTCGGCGCCGTCAAGGCGGTGGACGGCATCAGCTTCGAGGTGTTCAAGGGCGAGACGCTCGGCCTGGTGGGCGAGTCCGGCTGCGGCAAGTCCACCACGGGACGGCTGGTGACGCGGCTCCTGGAGCCCACGGCCGGCAAGATCGTCTTCGAGGGCGAGGACATCTCGCACATGAGCCAGGGCCGGCTCCGGCCGCTCCGGCGCGACATGCAGATGATCTTCCAGGACCCGTACTCGTCGCTCAACCCGCGCCACACGGTCGGCGCCATCGTCGGCGCGCCCTTCCGCATCCAGGGCGTCAAGACCGAGAACGGCGTCAAGAAGGCCGTCCAGGACATCCTGGAGCTCGTCGGCCTCAGCCCCGAGCACTACAACCGCTACCCGCACGAGTTCTCCGGCGGTCAGCGCCAGCGCATCGGCATCGCCCGCACGCTCGCGCTCAAGCCCAAGCTGATCATCGCCGACGAGCCGGTCTCCGCGCTCGACGTGTCGATCCAGGCCCAGGTCGTCAACCTGCTCGAAGACCTGCAGAAAGAGCTGGACCTGACCTACGTGGTGATCGCCCACGACCTGTCGGTGGTGCGCCACATCAGCGACCGGGTCGCCGTCATGTACCTCGGCAAGATCGTCGAGATCGCCGACCGCAAGCGCCTGTACAGCGCGCCCATGCACCCGTACACCAACGCGCTGATGTCGGCCGTGCCGGTGCCCGACCCGAAGGTGCGCAGGGACCGCGAGCGGATCAGGCTCAAGGGCGACGTGCCGAGCCCGCTCAACCCGCCGCCCGCCTGCCGCTTCCACACCCGCTGCTGGAAGGCGCAGGAGATCTGCAAGAAGGTCGAGCCGCCGCTCGCCGAGATGGTCGGCGGCCACCAGGTGGCCTGCCACTTCCCGGAGAACGCCCCTGAGGTGCCCACCGCGGAGAGCGCCGCCAAGACCGGCTGAACCCCCCCCGTGACCTGTGACCGCCGCCCGCCCGGCTCACCGGGCGGGCGGCGCCGTCACGGAAGGGCGCCGGGAGTGATCAGCCCGGTCTCGTAGGCCAGCACCACGGCCTGCACGCGGTCGCGCAGCCCCAGCTTGGTCAGCACGTTGCCGACGTGCGTCTTCACCGTCGTCTCGCTCACCACGAGCTTGGCCGCGATCTCGGCGTTGGACATGCCCCTGGCGATGAGCCGCAGCACCTCCAGCTCCCGCTCGGTCAGCCGGTCGAGCCGCGCCGGCGTCGCCTGCTCGTACGCCGACGGCAGCTTCGCGGCGAACCGGTCGAGCAGCCGCCGCGTCACGCTCGGCGCCACGATCGCGTCGCCGGCCGCCACCACCCGGATCGCCTGCACCAGCTCGTCGGGCGGCACGTCCTTCAGCAGGAACCCGGACGCGCCCGCGCGCAACGCCTCCACGATGTACTCGTCGAGGTCGAACGTGGTCAGCACGAGCACCTTCGGCACGTGCGCCGCCGGCGCTGCCTCCCGCACGATCCGGCGGGTCGCCTCGATGCCGTCGACCCCGGGCATCCGGATGTCCATCAGCACGACGTCGGGCAGCAGCGCCCGCGTCTGCTCCTGCGCGTCCTTGCCGTCGCCGGCCTGCCCCACCACCGTGATGTCGGGCTCGGCCTCGAGGATCAGGCGGAATCCCGTGCGCAGCAGCGGCTGGTCGTCCACCAGCAGCACTCTGATCGTCATTGGCCGTCCTTCAACGGGAAACTCGCCCGGACCTCGAAACCGCCCCCTGCCAGCGGACCGATGTTCAGGATTCCACCATAGAGGGCGACCCGTTCGCGAATGCCGACCAGGCCGTGGCCCGGCGGCGACGACGGCTGCGCCGACCCGCCCGCGCCGTCGTCCGCCACGGCGACGTCCAGCTCACGCGGGCCGTACCGGAGGGTCACCACCGCCTTCGCGCCCGCGCCGGCGTGCCGCAGGCTGTTGGTCAGGCCCTCCTGGACCAGCCGGTAGGCGGCCAGGTCGACCCCCGCGGGCAACGGCCGCGGCTCGCCCTCCGTCACCAGCCGGGCGGGCAGACCCGCCTCCCGCATCTGCTCCACCAGCGCGGGCAGGTCGCGCACGCCCGGCTGCGGCCCCAGCTCCGCCGGCGTCCCCGCCGAGGCGTCGGTGCGCAGCACGCCCACGATGCTGCGCATCTCCGTCATCGCCAGCCGCCCGGTGTGCTCG
Organism: Nonomuraea aridisoli; assembly: GCF_003236395.1. Classification (GTDB taxonomy): domain Bacteria; phylum Actinomycetota; class Actinomycetes; order Streptosporangiales; family Streptosporangiaceae; genus Nonomuraea; species Nonomuraea aridisoli. The sequence goes on along the minus strand of NZ_POUD01000194.1, from coordinate 5,250 downwards.
ATCGCCGTCAGCGCCTCACGGGCCAGCTCGGGATCGGCGGCCAGCACCCGCCGCGCCGCCGCGGCCTGCACCGTCATCACGCTCACGTGGTGGGCGACCACGTCGTGCAGCTCGCGGGCGATCCGGGAGCGCTCCTCTGCCCGCGCGGCCCGGGTGTCGGCCGCGTGCGCCCGCTCCAGCCTGGCCGCCCGGTCTTTGAGCTCCTCCAGGTACGCCCGCCGGAGCCGCAGGCTCCGGCCGGCCCCCCACACCGCCGCCAGCAGCACGGCCACCACCAGGTGCTCGTTGAGCCCCGCCCGCCAGCCGCCCGCCGCGGCCGTCAGCGCGTACGCCACCGCGGCGAGCAGCAGCGCGCCCAGCGCCACCGCGAGCCCCCGGTGGGAGGCAACGGAGTAGAGCAGCACCAGCCCGGCCAGCCCGACCGCGCCCATGCCGTAACCGAGCGCCGTGAGCAGCGTCTCCGGCACCAGCCCCGCGCACAGCGCCGCCAGCGGCCAGCGCCTGCGCACCGCCACCGGCGCGCACGCCAGCACCACCAGCAGCGCCCCGAACGCGTCGGGCGGCCGCACGCCGTCGACCCGGAGCCCCTCGGCCCGCAGCTGCGCGGGGCCGTACAGGGCGAACACCGCCATCGAGGCCGCCGCCACTGCCCCCGCGAGCACCACGTCGTGGAGCCTGCTCCGGTCGATCCGCACCGCTTCACTGTAGGACCGCCCGAGAGCCCTCAGCCTCCTCCCCTGGGAGGATAAGCGGCCCCTCGCGAGCTCAGAGCTCGTCGGTGGCCGCGCGCCGGCTGCTGCGCACCGTGTCGCCCGGCTGCCGGTCGGGCACCGGCGGGGGAGCGCCGCCGAACTCCGGGCACAGCGCCTGGTGGTCGCACCAGTCGCACAGCCTGCTGCGGCGCGCCCGCCACTCGCCCGACTCCAGCGCGCGCTCGATCGCCGCCCACAAGGCCATCACCTTGCGCTCGGTGGCCAGCAGGTCGGCCTCGTCGGGCGCGTAACGCAGCACCTCGCCCTGGCCGCCGAGGTAGACCAGCTGCAGCAGCCGGGGCACCTGCCCGCGCAGCCGCCACAGCACCAGCGCGTAGAACTTCATCTGGAACAGCGCCTTGGCCTCGAACTCCGGCCCCGGCGCGCTGCCCGTCTTGTAGTCGACCACCCGGATCTCGCCGGTCGGCGCCACGTCGAGCCGGTCGACGTAGCCGCGCAACATCAGCCCGCCGTCGAGCACCGCCTCCACGTAGAGCTCCCGCTCGGCCGGCTCCAGCCGCGTCGGGTCCTCCAGCGTGAAGTAGCGCTCCAGCATGCCGCGCGCCTGCGCCAGCCACTGCTCCTGCTCGGCGTCGTCGGCGAACATCTCGGCGTAGAGCGGCTCCTCGGCGAGCAGCCGCCGCCACTGCGGCTCCAGCAGCTCCAGCGCCGCCCCCACCGAGCGGCCGGGGGCGGGAAGGTCGTAGAGGCGCTCCAGGACCGCGTGGACCACCGTGCCACGCACCGCCGCCGGCGACGGCTTCTCGGGCAGCTGGTCGATCACCCGGAAGCGGTAGAGCAGGGGACAGGTCATGAAGTCGCCCGCCCGGGACGGGGAGAGAGCTCCGATGATCACCGGTTCGGTCAACGTCATGCACCGCACTCTAGGTCAAGACCCCGACAGAATAACCTTCGCGCGACGAGGATCACCTGATCCGGCGCGTAGCATCAAGGCAGCATCGGCATGTAGCGGACGTTCGAGGAGTGCGGTGAGCGAGCAGAGCCCGCGGCAGGAGTTCTCCGGTCTGAGGATGGGGAAGCCGTTCGGCATTCCGGTGTACGTCTCATGGACGTGGTTCCTCGTCGCGGGCTTCATCACCTTCCTGTTCGGCCCGCAGATGGAGCTCAGGCTCCCGCACCTCGGCACCGCCGCCGCCTACGGCGTCGCCTTCGTCTTCGCCGTGCTGCTGTACGTCTCGGTGCTGCTGCACGAGCTCGCGCACAGCGTCCTGGCCAAGGCGTACGGCCTGCCGGTCCGCAGGATCACCCTCTACCTCCTGGGCGGCGTCTCCGAGATCGAGAAGGAGCCGCCCACGCCCGGCAAGGAGTTCATGGTCGCGGCGGTCGGGCCGCTGCTGTCGCTCGGCCTGGCCGCGCTCGGCCTCGGCGCCGACCTGTGGCTGATCGACGGCGGCGGCATCGTCGAGGCGCTCGTCTGGCAGCTGTGGGTCGCCAACCTCATCGTCGGCGTGTTCAACCTGCTGCCCGGCCTGCCGCTCGACGGCGGCCGGATGTTGCGCGCCGGCGTGTGGAAGCTGAGCGGCAGCCCCGGCTCCGGCACCGTCGTCGCGGCCTGGGGCGGGCGGGCGCTGGCCGCGCTGCTGGTGATCTTCCCGCTGGCGAGCGTGCTGTGGGGCGGCGGCGAGGGCGACGTCTCCAACGTGCTGTGGCCGCTCGTGCTGGGCGCGTTCATCTGGATGGGCGCCAGCCAGTCGCTGCGCGCCGCCCGCATCCGCGAGCGCATCCCGCGGGTGGACGCGCGCGCCCTGGCCCGCAGGGCCATCCCCGTGACCGGCGAGACACCGCTGTCGGAGGCGCTGCGCCAGGCCGCCGAGAGCCGGGCGGGCGCGATCGTCGTGGTCGACCACGACAACCGGCCGGTCGCCATCGTCAACGAGGCCGCCGTCCAGGCCACTCCCGAGCACCGCCGCCCGTGGATCACCGTCGCGTCCCTGGCCAAGTCGCTGGAGCCCACCATGGTGCTCGCGGCCGACCTGAGGGGCGAGCCGCTCATCGACGCCATGCGCGAGGCGCCGGGCAGCGAATACCTGCTCGTCGAGCGCGGCGGCGAGATCTACGGCGTGCTCGCCACGGCCGATGTGAACCGGGTTTTCACAGGCGTCTGATTTGTCCCACTCGTTTATGGGGCGACCCCTCGCTAGGGTCGTGTCCAGCAGTTTCGGCACGCGGAGGCAGTGGGCGGCGGCGATTTCTGGGATGCGACGACTGGCCGATAGTGTTCTGTTTGGCCAAACTTGCACAGTTAAGGGGTTTGTTGCGGGCCACCGGTTCATCGAATCGAGACGACAGGATCGCGACACGGCCCCGTCGTCTGGGTATGCGTATGGCTGGTGGGCACGGCAGCGCGGGTGCCGCGACACCGCCGGCTTCCGGGGAGGAGAGTTGAGTGACCGAGCGCAGCGAGGGCACCGATGAGCGCAGCACGGTCGTGAGGGAGGACGCATGACCGACCACGGCTTCGGAGTGGTGCGTCCGCTTCCCGGAAACGGGCTGGTCGCCTACCTGGGCGGCCTGCTGCTGGTGTGCGACTCCACGGAGGCCGCCGCCGACGACCTGCTCACCGCGCTGCGTGAGACCGCCGCGTCCGGCGGCGACGGCAGGGCGCTGGCCCGCCGCGCCGCCCAGGTGCTCGCGGCCAACATGACCGGCGACCCGGCCACGTGCGCCGTCGCGGGGCCCGTGGGCGGCGGCGTCGCCGTCCTGGTCAGCGGCTCGGCGGCGGCCACCGTCGCCACCCCCGGCGGCGAGACGCGGCTGGCCGGCAGCGACTCGCTCACCTGGGCCGACCGGCTCGTCAGCGGGCCCGTCGAGCGGGTCGAGCTGAGCCTGCCCGGGGCCGGCAGCCCCCACCCGGCCGTCCGCTTCGACGGCGGCGTCGTCCACGGCGGCGGCCTCGTCGGCGACTTCACCGACCTGCCCGCCGCGCCTGCCGCGCCCGCCCCGTCCCGGCCGCTCACCACCGAGATGCCCGACACGGGCCTGTACGTCGACCCCGAGCTCGCCCAGCCGGCCCGGCAGCCCGAGCCGCAGCCCGAGCCGCAGCCCGTGGAGCGCCCGCCGTACCCGCTGGCCGACCAGCCGCCGGTCTCCCCGCCGTCGCCGTCACAGTCGCCGTCGCAGTCGCCCTCGCAGTCGGGGCCCCAGCCGGTGCCGCAGACCGGCGCCCACTCCGGGCCGCAGCCGCTGGAGCAGCCGTCCTACCTGTCCGCGCCGGAGCCGTCCCCCTACCTGCCGCCGCCCGAGCCGGCCTACCACACGCCGCAGGAGCAGCCGCCCGCGCCGGAGCCGCAGTACCCGACGTACGACGAGCAGCCCTCCTCCGGCGGCAACGGCGCCGACCAGCCGCTCCCGCAGCGCATGGGCCCCTCCGACCCCTACGACCAGCCCGCGCCGCCCGTGCTCGGCCCGCCCGACCCCTACGAGCACCAGGGGCAGCAGGAGCAGCAGCCCGACCACGGCGACCGTCCCATGGTCTACGGGGTCGACTGCAAGAACGACCACTTCAACGACCCCCGGGCGCCCTACTGCGCGGTCTGCGGCATCGCCCTGGTCCAGCGCACCCTGGTCCCCTACAAGGGGCCGCGCCCCTCACTCGGCGTGCTCATCCTCGACGACGGCACGGCGCTGCCCCTGGAGACCGACTACCTGCTCGGCCGCGACCCCGAGCGCGCGCCCGAGGTGGCCGGCGGCAGCGCCAGGCCCGCCAAGGTGACCAGCCCCGACGGCTCGGTCTCGCGCCGCCACCTGCGGGTCGCGCTCGACGGGTGGGACGTCAACCTGGTGGACCTCGGGTCGGTCAACGGCACCCAGATCCAGCCGCCCGGCGACCCCAATTTCTACGACATCCCGCCGAACGAACCGGTCACGATCGCCCCCGGCACGACGGTGCGCGTGGGCGTGTCCCGCACCCTCCGCTTCGAGGCCCATCGCGGATAGGCCCATCGCGGACAGTTCGTGCGCCCGCGTCCCCGCCATGGGGCCGCGGGCGCTTCCGCGTCAGCGGAGCAGGAACTCGCGGGCGCCGCGCAGGCGGGTGGCGAGCCGCTCCTGGCTGGCCGCGCAGTCGAGGCGCACGTCCACGGGGCCCGGCACGCCTGCGTCGGCGCGGCGGCCGGACGGCAGGCGGGCCGGGTCGAGGCCGTCGCGGCGGGCGATGAGCACGCCCAGCTCGTACCGGCTGACCGCGTCCGCCCCCGCGACGTGCAGGACGCCCCCGGGCTCGCCCGCCGCCTCCAGGAGCGCCGAGGCCAGGTCGCGGACGTGCACCGGGCAGCGTACGTCGTCGGTGAACAGCACTCTCCCGCCGCCCGCGCCCGCCGCCAGGGCGCGCACCAGCCTCTCGTGGACCGACGCGCCGCCGCCGACGATCAGCGACGTCCTGGCGATCACGGCCTCGGGCAGGACGGCCCGCACGGCGGTCTCGGCCGCCGCCTTGGCCGCGCCGTACGGGGTGATCGGGTCGGGCGGGCACGGCTCG
>NZ_POUD01000193.1 GCF_003236395.1 Nonomuraea aridisoli | reverse complement strand
CCCGCCGGCCCACCCCCACCAGACGCAAGCCGTACGACCCGACCTGACCCGCCCGCTCCCACCGGACGCAAGCCGTAGGATCCGTCAGGTCGTGAGGTCGATGACCGCCTTGACGTCGCCCGCGGGTTCGAAGGCCGCCAGGGCGTCCGACAGCGGGACGCGGCGGGTGATCAGACGCTCCAGCCAGGACCGGTCCGCTTCGGCCAGTGCGGCGGCGGCGGCGCGGTAGTGGCGCTGGTTGGCGTTGACCGTGCCGAAGACCACGTCGTTCTCCAGGACGATGTCCCGGTTGATCACCCCGGCGTCCACGCGGTGGGCGCGCCCGCCCGACGCCAGGCCGCACAGGCAGACCATCCCGGCGGCGGCCGTGGTGGTCAGGGCGTCGATGACGAGCTGCCCCACTCCCGTGCACTCGATGATGACGTCCGGCTTGTGGTCCCCGAACGCCTCCAGCGTCGAGGCGGAGTGGTACGTCGCCCCCAGCGCCTCCACCAGACTCGACTTGAGCCCCGGCGCGGCCCGGTCGAGCACGTGCACCTCCAGCCCCCGCTGCCGCCCGAACAGCGCCGCCAGCAGCCCCACCGGCCCGGCGCCGGTGACCAGCGCGGTGTGCGGCTCGAACCAGGCCCGAGCGCCGATCCGCTCGATCTGCTCCCACGCCTTGGCCACCACCGAGGCCGTCTCGACCAGCACGCCGACGCTCTCCAGCGAAGGATCGACCCGGATGGCGTAGGCGGCCTCCACGGTCCACAGCTCGCTGGCGTACCCGTCGAGCTCCTTGATGCCGCGCTCGGTGTAGCGGCCGTTGCGGCACATGTCGAACTCGCCGCGCCGACAGGCCCCGCACGGCTCAGGATCGGGCCGCCGGACGACGCCGACCACGAGGTCGCCGGGCGAGAACGCCGAGCCCTCGGGGCTCTCCAGCACCCGGCCGAGCGACTCGTGCCCGATGACCATGCGCTCGCGGCCCCGCGGCGGCCAGCCGTACTCGCCGAGCTCCAGCTCCCGATCGGTGCCGCACACGCCCAGCGCCAGCCCCTGCACGAGCAGCTCGCCCGGGCCCGGCCGCGGGTCGGGGAGCTCCTCCACCGTCAGCGTCCCTTTCGTGCGGGGTACGAACGTCAGTGCGCGCATCGCTCTCACCCCCTCGCCACTGCCCCTACCCCGGCGACTCTGGGAAATAGTAGGACGTCCTAGTATCTTCGGAGAGGAAGCCTCCACGAAGGAGTGATCAGGCGTGCACGTCCCGGTACACCCCGTGCGTTTCGTGACCGCCGCGGCCCTGTTCGACGGGCATGACGCGGCGATCAACATCATGCGGCGCATCCTGCAGACCCAGGGGGCCGAGGTCATCCACCTGGGCCACAACCGTTCCGTGGACGAGATCGTCACGGCCGCCATCCAGGAGGACGTCCAGGGCGTCGCGATCAGCTCCTACCAGGGCGGGCACGTCGAGTTCTTCACCTATCTGGTCGAGCTGCTGCGCGAGCGCGGCGCCGGGCACATCAGGGTGTACGGCGGCGGCGGGGGAGTGATCGTCCCCGAGGAGATCGAGCTGCTGCACTCGCGCGGCGTCGCCCGCATCTTCTCCCCGGAGGACGGCCAGCGCTACGGCCTGCCCGGCATGATCAACAAGCTGATCGAGGAGTGCGACGTCGAGCCGGGCGGCCCGCCGCCGGTGGAGGCCGTCGTCTCCGGCGACCAGGCCGCGCTGGCCCGCGCGATCACCCTCATCGAGTCGGGGCGCGCCCCCGAGGAGCTCGTCGCGGGCCTGCGCGCGGCGGGCGGCAGGGAGCGCGACGGCGGGGCGGCCCCCGTGCTCGGCATCACCGGCACCGGCGGCTCCGGCAAGTCGTCGCTCACCGACGAGCTGGTCCGCCGCTTCCGCGTCGACAACGACGACAAGCTGCGCATCGCCATCGTCGCCATCGACCCCACCCGCAGGCGCGGCGGCGGTGCCCTGCTCGGTGACCGCATCCGGATGAACAGCCTGGGCCCTCAGACGTACTTCCGCTCCCTGGCCACCCGGGGCGCGAGCAGCGAGGTGCCGGCCTGCCTCGACGACGTGGTCACCGCCTGCCGGGCCGCCGGATACGACCTGGTGATCGTCGAGACGCCCGGCATCGGCCAGGGCGACGCCGGGATCGTGCCCCACGTGGACGTGCCGATCTACGTGATGACGCCCGAGTTCGGCGCGGCCTCCCAGCTGGAGAAGATCGACATGCTCGACTTCGCCGAGGCCGTGGTGATCAACAAGTACGAGCGCCGCGGCGCCGAGGACGCCCTGCGCGACGTGCGCCGGCAGCTCGTGCGCAACCGCGAGGCGTTCGGCGCCCGGCCGGAGGACATGCCGGTCTTCGGCACCATCGCCGCACGCTACAACGACGCCGGCGTCACGGCCCTCTACCACCACCTCAAGCCGCTGCTCGGGGTCGGGACGGGGCCGGGGCTGCTGCCGCGCGTGGAGGGGCGCACCTCCCAGGTGTCGGCGGCCATCGTGCCGCCCGCCCGGTCGCGCTATCTCGCCGAGATCGCCGAGACCGTGCGGGCGTACCACGCCGAGACGCTGGCGCAGGCAGAGGCGGCCCGCCGCCGCCAGCAGCTCGCCGCGGTCCGCGAGATGCTGGGGGAGGACGGAGGTCGGCTCGCCGAGCTGGCCGAGCAGGCGGAAGGCGCCCTGACCCAGGAGAGCCGGGCGCTGATCGACGGCTGGCCCGCCGTCAAGGAGCGCTACCGCGCCGACGAGCTGGTCGTGAAGATCCGCGACCGGGAGATCCACACCCCGCTCTGGCGCGAGACGCTCTCGGGCAACCGCGTGCCCCGGGTCGCCCTGCCCCGCTACAGCGACCACGGCGATCTGCTGCGGTTCCTGCGCGGTGAGAACCTGCCAGGGATGTTCCCGTTCACGGCAGGGGTGTTCCCGTTCAAGCGCGAGGACGAGGACCCGACGCGGATGTTCGCCGGCGAGGGCGACCCGTTCCGGACGAACCGGCGTTTCAAGCTGCTGTCGGAGGGTCAGCCGGCGACGCGGCTGTCCACCGCGTTCGACTCGGTGACGCTGTACGGCCACGACCCCGACCCCCGGCCCGACATTTACGGAAAAGTCGGCACTTCGGGGGTGTCCATCGCGACGCTCGACGACATGAAGGTGCTCTACGACGGGTTCGACCTGGCGGCGCCCAACACGTCCGTGTCGATGACCATCAACGGCCCCGCCCCGACGATCCTGGCCTTCTACCTCAACACCGCCATCGACCAGGCCAGAGACCGCTTCCGCGCCGAGCACGGCCGCGACCCCGGCGAGCAGGAGGACCGCGAGCTGCGCGCCCGCACGCTCGCCACGGTCAGGGGCACGGTGCAGGCCGACATCCTCAAGGAGGACCAGGGGCAGAACACCTGCATCTTCTCCACCGAGTTCTCGCTGCGGATGATGGCCGACATCCAGGAGTGGTTCATCCGGAACGGCGTGCGCAACTTCTACTCGGTCTCGATCTCCGGCTACCACATCGCCGAGGCCGGGGCCAACCCGATCAGCCAGCTCGCCTTCACCCTCGCCAACGGCTTCACGTACGTGGAGGCGTACCTGGCGAGGGGGATGAACATCGACGACTTCGCGCCCAACCTGTCGTTCTTCTTCTCCAACGGCATGGACCCGGAGTACAGCGTGCTCGGCCGCGTGGCCCGCCGCATCTGGGCGGTGGCCATGCGTGAGCGGTACGCCGGCAACGAGCGCTCGCAGAAGCTGAAGTACCACATCCAGACCTCGGGCCGTTCCCTGCACGCCCAGGAGATGAACTTCAACGACATCCGCACCACCCTGCAGGCCCTGATCGCCATCTACGACAACTGCAACAGCCTGCACACCAACGCCTTCGACGAGGCCGTGACCACCCCGTCGGCCGACTCCGTGCGCCGCGCGATGGCGATCCAGATGATCATCAACCGCGAGTGGGGCCTGGCCAAGAACGAGAACCCGCTGCAGGGCTCGTTCATCGTCGAGGAGCTGACGGACCTGGTGGAGGAGGCGGTGCTGAGCGAGTTCGAGCGGCTGTCGGAACGCGGCGGCGTGCTCGGCGCGATGGAGACCGGCTACCAGCGCGGCAAGATCCAGGACGAGTCGATGTTGTACGAGATGCGCAAGCACGACGGCTCGCTCCCGATCATCGGCGTCAACACGTTCCGCCCCGCCGACGGCGGCGAGCAGTCCGACGCCCACAAACTGGAGCTCGCCCGCGGCACGGAGGAGGAGAAGCGCTCCCAGCTGGAACGCCTGCGCGCCTTCCAGGACCGCTACCGCGACGAGGCCCCCGGCCAGCTCGCCCGCCTGCGCGAGGTCGCGATGTCGGACGGAAACGCCTTCGAGGTCCTGATGGACGCCGCCCGCGTCTGCTCCCTCGGCCAGATCACCGACGCCCTCTTCGAAGCCGGCGGCCAATACCGCCGCAACGTCTGACACCGCTCAAAGACGTTCCCAGGGCAGCCCACACCGCTGCCCTGGGAACGTCCCCCGGTGAGCTCGAGTGCGCGGACGGTGAACCGTTCGGTCGGCAAGGGGAGGCGTCGCGGTAGGCGGGCGGGGGCCCATGGATAGGATCAAGGACGGGGCACGCTCAGCGAAGGAAGATCGCTAACAGGAGGTTTCATGTCCGACGTCACTCTCAGGGGCAACCCGGTCACCGTGGCCGGCACCTTCCCCCAGCCGGGCGACACCGCGCCCGCGTTCCGCCTGGTCGGGACTGATCTGGCCGACCGGTCGCTCGACGACTTCGGCCAGAAGACCAAGGTGCTCAACATCTTCCCGAGCCTCGACACCGGCACCTGCGCGGCCACGGTGCGCCGCTTCAACGAGGTGGCCGCCGCGCACCCCGACATCGCCGTGCTCTGCATCTCCGCCGACCTGCCGTTCGCGCAGAAGCGGTTCTGCGGCGCCGAGGGGCTCGAGAACGTGACCACGCTCTCGGTCATGCGCGGCCGTGAGTTCCTCAAGGACTACGGTGTGGCGCTGGAGTCGAGCCCGATGGCCGGGCTGGCCGCCCGCGCGGTGGTCGTGCTCGACGCCGACAACAAGGTCGTCTACTCCCAGCTCGTGCCCGAGATCAGCCAGGAGCCCGACTACGACGCCGCGCTCGCGGCGCTCAAGTGAGCCCTGAACTCTCCGGCCAGCTCCAGTAGGTGCTGATCGCTCGTGGCGGTGTGCTGGAGGTCGAGGATGACCTCGTCGACCCCGGCCGCCGCCACGGTGGCGAGATAGGCCGACAGCTCGGCGACCGTGCCGCTGCGCGGCGGCGTGCCCGAGTCGGTCACGATCGGGTTGGCCCGCAGGATCATGCGGATCGCGCCGGGGTCGCGGCCTGCCTCCTCGGCGGCCCGGCACACCGTGGACCACATGGCGGTGAGCACGGGCACCGGCAGCGACGCGGTCAGCCAGCCGTCGGCGCGGCGGCCGACGCGGCGCAGCGCCGCCTCGGAGAAGCCCGCCAGGTGGATCGGCGGGCGGCGAGCCGGCTTGGGCTCGATGTGGCTGGGCGCGATCGTCCACAGCTCGTGCTCGAACTCCACCGGATCGCTCGTCCAGATGGCCTCCAGCGCGTCGAGGGTGGCGTCGTAGCGGCGGGCGCGACCCCGCCACGGCACCCCGGCGGCGGCGTACTCGTCGGACGACCACCCGAGCCCGAACCCCGCCTCCAGCCGTCCGCCGCTCAGGTGGTCGATCGTGGTGAGCGAGCGGGCCAGCACCACCGGTGGATACCAGCAGGCGTTGAGCGCGCTCGTGCCCAGACGCACGGCCGAGGTGACCGAGGCGGCCACCGCCAGCACCGCGAACGGGTCGAGGAACACCCGGTGCGCCTCCGGGATCGCCCCATTGCCACCCGGATAGCGGTCTTTCGGGCGCAGCGGCGTCATCAGCCGGTCGCCCGTCCACAGGCTGTCGAAGCCCATGGCCTCGGCCTCCCGGGCGACCCGCAGCACACTCGACGAAGCGGCGAAGACGCCGTACTGGGGCACTGCCAGCCCGATCCGCATGCCGCCTCCCTTTCCACCCCCGCCGCAGTGACCGTCTCACGGCCGCGCGGCCCGCGCCGGGCACGCTCGTAAGCTGGGTGCGTGGCTCCAGTGCTGACCTTGCTCGACGGCGTCCGCTGGCGGGGGACGCGCGTGATCGGCGATCGCGCGCACACCCTGCTGGCGGTGCTCGCCCTGCACGGCCGGGCCGGGGCCGGTGACGAGCAGCTGGTCGAGGAGCTGTGGCCGGGCCGCCCGCCCGCGAACCCGACGAAGGCGTTGCAGGTCGTCGTGTCGCGGACCCGCACCGCGACCTGCGCCGACGCGGTGGTCCGCACCGCGCGCGGCTACCGCCTCGGTCTGCCCGGCGAGCAGGTGGACGCGCTGCTGCTCGGCCTCCTGGTCGAGCGGGCGCGGGCCGCGCTGGCCGCGGACGACGTGGCCGGCGCCCGCCGGCACGCCGAGGAGGCCATGGATCTCGTGGCCGGCGGCCTGGAGGCCGCCACCGGCCCGCTGGCCGACCTGCGGGCCGTCGCCGCGGAGCAGCTGGCCGAGGCGCGGCGCGTGTCGGCCGTCGCGCGCTCGCGCGGCGGCGACCACAAGGACGCGCTGCCCCTGCTGGAGGAGGCCGCGGCCGCCCGGCCGCACGACGAGGAGCTGCTCGCCTGCCTGCTGCGCAGCGAGGCCGTGGTACGCGGCGCCGCCGCGGTGCTGGAGCGCTACGAGCGCCATCGTGCGGACCTGGCCGAGCGCCTCGGCACGGACCCGGGGCCGGAGCTGGCCCGCGTGCACGCCGAATTACTCGCCGCCGACCGGCCCGTGCGGGCGGGCGTGCTGTACGACGGCTCGTCGTTGCTCGGCCGCGACGGCGACATCCGCGCGGTGCACGCCCTGCTGCGGGCCAACCGGGTCGTCTCCATCATCGGACCCGGCGGGCTGGGCAAGACCCGGCTCGCCCACGTCGTCGGCAGGAACGCCGCGCAACCCGTCGTCCACTTCGTCGGGCTCGTCGGCGTCTCCTCTCCCGAGGGCGTCATCGGCGAGGTGGGCTCCGCGCTGGGCGTCCGCGACTCGGTGAGCGGGCGCCGTGCGCTGACCTCCGAGCAGCGGGCCGACATCCGCGCCCGCATCGCCCAGCATCTCGACCAGGCTCCGGCGCTGCTGATCCTCGACAACTGCGAGCACGTGATCGGCGCCGTCGCCGACCTGACGGCCTTCCTGACCGCCACCACGCGAGACCTGCGGGTGCTCACCACGTCGCGTGCCCCCTTGTCGATCCCCGCCGAGCGCGTCTACCCGCTCGGCGAGCTGGAGTCCGGCGAGGCGGTGGAGCTCTTCCGGCAGCGCGCCACGGCCGCCCGCCCCGGCGTGCGCATCGACGAAGGAGCGGCCCGCGAGATCGTCACCCGGCTCGACGGGCTGCCGCTCGCGATCGAGCTGGCCGCGGCCAAGGTGCGGGTGATGTCGGTGGAGGAGATCGCGCGGCGCCTGGCCGACCGGTTCACCCTGCTGCGCGGCGGCGATCGCAGCGCCCCCGACCGGCACCGGACGCTGCTCGCGGTCATCGACTGGTCGTGGAATCTGCTGGACGAGCCCGAACAGCGGGCCCTGCGATGGTTGTCCCGGTTCGGCGACGGCTTCACGCTGGCCGCCGCCGAGCACGTGCTCGGCCCCGACGCCCTGCACGCCGTGCACGCGCTGACCGAGCAGTCGCTGCTGAGCGTCCACGAGACGGCCTACGGCATTCGTTACCGGATGCTGGAGACCGTCAGGGAGTTCGGCCGGGTGCGCCTGAAGGAGGCCGGCGAAGAACGGCCCGCGCGGGCCGCGTTGTGGGCCTGGGCGACGGACTACTCGCGGCAGAACGCCGCCAAGGTGTTCAGCCAGGACCAGTTCGCGGCGATCGACGCGCTGCGCGCCGAGGAGGTCAATCTCACCGATCTGCTCCGTCAGGCGCTCGCCGAGCCCGACCCCGCCACGGCGGTCGAGTTGCTGAACGGCGTGGGCGCGTTGTGGTCGATCCGCGGCGACCACGCCAGGGTCATCGCGCTCAAAGAGGCGATCATCCAGGCGGTCAGGGGGTGGTTCCCGCCGCCGGAGCTCGTGGAGGCCACCCGGGCCGCCCTGTTGATCGCGCTCATGAACACGATGATCGTCGTCGACGGCAGCGACGAGCAGCTGCGCGAGCTGCTCCGCCGGCTGCCCGTCCACGACACGACGGATCCTCGCCTGGCGGCGATGGTGACGGTGGCGCTCGCGTGCGACCCGTCGCAAGGCGCCGATCTGCGGGGCCGGCTGGAGATGTTGTGCCGCAGCGCCGACCGTGACGTAGCGCTGATGGCGGCGCAGACGAGCGTCCACGTCCTGGAGAACGCGGGCGACACGGCCGGGGCGATCGCGGCGGCCGAGCGTGCCCTGACGCTGATCCGCGAGGACGAGGGGCCGTGGTTCGGGGCCGTCCTGCACGCCGTGCTGGGCCACCTGAGCATGCAGCGCGGCGACCGGCGGCGGGCGGTCGCCCACGCGCGCGTCGCGCTGCCCGTCCTGTGCCGCCTCGGCGCCACGGACGACGAGACGCAGCTGCGCTCCGTGCTGCTGATCACCGCGCTCGCCGACGGCGACCACGCGACCGCGGAGGCCGAGCTCGCGGAGATCATCCGCGTCAACGACAGCGAGGCGGTGCTCGGCGGGCTAGCGATCGTCTCGTTGTGCGCCGCCGAAATCGCCCTCGCGCGCGGCGACACGGCCGCCGCCCTCGCCGACTACCGCCTGGCCGTCCAGCGGGCGCGCGATCTGCGGCTGCCCGGGCTGCCGAGCTCGGGGTTCGAGCCGTGGGTGGTCACCGCGGAGGCGCTCGCCCTGACGGCTCACGCCTACCACGCCGGGCCGGCGGACCTCCCGTACGGCGAGGAGTTGTTCCTGTTCTGCGCCACCGGCCGGGCCCGCGATGTGCTGAACGCGGAGAGCACGCTCATCGACTACCCGGTGAGCGGCTCGCTGCTCTTCGCGCTCGGCGCCTGGGGGCTGCTGCGGGAGGCCGTGGCCCCCCGCGACGCGGTCGCGTTGCTGGTGCTGGCCGAGCGGTTCGCCTACAACGGCACGATGCCCAGCATGACCTTCGAGCAGATCGAGCCGTACGCCGAGGGCGTCGCGCCGGGGCTGCTCGCCCGTGCGCGCGCCGAGTACGGCGACCGGCGCGGCGACGACCTCCTCGGCGAGGCGCTGGCTCTCCTGCGCAGGCTCCCGGGCCACGACGGCCGGGGGTCAGATGTGCCGCTTGTAGCTCCGTACGGACAACGGCGCGAAGACCGCGATGACGATCAGGCAGGCCAGGAGCGTCCAGGCCACCTCACCGCTCACGAGAGCGCCGTTGGCGAGGTCGCGGGCGGCCGTGACCAGGTGTGAGACCGGGTTGACCCGGACGAACGCGGCGAGCCAGCCGGGCAGCGTGCCGATGGGCACGAACGCGTTCGACAGGAAGGTCAGCGGAAAGAGGATCATCATCGAGATGCCCTGGACGGCCTGGGCGCTCTTGGCGATCGTGCCGACCCAGGTGAAGATCCACGCCAGCGACCAGCCGGTGAAGACGGCCAGCAGGATCGCGGCGAGCACGCCCGCCACTCCGCCGCCGGGGCGATAGCCCATCAGCAGGCCCATGGCGAAGGTCAGGGTCGCCGCGGTCGCGTAGCGCAGCAGGTCGGCCACCATCGGGCCGGCGAGCGGCGCGATCCGGGCGATCGGCAACGACTTGAACCTGTCGAAGACGCCCTTCTCCATGTCCTCGCGCAGCTGCGTCCCGGTGACCATGCACGTCGTCAGCACGGTCTGGGCGAGGATGCCCGGGATCATCAGCGGGAGATAGCTCTCCACGTCACCGGCGATCGCGCCGCCGAAGACGTAGGCGAACATCGCGGTGAACAGAATGGGTTGCAGGACCACGTCGAAGAACTGCTCCGGGTTGCGGCGCATCTTCTTGACGGCCCGCCACGCCATCGTCATGGTCTGGGCGAGCGTCTCTCCCATGGAGACGTGCCGCCGGGCGGCCGCCACCCGGTCGGCCGCCCGCACGGTCTCCCGGGCGGGCGCGATCGTGCTGGTCATCGGTTCTCCTTCGCCTTGGTGGGGTCATCCGTCCCGTGGCCGGTGAGGGCGAGGAACACCTCGTCCAGGCTGGGCTTGGCCACGCTCACCGACGAGATCGAGATCCCGGCGGTACGCAGCGCGATCAGCACGTCGGCGGCCCGGTCGGCCTGGTCGAGCGCGACGTTGAGCCGGCCCTGCTCCGGACTGAGCACCGGGTCGGAGCCGAGGACGCGCCGGACCACCCCGACGGCGGCCGGCACCTCGCCGGGCTCGGCGAGCAGCAACTGCAGCGTGGAGTCGCCGACCGCCGTCTTGAGCTCGTCGGGCGTGCCCTCGGCCACCTTGCGGCCGCGGTCGATGACGGCGACGCGGTCGGCGAGCTGGTCGGCCTCGTCGAGGTACTGCGTGGTCAGCAGCACCGTGCAGCCGTCGGCCACCAGGCCGCGGATGGTGTCCCACATCTGGCCGCGGGTACGCGGGTCGAGGCCGGTGGTCGGTTCGTCGAGGAAGATCAACGGTGGTCTGGTGATCAGGCTGGCCGCCAGGTCGAGGCGGCGCCGCATGCCGCCGGAGAAGTGCGCGAGCGCCTTGTCCGCGGCCTCCTCCAGGCCGAACCGGCCGAGCAGCTCGGTGGCGAGGCGCTTGGCGCGCGCGGAGGGGATGCCCTGCAGCCGGCTGAAGAGCCAGAGGTTCTCGCGGGCGGTGAGGTTCTCGTCGACGGAGGCGTACTGGCCGGTGACGCCGACGAGCTGCCTGATGACGTGCGGGTCGGCGGCCACGTCGACGCCGAAGATCTCGGCGCGTCCGGCGTCGATGGGCAGCAGGGTCGCCAGCATCCGCAGCGTGGTGGTCTTGCCGGCGCCGTTCGGCCCGAGGACGCCGAAGATCTCGCCGGCTCGTACGTCGAGGTCGATGCCGTCGACGGCGCGGTGCTCCCCGAACGCCTTGACCAGCCCTTCCGCGCGTACGGCGGGTTCTGTGATGCTCATGGCAGCACTGTCGCCGCTCCCGGTTTCACGGCCCCCTCGCGCCGGTTTCACGGCCTGTCCCACGGCCTAGGCTGCTGGTGTGGACGACACCGGAGCAACCGTGCGGATCCCCGGCGACGTACGCCGGATCGTGTCGCTGGTGCCGTCGCTGACCGAGTCGGTGGCGGCGACCGTGCCGGACGCGCTGGTCGGGGCCACCGACTGGTGTTCTCACCCGGCCGATCTCGACGTGACGCGGGTCCGCGGCACCAAGAACCCCGACCTAGACGCGATCAGGCGGCTGCGGCCCGACGTGGTCCTGGCCAACTTCGAGGAGAACCGCCCGCAGGACATCGAGGCGCTGCGCGCGGCGGGCCTCGCGGTCTGGGTCACCCGGATCGTGACGCTGGAGCAGGCGTTCGCCTCGCTGGAGCGCATGTTCGCGCAGGCGTGCCGCGTCGAGCCGCCCGCCTGGCTGGAGGCGGCCAGGGAGGCGTGGGGGGAGCCGTACGCGGGGGAGAGGCGCACCGCGATCGTGCCGATCTGGCGGCGCCCCTGGATGGTGGTGGGCCGCGAGACGTTCACCGGCGACGTGCTGCGCCACCTCGGCGTGGACAACCTGTACGCCGGCCACCCCGAGCGCTATCCGAAGATCCCGCTGCCCGAGCTGGCCGCACGCCGCCCCGACCTCGTGGTCCTGCCCGACGAGCCGTACGCCTTCAGCGAGAGCGACGGCCCCGAGGCGTTCCCCGGCCTCGCCTGCGCCCTGGTCAGCGGCCGCCTGCTCACGTGGTACGGCCCCTCCCTCGTGGAGGCGCCCGCCCTGCTGCGCGCGGCGCTCGGCTGACCGCCTCAGCCCACCGCGTCGGGCTCGGCGGTCAGCGCGGCGTCGACGGAGGCCGCGGAGAGCACGTGCTCCATGACGATCACCGCCATCCCCACGATCGCCGCCCGCTCGCCGAGCGCGCCGGTGGCGATCTCGAGGTTGCGCGTCGTGTACGGCAGGCTGCGCCGGTAGACGATCTCCCTGATGCCCGTCAGGTAGTGCTCGCCGGTCTCGGCCATGTCGCCGGCCAGCACCAGCACGGCCGGGTTGAGCAGGCTGATCGCGGTGGCCAGCACCACGCCGAGCGTGCGCCCCGCCTCCTGGACGCGCGAGATGGCCGCCGGGTCGCCGGCCTGGACCAGGCGCACGACGTCGCGGCTGGTGCCGACGCCGAGGTCGCCCGCCAGGGCGTGGCCGCTGGCCAGCGAGGCCACGCAGCCGCGCGAGCCGCACGTGCAGACGCGGTCGTCGTCCTCGTTTAACCGCACGTGCCCGATGTTGCCGGCGGCGTCCTCGACGCCCCGGTAGATGCGGCCGTCGAAGATGATGCCGGTGCCGATCCCCGTGGAGACCTTGACCAGCAGCAGCGCGTCGGAGCCGCGCCATCTCGACCACCACTCGCCGAGCGCCATCGCGTTGGCGTCGTTCTCCACCAGGATCGGCACGCCGTACGTGGCGGCGATGGCCTCGCCCACCGGGTAGTCGTCCCAGCCGGGCATGAGGAACGACCGGATGACCCGGCCGCTGGCCTGGTCGACGGAGCCGGGCACGTCGATGCCCACCCCGCACACGTCGTCCGGCATCCGCCCGGCCCTGTCGAGCATGCGCTGGAACGTCTGCCGCACCCACGACAGCACCGCCTCGGGGCCGAGCTCGATGCGCATCTCGGTGCGCTCCTCGGCCAGCGTCCTGGCGGCCAGGTCGGTGAGCGCCACCCTGGCGTGGGTGGCGCCCAGGTCGGCCACCAGGATCAGCCTCCTGCCGGCGTCCACGTCGAGCACCGAGGGCGGCCGCCCGCCCCCGGAGCTGGCAACGCCGGACTCGTGGATGTAGCCCGCGTCGATCAGCCGGTCGACCCGGTCGGTGATCGTCGAGCGGGACAGCCCGGTGTGCTCGATCAGCTCCTTGCGGGTACGGCAGGCGCCATTGCGGATGAGCTGGAGGATCTGCCCTGCCGTCAGCATGATCTATCCCTTCTCCGCCCCTGCGGTCAGGCCCTCCGTCAGCAGCCGTTCGCCGGCGAAGAACACGATCACAATGGGCAGCGTGAGCACCACGGAACCCGCCATCAGGACCGTCGTCGGGATCTCGATGCTCCCCGCCAGCTGTGAGAGCCCGAGGGACACCGTCCAGCTCTCCCGCCGCTCCACGAGGAACAGCAGGGCGAACAGGAACTCGTTCCACGCGATCATGAACGCGTAGAGGCCGGTCGCCATCAGCGCGGGCTTGGACAGCGGCAGCACCACGCGCCAGATGGTCGACAACCTCGTGCACCCGTCGATCGCGGCCGCTTCTTCCACGCTCTGCGGCACGGTCTCGAAGTAGTTGCGCAGCATGTATACCGTGACCGGCACCGTCTGCGCGATATAAACGAGCACCAAACCGATCAGGGAGCCGCGCAGCCCGATCATCGTGAAGAACACGAACAGCGGGATGGCCAGCACGATCGCCGGAAAGAGGTACACCGCGAGAAAGAGGAAGTGCACCTGCCGCCGGCCGAAGAAGCGCAGCCGCGCGACGGCGTACGCGCCCGGGATCGAGATCAGGAGCGTGATCGCCACCGAGGCGACCGAGACGATCGCGCTGTTCTTGAGGAAGACCAGGAACCCCTGCCGGGTCAGCACGTTCTCGTAGGTGTCCAGGGTGAAGGCGCGCGGCCACAACGAGCCCGGGTCCAGGATGAGCTCCTGGATGTCGCGTACCGACAACATCACCATGTACAGGAACGGGAACCCGGTGATCAGGAAGAGGAACGCGATCACCACCGGCCTGAGCACCTTCAGCAGACCGCGCTCGAACCTGTCGCGGCTCATGGCCGGCTCAACGGCCCTGCTCACGTTCACCTCCTGCGAAGAACCTGAGATAGACGATCAGGAAGACCACCAGGAACACCGCCAGCACGATCGACTGCGCCGCCGAGGCCCCGATGTCGTCGCGGGCGGTGAGGAAGTTGTAGACCCGCACGCTGACCACCTCGGTGCCGGCGCCGCCGCCGGTCAGCAGGTAGACGTCGTCGAACTTGGTGAACGTGAAGACGAACCGCAACACCGCCAGCAGCGCGATGATGCGCCACAGCTGCGGCATGATCACGTAGCGGAACCGCTGGGTCGGCGTGGCGCCGTCGACCACCGCGGCCTCGTCGAGCTCGGACGGCAACGCCTGCAGCCGGGCCAGGATGAACAGGAACGCGAACGGGAAATACCGCCACGCCTCGAACGCGATCACCGTCAGCAGCGCCACCGGCACCTGGATGCCGAGGAACTCGCCCTGGGCCTGGCTCAGGAACGCGATCGGCTCGTCGAGCCAGGTGTTGACGATGCCGTACTGGGGGTTGAGCATCGTCTCCCACAGGAACGCGACCGCGACGACCGGGGCCACGTACGGGATCAGGATCGAGGCCCGCACGATGGTGCGGCCCTTGAACCTGTCGCGCAGCGCCAGCGCCGTCACCAGGCCGATGGCGATCGACAGCCCCGTGCCGGCGACGGTGTAGACGAGCGTGTTGACCAGCGACGACCAGAAGCCCGGCTCGGAGACGACGTAGGCGAAGTTCTCCAGCGTGTAGTTGCCGAACAGGCCCACCTGCCGGATGTTGATCAGCCGTACGTCCTGGAACGCGAGCATGATCGCCCACAGCAGCGGCAGCACGACGACGACGAGCGTGATGATCAGCGTGGGCGAGATGAGCACCAGCCCCGCTCGCCCTTCCTGCTGCCTGAGCGTGCGGGGACTCACTCGCGGATCCCGCGCTTGATGGACTCGACCTCCGCCTTAGCCTGGGCGGCGGCGGCCTGCGGGGTCATGGAGCCGTCGGCGATCGCGCTGAGCGCCTTCGGCACGGGCAGCTCGCCCATCGTGGCGCCGACCAGCTTGCCCTGGCCCTGCGGGATGCCCCAGCGGGCGAACGTGTCGGGGCTCTTGCGCAGCGCGTCCAGCACGTCGGCCGGGTAGACCTCGGCCAGCGGCCGCTTGTCGTCGACGCCGGCCGGCATCTGCTCCCAGGCGGCGTCGAAGCCCTTGCGGGTGGGGAACTTGCCCTCGGGCGCCATGCCGATCCAGCGCTCGTAGCCCTCGCTCATCATGTACGTGACGAACCGGGCGGCGGCGTCGCGGTTCGCGTCGCGGGTGATCGCCCAGGAGACGATCTCGCCGTACTGGGCGGGGGCGCCGCCGTCGGGGCCCTTCAGCGCGGTGACGACGCCGGTGTTCTCGGCCAGCCACTGCGGGTCGTCGCGGCACTCGGCGCAGCTCGGCAGCGCGTCCTTACGCAGCCCCGCCATCTCGTCCAGGATGAACGACGACCAGATCATCATGGCCGCCTTGCCGGAGAAGTACGTGGCCCGCGTGGAGTCGACGTCCTGCCGGCCCTTGACGGAGTAGTCGGAGGCGAGCTTGGCGTAGAACTCGAAGGCCCGCACGCACTGCGGCGAGTCGAGGGTGACATCGCCGGAGCCGTCCACGAGCTCGCAGCCGTTGGCCAGGGCGACGTGCTCGAAGCTCTGCGCGGTGAACGAGTCGCGCGGCGCGATCGCCAGCGTGATGCCCGCGACCCCGCCGGTGTTCAGCTTCGCCGCCGCGGCCTCCAGCGCCTCGTAGGTGTCGGGCGGCTGCAGCCCGGCCTTCTCGAAGAGGTCCTTGCGGTAGAGGAGGAGCTGCGCCCACCCGTCGCTCGGCACCGCGAGCAGCGTGCCGCCGGAGGAGTCGAGCTCGAGGGCGCGGGGGGAGAAGGTGTCGCGGCCGAGCTGGTCGACGACGCGCGCGGGGGTCTCGGTGTCGAGCAGGTCGTTGGCCTCCAGCTCGCGCACCTGGGCCAGCGGCAGCGCCCCGATGACGTCAGGCAGGTCGCCGGCCGCGGCGGCGGCGGTGACGGTCTGGCTGAACTGGTCCTCGGCGACGCCGACGAGCTTGACCCGGATCCCGGTCTTCTGCGTGAACTCGTTGACGATCGCGGTCTGCACGGCCATCCGGTCCTCGAGGTTCTCCTCGGTCCAGACGGTGATCTCGTTCGCGGACGACTGCCCGCCGCCGTCGTCCCCGCAGGCCGCCAGCGAGGCGACGGCCAGCAGGGCGACGGAGAGGACGGCGGTTAGCTTGTTGGGCATCACACGCTCCTCCGGTTGGGGATATGCCGCCCTTACCCTCGGACGAGGTCACGCAACGTGCGGTAAGCGATACAGAGACCGTTCTGTACCCTGTCCGTGCTCCCGCTCAGGGCCGGGTCTCGACGTGCTCCGGCGGAGACGTTCCCGGGATGCCCATCGGGGTGCCAGCACTTCATCACGCGGTTGCCGATAACGATCTCCCCCGGCGCTCTTCCGGGCGTCCGGCCGGCGGATGACGTGCGCGTTCACCTGTGGCTTTTGCGGAGGGTGAGGATTGTCCTCGGAGTGCGCGACAGGGAAAAGCGTCAGTCCGCTCTCCCCGAAGATTCGCCTGACGCGATCGCGTTGTGCTTCGAGGCAACGATCTACCCTGGTGTGATCTGTGTCATCCCGAGCCGGTCCGCCGGCTCCTTCGAGGGCCTCGAAACCCTGCTCGACGGCTCAAGTGCGATGTCGGAAGGCTCGCTTTCCGGAAGACACGCAGTCAGGAACCCCAATTTCATCAGTCACATCTTCGACGGAAGTCGTAGACTTGTGAGTGTTACGAGCGCAACTATCGTTTGCAAACAAGGACTAAAGCTTTGTCTTTTGTCTGATCAAAAAGCGTAAGTGTGGGGAATGCGCGTCATCACCTTTGAAGAGCCAGGCCATGTCCGCGTCGGTCTGGAGGCGCCCGCCGATCTCGTGCCGGGCTCCGTGCGGGTACGCACTCTTTACTCAGGAGTTTCAGCGGGCACCGAACTGACCGCCTACCGCGGGACCAATCCCTATCTCAGCCGTCAGTGGGACACCGAGCGCCGGCTCTTCGTCGAAGGACAGACGCACGCGTATCCGCTGGCCGGTTGGGGCTATCAGGAGGTCGGCGAGGTGGTGGAGGCCGCGCCCGACGTGGCCGACCCGCCGCTCGGCTGCCTGGTGTGGGGCATCTGGGGTCACCGCGCCGAGGCCGTCGTGCCCGCCGACAAGCTCGTCGGACACGTGCTGCCGACCGACGCCGACCCGCTGACCGGGGTCTTCGCCCGGGTCGGGGCCATCGCGCTCA
Organism: Nonomuraea aridisoli; assembly: GCF_003236395.1. Classification (GTDB taxonomy): domain Bacteria; phylum Actinomycetota; class Actinomycetes; order Streptosporangiales; family Streptosporangiaceae; genus Nonomuraea; species Nonomuraea aridisoli. The sequence continues at coordinate 711 of NZ_POUD01000193.1, read as the reverse complement.
ACGCCGTCCACGCCGCCGACGTGCACCTCGGTGACCAGATCGCCGTCTTCGGCCAGGGTGTGATCGGGCTGCTCGCCACCCGACTGGCCGTGCTGAGCGGCGCCCGCGTGGTCGCCGCCGACGCCATCCCCGACCGGCTGGAGCTGGCCAGGAGGTTCGGCGCCGCCGAGACGTTCGACGTGCGCGCGGGCTCGGTCGCCGAGCTCATGCGCAAGCGTGTCGAGGGCGCCGACACCGTGATCGAGCTCAGCGGCAGCAACGTGGCCCTGCACGAGGCCATCAGGACCGTGCGCAAGGGCGGCCGGGTCGTCGCCGCCGGGTTCTACCAGGGCGACGGGGTCGGGCTTCGGCTGGGCGAGGAGTTCCACCACAACCAGGTCCAGCTCGTCTCCTCCCAGATCGGCGGTGTCGCCTCCTGGCTGTCACACCGCTGGGACGTCGAACGCCTGCAGCGCACCTTCATGGAGCTCGTGTACCGCGGCGAGGTCGACGCGCGGGCCCTCGTGAGCCACGTCATGCCCGTGGACCAAGCCGCCGAGGCCTTCGACCTGCTCGACAAGCACCAGTCCGAGGTGCTTCAGCTCGTCTTCGAATTCAAGGAGTGACATGAAGCTCGCCGTACAGGAGCAGCTTCTGCCTGGCCGCACGCTGCAGGAGAAGTTCGCGTTCGCGGTGGACGCCGGATTCGACGCCATCGAGTTGCGCGGCAAG
>NZ_POUD01000192.1 GCF_003236395.1 Nonomuraea aridisoli | reverse complement strand
GCCCGCGACCACCCGCTTTCCCGGCGCCCACCCACCGGCGTCCCGGACGCCCGGCGTGTCCCGCAGGCGGGTGCGTTCCTCGTCGATCGCCCTCATGAGCAGCGCGCGCCCCCGCGCGGCCGTCTCGGGGGACGGGCCCGGTGCGGCGAGCCGCTCGCGCACCGCGGACAGCTCATCCATCTGCGTCTCCGATCGTGGGGTTGACGTCGCCGAGCACGGCCTTGACCCGCCTGCGCGCCCGGTTGAGCCGGGAGCCGACCGTGCCGACGGGGATGTCCAGGGACTCGGCCACCTCCTCGTAGCTCAGTCCGGCGACCGCCACGAGCAGCAGGACGTCCCTGTCGCCCGCGGAGAGCCCGGCCAGTGCCCCGGCGAGCGGCCCCCGCACGCTCGCGGCGTCCACCCGGGCCGGCACCCGTTCCTCCGGGCCCGCCTCGAAGGCGTCGGCGGATCGCACGCGGCGGAACGCGTCCAGCATCCTGCCGAGGCCCCTGCGGTGCCCGGCGACCAGGTTGGTGGCGATGCCGTACAACCAGGGCCGGACGGCTCCGCGCGCGGCGTCGAACGTCTCCCGCTTGCGGAAGGCGACCAGGAACGTCTCGGCGGCCAGGTCGTCGGCGGCCTCCGCGCCGAGCCGGGCGGCCAGGTAGCGGTAGATCTCCTCGAAGTAGCGGTCGTAGAGGACGGCGAACCGCTCGGGCACGCGTACGGACTCGCCGATGACGAGCACGTCGTCGGCCTCTTTCGGTGGGTCGTCCACCTCGGGAGGAGCGGTCATGCGGTCTGTCCCTTCTGTGGCTCACATCCCTACTCCACCGCTGATCGCATTCGTCTTCACGTACGGCCGGCGTCGGTCTGCGTTCATCTGGGCGTCGTAACGTGCGCGCATGGCGGATCACCCCACATCGGTGCCGTTCCGGAGGGCGACGGACGGCTATCACACGTTCCGGATCCCGGCGGTCGTGATGACCAGGGCGGGCACGGTGCTGGCCTTCGCGGAGGGGCGGCGCGCGTCGGCGTCCGACTCCGGGCACATCGACCTGGTGCTCAGGCGGTCGGCCGACGGCGGCCGGACGTGGGGCGCCCTGGAGGTCGTGGCCACGGAGCCGGACCAGGGCACGGCCGGGAACCCCGCGCCGGTGGTGCTGGACGACGGCAGGATCGTGCTGGTCTACGTACGGCAGGGCCCGGAGGCGACCGAGGAGAAGATCCGCCGCGGACAGGTCACGGCGGCGGCGGGGCGGCGGGTGTTCGTCCAGGTCAGCGAGGACGACGGGGTCACCTGGTCGAAGCAGCGCAACATCACCGGCGACGTGAAGCGGCCCGAGTGGCGCTGGTACGCGACCACGCCCGGTCACGCGGTGGTGCTCCGTGAGGGCCCGCACGCGGGCAGGATCGTGGTCCCCGCCAACCACTCGCTGCCGCCCAGCGGCAAGGACACCGGCACCGAGGCCAGGTACAACGGCGGCCATGCGCTGCTGAGCGACGACGGCGGTGAGACCTGGCGCCTCGGGTACGTCGACGACAACCCCGACGACTACGTCAACGTCAACGAGACCACCGCGACGGAGCTGCCCGGCGGGCGCCTCTACCTCAACACCCGCAACCACGCCACCGCACCGGGCACGCGGGCCGACGCCTACTCCTCCGACGGCGGCGAGACGCTGGAGCTGCCGTTCCGCCCGCAGGCCGGGCTGGTGGGGCCGGTCGTGGAGGGCAGCGTGTTGTGGTGCACGTCGCCGGACGTGCTGCTGTTCTCCGGGCCGGCGGCGCCCGACGCGCGGGCGCTGATGACGGTGCGGGCCAGCGACGACCACGGGGTGACCTGGCGGGTCGCGCACACGGTGTCCGGCCTGCCCGCCGCCTACTCCGACCTGGTACGGCTGGACGCCGACACGGTCGGCCTGCTGTTCGAGACCGGCGACTTCGGGCCGTACGAGAGCATCGCCTTCCGCCGCATCCCGATCGCCGAGCTCGTCAGGTGACGAGCGGGTTCGGCAGGCTGGTCCAGCTGTCGCCGGGCGGGGCGCCGTCCAGCCGGGCGAGCAGGTGGGCCTTGGCCGGCAGGCGCGGCGCGAACAGCGCGGCGCGGTCGGCCCGCACGTCGGGCCTCTGGGGCAGCGCGTCGAACGCCTCGCGGGCGGCGTCGGCGACGAGCCGCCACAGGCGCGCCTCCACCCTCCGGTCGCCCTGCCCGAACAGCGCGACCAGGCCGCCGAACGTCGTGCCGACGAGCGAGCCGTACAGCTTGGCGTGCAGCACCGCCGGGTCGTCGCCGAGCAGCCGGGCGCTGACGGCGGGCGGCTCGACACCGTGGCGGGCCAGCCGCGCCGGGCTGAGCCGGACGTCGGCCAGGTCGCGGTAGATCAGCCGGCACGGCAGGCCGTCGCCGTCGAGCTCGGCCAGCAGGTTCTGCCCGTGCGCCTCCAGAGCCGCGCCGAGCGCCAGCATCCCGAGCGTCCCGGTCATGGCCAGCCGCGCGAACGCGCCCAGCCACGCCTCGGGGTCGGGCGCCGTGGCCCGGGTGACCGCGGCGACGGGCAGCACGTTGCCGGTGACGGGCTCGCGCAGGAGGGCCGACAGGTCGGCGGTGGGCTCGCCGTTCACCAGGGCCGCCGCTCCGGCGAGGTAGCGCGACACCCGCAGCCCGCTCCCGGCCCGCGCCGCGAGGCCGGCGAGCAGGTCCGACAGGGCGACGCAGTCGCGGACGGTGCCGGGTGAGATGTCGCGCACGCCGGAGGTCATCCGCGTGCTGAACGCCGTCTTGACGTGCGGGCCGCCGTCGAGCGGGGCCAGCGTCCGTACGGACATGAGCGGCCGCGCCGGGACGGCGGCCACGGCGTACGGGCGCAACCCCAGACCGGGCAGCACGTGCCGGGTCTGCCACGGGTGGGCGGGCAGCAGCAGCCGGTCGCCGTCCCGGAACGGCCACGGCCCCCTGACCAGGCACTCCCCGGCCGGCAGCGCCACCAGGTCGAGGGCGACCGTGGGCCGGTGCTCCGGCATGTACGCCAGCTGCTCCGCCACCGAGACCCCGGGCCGGTTGCGGCACCCCGGATGGTACGGATGTCCGTCGACCACGCTCTGCTCGTGGTCTTCGAGGGTCTTGGCGGCGTACGGGGGCGGGGCCGCGGCGCGGGAGAGCGCCAGCGAGGCGACGCTGTCGTCCAGGTCCTCGACCAGCCGATCGGCGCTGGGCAGGCCGAGGGCGGTGAGCAGCTCGGCCGGGTGCGCGTGCGGGCGGCCGTCCAGCCGGAGCGCGGGCTCCTCCCCGAGGTCGTGCGGCCGCCGGGGCGCGCCCGTCAGCAGGCGCCCGCCGGCCGTCGTGACGACGCCGGGGCCGGTCACCGTCAGGCCGGGCAGCGGCTCGTGGAGCAGCCCGCGCCACAGCCGGCCCAGCACGGCGGCCCGCGCGCCGGGCAGCGCCTCGGCGTACCGGGCGGACAGGCCGGGACGTATGCGGGCCAGCTCGGCCGCGAATGCCTCCTCCACCGGCCGCATATTTCCCACCTTTTCCGGCAACATGCCTGCTAGCTACCCACGGGGGGAGTAGCTCGCCATGGCATCCACCGACGATCTCGTGCCCGGCCCGGAGCACCACGCGGACGCGCTCGCGCAGACGGCGCTGCTCAACTGCCTGATCCGCGAGGTGGCCCGGCCCGCCGAGGCCGGTGGATTCCTGCTGCCCGCGACCGGCCGCGTGGTGAGCGTCGCGGGCACGCGCCACCCCGTCCGGCCCGCTCTGCGCACCCCCGACGGCCTGCGCCCGCTCACCCTGGACGAGCTCATCGCGATCACGGCCGAGGAACTGCGCGCGGCCACGGGGGCCGGCAACCGGGCGCTGGCCGCCGAGATCCGGCACAGCAGGGACGTCACGGCCGCGCTGCTGGCCGCCCGGCGGACCGCGACGCCGCCGGCGGATCCGTACCTGCGCTCGGAGCAGGCGCTGCTCGCCGGGCACCGCTTCCACCCGGCGCCCAAGGCCCGCGGGGGAGCGGGGCCCGAGGAGTGGCTGGCGTATTCGCCGGAGGCGTACGCGAGCTTCCGGCTGCCGCTGCTCGGCGTCCCCATGGAGGACCTGGTCGAGGTGGGGGACGCCGGCGGGCTGGAGCGGCTCGGCGGGACGGCGGACGGCGGCCTGGTCCCGCTGCCCGCCCATCCCTGGCAGGTGCGGCTGCTCGGCGGCGTGCGGCACCTGCGCCGGCTGGGCGTCACGGAGGCCGTGGCGGTGCCAACGTCGTCCGTCCGGACGGTGTACCTGCCGGAGGCCGACCTGTTCTGCAAGTTCAGCCTCGACGTGCGGATCACGAACGACGTGCGCCGGTTGTGGCTGCACGACCTGCGCCGGCTGCCGATGGTCGCCGCCCTGGTGGACCGGGCCTTCGACGGCCTGCCCGAGCACGTGCCGCGCCCGGCCGTGCTGCGCGACCGCGGCTACCGCAGCGCCCGCCTCGGCACCGACGGCGGGGAGGGGCTCGCAGTGATCGTCCGTGACGGTCTCCGCGCGCACCTGCGCCCGGGGCTGACCGCGCTGCTCGCGGCCGGGATAGGCGAGGGCTTCGCCGGCAACCCGCTCGACGGCCTCGACGAGGACCGTGCGCTGCTGTGGTGGGAGCGCTACCTGGAGCACGTGGTGCCGCCGATCCTGCACGCGTACCTGCGGCACGGCGTCGTGCTGGAATGCCACCTGCAGAACGTGCTCGTCGGCGTGGACGCGGGCGGCATGCCCGCGCAGGCCCTCTTCCGCGATCACGAGGGCGTCAAGCTCGTCGCCGAACGGCACCCGGGGCCGGCGGCGCCCGTGCTGAGCGGCGCCCGGGCGTGGCAGCGGCTGGTCTACTGCCTGGTCACCAACAACCTGTGCCAGATCGCGGGCGCGGTCGCGGAGCGCCATCCGCAACTGACCGACGAACTGTGGGCGCGGGCCAGGGCCGTGTTCAGCGCCGCCGCGAAGGACCACGGCGACCCGGCGGAGCTGCGCGAACTCCTGGCCGCCACGCACATCCCGGCCAAGGCCAACCTGCTGCTGCGCTGGCTGGAGGCCGACGGCGCGGCCATGCGCTGGGTGCCCGTCCCCAATCCGCTGCGGCCCTTCGAGGGCTCAGCGCTTCTGTGAGCGCATGGAGGACGACGCCACCACGGCGCCGTAGAGCAGGTGGTCGGCCAGCAGCGCCAGCCGCTCGGCGGCGGTGTTGCCCTTGCGCGGCAGACCGAGCGCGGGCGCGATGGCGGTCTCGAACGCGGCCCAGGCCAGCACACCGTAGACGGGGCCCGCCCACCGGCGTTCGCGCACCTTGCGCGGCAGCAGGCCGAAGGCGGCGCCGCCGGTGGAGCCGTACATCCAGTGGACGAGCTCCACCACGGCGGGGCGGCGCTCGACCGGGACGCGGGAGAAGGCCTTGGGCGCGGTCTTCTCCAGCACCGACTCCGGCGGCGTCTTCGGCACCAGTCCGAGCGCCGTGGTGAGCCGCCGCATGCCCGACATCGCCATGGACGCGACCACGCCGCCGGCGGCGGCGCGTACGAGAGGCGAGCCTTCGCGGCGGCCGGCGGGCTCCTTGTACTGGTGTGCCATGCGGTGCCGCTTACCGGACGGCACCGCGGTAAACCTCACGGCAGCGCGCGCATCCGGCCGATGATCGCGGTGGTCGAGCGGTCCGGCACGTAGCCGAGCACCCGCACCTCGCCGCCCAGCGCGCGCACCAGCGGCGCCTCCGGCAACATCTCGGGGGTGTAGTCGCCGCCCTTGACGTAGATCTCCGGGCGGATCATCCGCAGCAGCCGCTCGGGCGTGTCCTCGTCGAACTCGGTCACGTAGTCCACGTCGTTCAGCGCCGCGAGCACCGACATCCGGTCCTCGCACGGGTTCACCGGCCGGCCCGGGCCCTTCAGCCGGGCCACGCTCACGTCGCTGTTGACGGCCACCACCAGCACGTCGCCCAGCCGCGCCGCCTCCTCCAGGTACGTCACGTGGCCCCGGTGCAGCACGTCGAAGCAGCCGTTGGTGAACACCACCCGCTCGCCCCTGCGCCGGTGCGCGTCGAGCAGCTGCGCGAGCCGCTCGGGCGTCTGCACCGTGCCCTCGTGACGGCGCAGGGCGCGCAGCAGCTCGTACCGGGTGCAGATCGCGGTGCCGGGGCGGCGCACCACGACGCCGGCCGCCGCCTGGCCCGCCTCCGCGGCCTCCTCCGGCGTCGCGCCGCCCGCCAGCCAGAGCGCGAACGCCGCCGTGTAGGTGTCGCCCGCGCCCGTGGCCATGTGCTGCGGCGCCGGCTCGGCGTAGGTCCGGTACGGCGGATGGCCGGGCCGGTGCAGCAGCGTTCCCTCGCCGTCGAGGGTGGTCACCACCATCCCGGCCCCGGTCAGCTCCAGCAGCCGCCCGGAACGGGCCATCAGGTACGCGGGGCGGTCGTCGGTGTCGCCGCCGTCGCCGTCGAGCAGGCGTACGACCTCGGTGTAGTTGGGCAGCACCGCGGCCGGCGCGCACTCGCGCCACGGCGCCACCGCGTGGGCGTCCACCACCACCAGCGGCGCCCCGGTCAGCGCCCGGCGCACGGCGGGCGTGCAGACCCCGCCGCCGTAGTCGCAGGCGACCACCACGTCGGCGCCCGCCACGGCGTCGGCGATCCGCCGCAGCAGCTCCCGCTCGGCCGTCTCCGGCAGCGCGCCGCGGTCCTCCTCGTCGTAGCGCGCGGTGAGCTGGCCGCTGGTGACCAGCCGCCGTTTGTGCGCCGTACGCCGTCCGGGCACGGTCACCAGGTCGACCTGGACGCCCAGCAGGCGCAGCGCCTGCACCAGCTTCTCGCCGCACTCGTCGTCACCCACGACCCCGACCAGCCGGACCCGGGCCCCGAGCGCCACCAGGTTCGCCGCGGTGTTGGCGGCGCCGCCCGGGGCGTCCTCGGTCACCTCCAGGCTCATCACGGGCACCGGCGCCTCCTGGGCGAGACGCTTGGCCGGGCCGCGCAGCCATGAGTCGAGCATGACGTCGCCGATGACCACGGCGCTGATGATCTTGTCTGTGCCCATGAGAAGCGAGTACCGGAGAAAGACCTGATCAAACCAGTTTTGTGGAAGTTATGGTGGCCGGGTTCCCGGGTAGCAGAACCCGCTATGTCAGGACTTGAGGCGGCCGGGGGACTGGTCGGCGGGGTGCGCAGGATCGCGGTGCTGCGGGCCAACGCGATCGGCGACTACCTGCTGTCCGTCCCCGCGCTGGACGCCGTCAAGCGGGCCTACCCGGGCGCGCGCCTGACGCTGCTCGGCACCGACTGGCACGCCGCGTTCCTGACCGGGCGGCCGGGGCCGGTGGACGACGTGGTGGCGCTGCCGCCGGTCACCGGCGTCTCCACGTCGGAGCCGGGACATCCGGCGCCCGCCGGGCTCGTGGAGGCGCTGCGCGAGCGCGGGTTCGACCTGGCCGTGCAGATCCACGGCGGCGGACGCTACTCCAACCCGTTCGTACGCGGCCTGGGCGCCAAGGTGACCGCCGGGTTGCGGGCGCCGGGGGCCGAAGAGCTCGACCGCTGGGTGCCGTACACGGACTACCACCACGAGACACTGCGTTTCCTCCAGGTCGCCGCGCTCGTCGGCGGGGTCGCGGACGGGCTGGAGGCCCGGATCGCCGTCACCGACGCCGACCGGGCCGAGGCGGCGGGCGTCCTCGGCGACCTGCCCGCGGGGCTCGTCGCCGTGCATCCGGGCGCGAACGACCCCAGGCGGCGCTGGCCGGTGGAGCGCTTCGCCGAGGTGGCCGACCTGACCGGCCGCCCCGTGGTCGTAACCGGGCGGCAGAAGGAGAAGGACCTGGTGATGGGCGTGGTCGAGGCGATGCGCCGGCCCGCAATGCCGGTCGTGGGCACGCTCGGCCTCGGCGGCCTGGCCGCGCTGTACGAGCGGTGCGACCTGCTGATCGCCAACGACACAGGGCCGCGGCACCTCGCCGCGGCCGTCGGCACGCCCACCGTGGCCGTGTACTGGTGCGGCAACCTGGTCACCTACGGCCCGCTCAGCAGGACGGCGCACCGGCCGCTGACGTCGTGGACCACGGCCTGCCCGCGCTGCGGAGCCCGCGGCGTGGAGCCGGGCGCCGTGCGCTGCGCCCACGAGGAGTCGTGGGTGCGCGACGTGTCGGTGGAGATGGTGGCAGAGCAGGCCCTGGACCTGCTCACCGGACCCTTGGGGGGATGACGATGACCGACCGAGCCGTGATCGACCAACTGCAGCAGGCCATCGAGGAGGCCTTCAGCGGACGCGACCGGGTGGCGATGCGGGAGGTGTACGCGCACGCGTCCGAGCACGTGAACCTGCCGGCCGACCTGCTCGCGCACCTCAACGAGCTGCCCGAGGGCGCCTACAGCAGGCCCGAGGTGATCGAGGCGATCAACGAGGTGATCGTGCGGCGGGGCGAGCAGGAGAGCCTCGGGCTGCTGCGGGTGCCGCGCCAGGCGGGGCCCGTGGAGGAGAGGCCCGAGGCCGAACGGGCGGCGCGGGACGAGGCCCCGCTCGAACAGCTCAACCCGGCCTCGCTCCCGCCGGAGGACGAGGATCCCGACATCATGCGGTGAAGGGTCGCATAGCAGGGGGCGTCGCCGGCGTCTGAAAGGGTGACGTCGATCCCCTGGAGGTGACCGTGGACGCCGCGGACGAGCAACGGTTCCGCGAGTTCGTGGCCGCGCGTTCCCCCGCGCTCATGCGGCTCGGATTCCTGCTCACCGGCGGTGACCAGCACGCGGCCGAGGACCTGGTGCAGACCGCCCTGGCCCGGCTGGCGGGCCGGTGGCGGCGCGTGGAGGCGCCCGAGGCGTACGCGAGGCAGATCATGTACCGCCAGCAGGTCAGCTGGTGGCGGACGAGCGTGCGCCGCGGCGAGGTGGTCCAGGCGAGCCCGCCCGAGCAGGCCGAACGCGACGCGCACCACCAGAGCGAGCTGCGCATGGTGCTGCGCGCCGCCCTCGCCCGGCTCACCGCCCGGCAGCGCGCGGTGCTGGTGCTGCGGTATTTCGAGGACCTGCCGGAGAAGGAGATCGCCGGCGTGCTGGGCTGCTCCGTCGGCACGGTCAGGAGCACCGCGCACCGGTCGCTCGCCCGGCTGCGCGAGGTCGCCCCCGAACTGGCACGCGAACTGGAGGTGGCCAGGTGACCCGCCTGCTGCGCGACACGCTGGAGGAATGGGCCGGGGAGGCCCAGGTGCCGCACGACCTGGCCGACCGGGCGCTACGGAGGCGCGTCTGGAAGCCCGTGGGAGCCGCGGTGCTGGCGGCGGCCATGGTCGCCGCGATCGCCGTGTTCGTCACCGGTCAGCGCGAGCCCGAGCCGGTCGTGCGCCCGGCCACCGGCATCACGCTGCCGGCGCGGCCGTCGCCCGCGCCGGCGGACGTGCGCACCGACACCGAGCACAGCCCGCCGGCCAGGCTCATCGCCGCCGGGCGCCTGGCCGTCTCGGCGTACTACGTGTACCGGCCGGCGAAGAGCGGGCAGCGCCTCCTGCGGACCTGGTCCCTGTACGACCCGCGAACCGGCGGCTACGAGGAGACGCCGTACGCGTGGGTGGACGTCGCGCCCGGGCTGCAGGTCGCGGCCGTGCTGGAGGGCGACGGGCTCGGCAGGCGGGTGGGCGTGCTCGACATGAACACCCGCGAGATGCTCACATGGATCGACCTGGAGCACCCCGTCGGCTCCGTCGTCTGGTCGCCGGACGGCACCAAGATCCTCGCCACCGCCTACTCCAGCTACCCGGAGATCATGGAGGGCGAGGGCGACCAGGCGCACCAGCGCTTCGGTGTGAACCCGCGCACCGGCTACTACATCATCGACGTGCCGGGCGGCACGGCCGGCTACCACGAGCTGCCGCCGCTGCCCGGCTTCGAGAGCTCGGCCCGCATCACCGGCAACCCGCGCCAGGACCTCGGCTGGAGCCTGGACGGCAGCCTGCTCTGGTCACCGACGAGGACCCGGCCGGACCGGCTGTTCTACACCCTCGACGGCGAGCCGGCGCAGGCGCCGGCAGGAGAGCACTACGTCGGCTACTCGCGCCACTCCGCCCTCTCCCCGGACGGCCGCCTCCTGCTCGGCCCGGACGGGCTGCCCACCGAGATCACCGATGCCGCGACCGGCGAGATCGCCGGCCGCCAGAACGTGCTGCAACTGCACGCCTGGGCCGACGACGACAACGTCATCGCGCTCGGCTGCGCGGGCTCGTGCGGCAACGAGTTCGACAACGGCCTCGTCCTGGTGAGCGTGGACGGCGAGCGGATGACCCAGCTCGGACGAAACCGCGACAGCAACAAGGAGGGCACCTGGAGATGGGTCCTGACTCCGCGCTAAATTTTTGACCGATCGTTCTCGATAGTGTTAGCGTCTGCGGCGTGGCAAGGACCAAGGAGTTCGATCCCGACACCGCGCTGCAGCAGGCGCTGGAGCTGTTCTGGGAGCGCGGGTACGAAGCGACCTCGATGGCCGACCTCGTGGAGCGGCTCGGGATCGCGCGGGCCAGCATCTACGCGACCTTCGGCGGCAAGCGCGAGCTCTACCTGAAGGCGCTGGAGCGTTACATCGAGCAGTCCGACGTCGTGGAGCCGCTGTCCCAGCCGGGGCCCGCGCTGCCCGCGATCCGCGCCTTCCTCGACGCCTACGTCGCCGAATGCCTGGCCGACGAGTTGCGGCGGGGCTGCATGGTGGTCAACACGGCGGTGGAGTTCGGCTCGCGCGACCCGGTCGTGTCGCGCAAGATCGTGGCGAGCTGGGCCGAGATGGAGGCCGTGCTGGCCGGGGCCCTGGTCAGGGCGCGCGCCCAGGGAGAGATCCCGGTGGGCAAGGACCCGCACGCGCTGGCCAGGTTCCTGCTCGTGCTGGTGCAGGGCGTACGCGTGCTCGGCCGCGCCGACCCCGACCCGCGCCGGCTGCGCGACGCCGTGGACCAGGCCATGAACGCCGTCCAAATATGAGAACGATTGGTATGGAATGATGACAGGTCGTTTTGCCGGCAAGGTCGCCTTGGTGACGGGCGCGAGCGGGGTCGTGGGCCGGGCGGCGGCGCTCGCGTACGCAAGGGAGGGGGCCGCCGTGCTCGTCGCCGGGCGTGACGCCGCGCGGCTGGCCGAGGTGGTGAAGCTGATCGAGGAGGGCGGCGGCAAGGCGAGCGCGTTCACCGTCGACGTCACCAGCTCGGCCGACGTGGCCGCCATGGTGACGGCCGCCGTCACCCGCCACGGCCGGCTCGACGTCGCGCTCAACGCCGCCGGGATCTTCGGCAAGCTCGCGCCGCTGGCCGACTACGACGAGGACACCTGGGACGACGTGCTCGCCGTCAACCTCACGGGCGTCTACCTGTCGATGAAGCACGAGATCGCCCACATGCGGGCCCACGGCGGCGGCACGATCGTCAACGTGGCCTCCAACATGGGCGCGCACTGGCGCCTGGCCGGGGCGAGCGCGTACGCCGCCTCGAAGGCCGCCGTGAGCTACCTGACCCGGGCGGCGGCGCGCGACCACATCGCCGACGGCGTCCGCGTCAACGCCATCAGCCCCGGCCCGATCGACTCGCCCATTTCGACGCGCCCCGGCGAGACCCGCGCCGAGCGGGACGAACGCATGAAGACCGGCCTGCCGATCGGCCGCGTGGCCGCCCCCGAGGAGATCGCCGCGGCGGCGCTGTGGTTGTCGTCGCCGGAGTCGAGCTTCGTCGTCGGCGCCGACCACGTCGTGGACGGCGGCGCCACCGCCTGACTCACCGGCGCAGGCCCGTCAGCCAGATCCCGAGCGTCCGCCGGGGCAGCAGGTAGAGGATGATCACCAGGAGGACGAGCAGCTGTTCGGGCGGGTACACGAGGCCGGGGAACGTCAGCCCCGCCAGGAGGCCGGACTCCCAGGAGACCCCAGGGAGCAGCAGACGGATCGTGACGACCATCCAGTAGTCGATCAGGATCGCCGCCGTCCAGCGCGCGGCCCGGCCCGCCGGACGGGGGTCCGGCTCCGGCCGCCCACGGGTGGCGAGCAGCACGAGGACGGCGGCCACCAGCAGGGCCAGGACCGTGCTGTCGGTGCTCGCCCGATCGACCACCTCCACGAACCACTGACCGCTGAACAGCGGGACGAAGGCGCAGGCGTCGGAGTCGAAGTACATCGCGACGAGGGGGCCGGCCACCGCGGTCGCCGCGAGGACCGCCGCCGCCCGCCGCCCGGCCACCGCCGACCGCCAGTGTCCCAACGCCACCAGCACGACCACCGCCGGCACGGCCCAGGTCACCCCCAGCCCCACCAGCATGTCGGCATCCGCGCGGAGAGGTAGGACGAGCGGCTGCCACATGTTCGCGTCCGGGAAGTACGAGCCGACGCAGAAGAACGCCCTGCGCTCCCCGACGTACGGCCTCCAGTGCTCCCACGTCGGGTAGGCGGCGGCGCATAACGCGCCCAGCCAAGCCGTCAACGTCAACCGGGTCAAGATCACTCGCCACCTTGTCCATCGTGCTGTCCGAGGGCCGACGGCCGGCGACGCAGCCCCATGAGCCGGATCCCCAGTGTGCGCCCGGACAGGACGTAGCCGATCACCAGAGCCGCGAGGAGCAGCCGGCTCGGGTCGTCGACGAATCCGGAGAGCCGGAAATAGGCCAGGAGGCCCGGGGGTCCGATGACGTACAAGCCGCCTTTCGTCAGGCCGACGGCGACGGAGACGAGCACGGTGACCAGCCAGTAGTCGATGAGCGCCCCCAGCGCCCTGCGCGCCACCAGGGAGGCCGTCGGGCGCGAGCGGCGGTCGCGTTCCGGGCCCGGGACCTGCGTCACGAGCAGCACCAGCACGGCGGCCGACAGCAGGGCCACCGTCGTGGTCTCCCCCATACGATCGGCCACGTCCGCCCACCACCGCACGTCCAGCGGGGCGAAGTCGACTGCGCTCGCGGCCGGCGGGTCGAGCGGCACGAGCACCGCGACCAGCGTGAGCACCGCCGCCGCCCGCCGCCCGGCCACCGCCGACCGCCGCCGCGCCGCGAGCACCAGCACGCCCAGCGCGAGGAGCCCCCAGTCCAGCGCGAACTCCACGACCGTGTGGACGTCCGCGAGAAGCGACCGCAGGAGGGACCACTCGTAGACGTCCTGCCAGGTGAAGTCGTGCAAGGAGAACAGCCGGACCTGTCCGTAGATCACCCAGCCCGACCCGGTGTCCGGGGGGAAGAGATAGCAGCGCCACCGATCCCAGGTCGGGTAGGCCGCGGCGGCGAACGCGGCCACCCACACCGGCAGAACTGCTCGGGACAAGATCGACTCCGTTTTCGCGCGACGTTATCCCACTTATCCACTTATCCGATACGTCAGCCCACGATGCGGTCGGGAGAGTCGAGCCAGACGCGCTGACCGTGGGGGCCGACCGTCATGCCGAAGCGGTCACGGCCCGGACGGCCCCAGCTCACCCACAGGAAGTAGGCGTTCAGGACCTCGTCCCAGACGGGCCGGTGGCCGACCTGGTAGACGTCGTACTCCACGCTGTTCGGCCGCCAGACCGCCGTCGCCCACGAGTGCGGGTCGTGCGGGTCGCAGATCCACAGCTTGAAGAGCTCGCCGTGCTCGTCCGTCGCGCTGCAGTGGCTGGCTTCCAGGCCGGTCATCGCCGCCATGGCCAGGTCGGCGCCGGCCGGTGCGTACGCGATCGTGCGCGGGTCGACGCGGGTCCGCAGCCGGTGCCGCTCCTCCGGCCCGCGCGGGTCGAGCGGGGCGACGGGCCGCTGCGAACGCATCATCATGTACGACGCGAAGCCGGGGAAGCGCCCGACGGCCGTCCCGTCCGGGAGGACGACGAGCCGCAGCGAGTGGTTGCCGCCGAAGTTGGGACAGTACGGCAACACGATCACCGCGCCGGGCCGGCACTGCTCGATCCACGTGTACGGCACGGCCCGGATCCCGCAGCTGACGTGCACCCGGTCGTACGGCGCACCCGGCGGCCACCCGAGAGCGCCGTCGCCGACGATCAGGGTCACGGCGACGCCCGCGTCGGCGAGGTTCTTCGCGGCCTGCTCCGCGACGGCCGGGTCGATCTCGATCGAGGTGACCTCTCCGCGACCGCCGACCAGATGGGAGAGCAGCGCGCCGGTCCAGCCCGTCCCGGTGGCTATCTCGAGCACGCGGTTGCCGGGCTCGGGATCGAGCAGGTTGAGCAGGTCGGCCACCGTGCTCGGAGCCGATCCCGAGGACGTGTAGTCACCGTTGAGCTCGCGCAGCGGGGTGGCGCCGTCGCTGAGCTGGGTCACGATGGCGGTATTGGAGTAGACGGCCTGCCACCAGCCGCCGGGGTCGGCGTCGCGGTCGATCAGGTACGGGCGGGACCTGACCGGCGCGACGAGGCCGACCGGCGGGATGAAGTGGTGACGGGGGACCGCGCGGATCGCCTTCTCGACCGCGTTCGCGATCTCGCCGGAAGGGTCGATCGTGGCCATCAGGCCGTCCATGCGGGCGGCGAGATCGGTCACTTGTCGCCGTCCTTGCCCTTGTCGCCGTGCTTGCCGGAACCCGTCTCGTTGTGATCGCCGGTGGAAGGGACGCCGTGCTTCTTGGGGTCGAAGTCCTCGACCTTCGGGCTCTCGGCTTCCTCGTGACGGCCCATGGCTCCTCCTTCTTGTCTGGATGGCTGGGATACTACGTCTAGTAGACGTATCTCGTCAGCGAAAAAGGAAACCCCGCACACGTCACGCGACGCGTACGGGCCCGGTCGCCCTCAGCTACGGTCGTACGGTTGTCAGGGTCGCCTTCACCATGGGCGCGAATCTACGTCCGAGATCACGGCCGGTGGCCGAACAGTTCCGAGAGGCACTTCGTGCCGAAGGCGCTTTGCGCCAATCGGACCTCGGTTGCGGCGGCGAACGTGAGAGCCGGAATGCCGTGCAGTGCGCCGGCCTGGACGACGCGATCTACTCCCGCATCCGCGAGAGGTGACACGGTGCGTAGTGTCCCGTCAAGCGCTACGGACCCGGTTTGACCGGCGTGGACGATCAGATTTCGCTGTCGATACAGCCGGCGGAAAGAGTCTTCAAGTTGGCTGACGATGCGGGTCAAGGTCGCGTTCGGATGAGCGAGCAGTGCTCGGATGCGGGTGAGAGCGAGCTGTGCTCCGGCCGGCTCTCCTGCAGCAGAAGGCGCAGCGCGAACCAGTCATGACCGTCCACCTGCATGGTTCTGTTGACATGCTTGATCAGCTGGCCGCGTTCGGGGGGAGAGCCCATCCCGGGATCACGCTGGATTCTCCTCGCCGGCACATCGCCCAGATATTTCACGGAAGGCTCGGCGAGCGCCCCCGTGGCCCGGACGCTCACGGCTTCAAGGAGCTCGGACAATTCGAGCACGGTCCCCAGTCGCCACAGCCTCCGATGCCAGGGAGTCGCAGCAGACGCGAAGCCGAGCATCCGGTGTGCGGTGTGATGATCCTTTTGATTGTCAACGAGCATGGCGTCAGGTGGTCCCCATGGCACACGGGAGGAAGTCGCTTCGGCCGCTTCCTCCCTTTTTCGTGTGCAGTGTGCCGCGACATGCCCCGGCCCCGGCGTACGGTGAGCAGCAGATTACGGCGGCGTGGAAGCGTACGGAGGATGGTGTCGCGGCGGTCGTCGGGGACGGGGCCGGCCGCACCACCGGCACCGGTGCACTCGAGCACCTCTGACGTCCGCGTAGGCGGTGAACGGGCTGGGTAGGGCGGCATGGGACGAGCCGTTTCAGCCGATGAACGCACCACGACCAGTGACCGACCATCAGCATCGAGCCCCGTTCGGCGACGGGCGCTCGGCCTGGGGCAACCTCCGCCGGATCCAGTGGCGTGAGCTGCTGCGGGTGGGCCCGTTCCACTGGAGCGACGTCACGCTCCAGCGCGCGCTCCGGGTGGGCGTGGGGACGATGTTGCCGCTGGCCGTCGGCGCGGCGGCCGGGCATCTGGATTACGGCGCGTTCATGTCGCTGGGAGCGCTGCCCGCCGGGTTCGCGTCCTTCCAGGGCGTCACCCGCACCCGGGTGGCGGTGGTCGCGGCGGCCACCGCCGGCATGGCCGTGTCCACCTTCGTGGGGGCGACCACCGTGGCGGCCGCCCCCTGGTTGCTGGTGCCCGTCGTCATGCTCTGGGGCTACGTCACCGGGCTGGCGGTCTGTCTCGGCCGGCGGATGAGCGTCGCGGTGCTCCAGTGGGCCACCGCCCTGATGGTCGGGGTCGGCTTGCCGATGGAGCCGTCGGAGGCCGCGTTGCGGGCCGCTCTGGTGGTGGCCGGCGGGCTGTTCCAGGGAGCGCTGGTCGCCCTGTCGTGGCTGCTGCGGCCGGGCGCCGCCGAGCGGGCCGCGCTGGCCGAGTCGTACCGGAGTCTGGCCGACTACGCCGCCGGGCTGGCCGCCGGGGGATCCGACCCGCCGCCGTCGGACGCCTTCCCCGCCGCGGCCGTGCTCGCCGACCCCAACCCGCTGTTGCCGCACCCCGTCCGGCTGGCCTTCCTCGACCTGCTCGAACAGGCGGAACGGATCCGCGCCTCGCTCGCGGCCTTCGCCGAGCACGCGGCCGACGAACCCGCCGAGCCGGTCCGCGACTTCGCCACCGCCGTGACGCGGGCGCTCGACGCCGTCGCGGACGCGCTGAGCGCCCGGCGCGGCGACCGCGCGGAACGGGTACGCGTGCTGGACGGGCTGCTTCCCCAGCCTGCCGTCCCGCCCGACACGCGCTGGGAATGGACCGCGGAGAGCGTGCTCGGACTGCTGCGCGCCGTCACCGGCATCCTGGCCCGGCTCCACGGCGTGCCCGTGCGGACGGGGGCGGCCGGCGTGCCCTCCGGGCAGCCCACGATGCCGGTGGGGCAGGAGGCGATCACCTGGACCGCGCTCGCGTTGCGCGCGAACCTGACCCCGACCGGTGAGACCGGCCGCCACGCCATCCGCGTCGCGGTGGCCGCCGGGCTGGCGGAGCTCATGGTGCAGACCACGGGCCTGTTCGAAGGCCGCTGGGTGGTGCTGACGATCTTCCTGGTGCTCAAACCCGACTTCGCCTCGACGGCGGAACGCAGCGTGCAGCGGGCCGTGGGCACGGCCGCCGGGGCCTTTCTCGGCGCGGTGCTGGCCGGCCTGGTGCACCCGCACCCCGTCGGCCTGATCATCGGGGCCACCGTGTTCGTCACGGTCGGCTACGCCGTGTTCAACGTCAGCTACCTGCTGTTCAGCACATCCCTCACCGTCTATCTGGTGATTTTGCTGGACATCCTCGGCACCCCGGGGGCCACCGCCGCCACCGAGCGCCTGGCGGACACGGTCATCGGCTCGGCCATCGCGCTCGTCGCGTACGCGTTGTGGCCGAGCGGTGAGGTGCTCAGCGCGCAGGAGACCTTCGCCCGCCTCGTCACGGCGCACGGCCGGTACACGACGTCCCTGCTGCGCCAGTACGCGAACCCCGAGGAGGTCGATCCCGCGGCGCTGCGTACCCTCCAGGCCGAGGCCCGCAGGGCCCGGACGGAAGCGGAGGCGTCCGCCGCCCGCTTGGCCGAGGAGCCGCCGCAGCCCGCGATGACGCCGGCCGTCGCGCAGACCCTGGTCGCCGCGGTGACCCGGCTCGCCCACACCGAGCTCTCGTTGCACACCCTCGTCCTGGAGCAGTCCGCCGTCGTCCGGGCCGACGCGCGGCCCCGGCTGGACGCGCTGACCGCCGCGCTCGCCACGACCGCGGACGCGCTCGCCGAGGCGATCCGAACGTCGCGGGAGCCCGCCGGACTGCCGCCGCTGCGCCGGCTCCAGGCGGCCCTGCGTACGCCGCCGTCCCCGCTCGACCCTCGCTACGTGGCGCTCACCGACAGCTTGGTCGACGCCTTCGACACGCTCGCCGCCGTCCTCACCCAGACCCGGACGTGACCGCCTGCGCGGGCTGAGGTCCTTCAGGGAGGAAGAGCGAATGGCCGAGGTCCTCGAGAGGAAGGCAGGGTGAGTGGCTGGTGCCCTTCCTGGGAGGGACGGTGGCGTGACCGGGGTCCTTTTTTTTTGGGG